>JBFGNS010000096.1:0-17005 GCA_041574955.1 Thermoanaerobaculia bacterium | reverse complement strand
TCGCGCTCGCCGCTCGAGAAGCCGGCGGGCAGGAACTGCTGTTCGAAATCGGCCACCTGCGGCGCCGCCTCGAGCGCCGCGCGCAGCTCGCGCAGCAGCCGCCAGGCGTCGTCGCCTTCGGCGCCGCGCGCCGCCGGCGCCGCGGCCAGCAGCGCGCAGACGAGCCAGATCGAGCCGCGCCGCGCCATCGCGCTCAGTGCAGGAAGTGCCGGCGGCCGGTGAGCAGCATCGCCAGCCCGCGCTCGTCGGCGGCCGCGATAAGGTCGTCGTCGCGCTTGCTGCCACCCGGCTGGACGACGGCGGTGACGCCGGCGTCGGCCAGCAAGTCGAGGCCGTCGCGGAACGGGAAGAAGGCGTCGGAGGCGGCGGCGCAGCCCGAGATCGGCAGCTCGGCCTTGCGCACCGCGATCTCGCACGAGTCGACGCGGCTCATCTGGCCGGCGCCGATACCCACCGTCTGGTCGCCGTTGGCGATCACGATGGCGTTCGAGCGCACCTGGCGCACCACCTGCCAGGCGAACTCGAGTGCCCTCAGCTCCTCGGGCTCGGGCTTGCGCTGGCTGACGCAGCGCCAGCCGGCCGGGTCGTCCCACTCGTGGTCGGGGGTCTGGGCGAGCAGGCCGCCGTCCACCGCGCGCAGCTCGAGGTCGCCGCGCTCGGGCTGGAAGACCGGGCAGCGGATCAGCCGCCGCGCCTTCTTGCGGCCGTGCAGCGCCAGGCCGGCGTCGTCGAAGCCGGGCGCCACCACCACCTCCACGAACTGCTTCGCCATCGCCTCGGCCAGCCCCTCGTCGGCGTCACGGTTGACCGCCACCACCGAGCCGAACGCCGACTTGGGGTCGCAGGCGAGGGCGCGCTCGTACGCCTCGCGCACCGTGTCGCCGCGGCCGGCGCCGCACGGGTTGCCGTGCTTGACGATCACCGCCGCCGGCTCACCGAAGCGCGCCACCAGGGTGCGCGCCGCGTCGGCGTCGAGCAGGTTGTTGAACGACAGCTCCTTGCCCTGCAGCTGGTCGAAGCCCGAGAAGACGCCGCCCGCGCCCTGCAGCTGGTAGACCGCCGCCCCCTGGTGAGGGTTCTCGCCGTAGCGCGGCTCGGCCAGCTTCTCGAGGTCGAGAAGCAGGTGGCGGGGGAAGTGGCTGTCCTCGTCGCCGCTCTGGTGCTCCAGCCAGTGGGCGATGGCGGCGTCGTAGGCCTGGGTGTGGCGGAACGCCTTGATCGCCAGCCGGCGGCGGAGCGGCTCCGGTACCTGGCCGTCGCCCTGCTCGAGCGCCGCCAGCACCTGCGGGTAGTCGTCGGGATCGACGACCACCACCACGCCCCGGTAGTTCTTGGCCGCCGCCCGCACCATCGCCGGCCCGCCGATGTCGATCATGTCGATGATCTGCTCCGGACTGGCCTGGGCGTCGCCGGCGGTCTCGCGAAACGGGTAGAGGTTGACCACCACCAGGTCGATCGGCGCGACGCCGTGATCGCGCAGCGCGGCGACGTGCGAGGCGCGCTCACGGTCCGCCAGGATGCCGCCGTGGATGCGCGGATGGAGCGTCTTGACGCGGCCGTCGAGGATCTCCGGGAAACCGGTGACCTCGGACACCGGCAGCACCGGGATGCCGTCCTCGTCGAGCGCGCGGTAGGTGCCGCCTGTCGACAGCAGCTCGACCCCCAACGCGACGAGTCCGCGGCCGAGCTCGACCAGGCCGCGCTTGTCGTAGACCGACAGCAGGGCGCGCGAAGCCTTGAGCATGGGAGAAGCGCGCGCTCTAGCGCGCGGTGGCTCCGCGGCCGAGCAGCACCAGACGGTCGCCGGCCACCGCCGCCAGCGCGCCGCGGTCGCTGCCGCCGGCCTCGAGCCAGACGTAGCGCAGCAGCGCGGCGACATCGCTCACCGCGTGGCTGTAGGCCAGCGAGCCGACCGCGAAGGCGGTGGAGCGGTCGTCGAAGCCGGTCAGGCCGCTGCGGCCGCCGATCCGGCGGTACTCGCGGGCGACG
This sequence comes from Thermoanaerobaculia bacterium, assembly GCA_041574955.1. GTDB lineage: Bacteria > Acidobacteriota > Thermoanaerobaculia > Multivoradales > JAHEKO01 > CALZJC01. Next base: position 15,016 of record JBFGNS010000096.1, on the reverse strand, counting down.
TCGGGGTACAGCCGCCGGCCGCGCTCGACGGCGCGTCCCAGCAGCCGGTCGAGGTCGCCGGCGTCGCCCAACCGCCGTCCGCCGCCGTAGAAGATCACCGCGAACCGGGGGCGGGCGGAGTCCAGATAACGCGCGTAGTCGGCGGCGTAGCGCGGCTCGGCCGGGTCGCCGTCGTCCACCCGCAGCGGGTCGTTGAGGTCGGCCGCCAGGTGGGCCAGGGTGCCGAGGCGCGCCACGATCTCGGCGAACGGCCGGTGCGCGCGGATGGCCGCGACCGCCGCCGTCACCTCCTGCCGCATCGCCGCCGCCAGGCGCACTCCGCCGTCGTGCGCGTTGCCCGGGCAGGGCGCCGCGGCGGCGCCGCTGAGGGCGTGGCGATGCCGCTCGAGCTGCCCCGTCAGGTCGCGCGGCGCCAGCGCCGCCGCCTGCTCGGCGATCGCCTGCCGCGCCGCCGGCGTCCAGGCGGGGGCGGGCTGCGCGGCCATGGCCACGACGGCCGCCAGCCCGACGGCCGTGCGCGGCACCGTCAGCAGACGGCGCGCACAACCCGCCGAGCGGCCACGCGCCGGCGCGGACGGTGTGTCGAGGCCCCCTTGCACGGCGCCTATTGTACGCCGCCCGCGCTCAGCCAGCCCGGCTGCGGCCTGATAACTTCAGCGTCATCGCGTTGAAAGGTCGTCAGTGGAGGATCGGGACAAGCGGCACCCTCGCGCGAGCCCGGCTCGCGTCGTAATCCTGGTTCACGGTACCTGGGCGGTCGACGCGCGGTGGACGAGGCCGGGCTCGAAGCTGCGCCAGGCGCTTGCCGGCCTGTCCCCCGAGGTGACGGTAGAGGTCGCCAAGTGGAGCGGTCGCAACTCCCCGGCGGCGCGCCGCGCGGGCGGAGACGTGCTGAGGGCGAGGCTTGCCGATCTTCTCGAGCGGCACGACTCCGCGGATCACTATCTCATCGCCCACAGCCACGGCGGCAACGTGGTGCGCTACGCGCTCGTCGGGATGTCGCCCGAGGACAAGCGCCGAATCCGCAAGGTCATCTGTTTGGCGACGCCGTTCGTCTCCTGCAGGGAGCGGGACGACGTCGAGCAGCGGACCGACATCTTCATGCGGGAGGTGCTGCACAACAAGGGCATCTTCTTCGTCGGCTTCCTGCTGCTCCTGGAGCCCGTCGTCGAGCATCTCTGGCGGGACGCGTCGTGCCCTCTACGCGTCCTCGGCGGCTCGATCGTCATCTCCTACCTGGTCTTCTGGTTCTTCGACTTCTGGCGCCGGCGTCTCGAGACGTGGATCCGGCGCCGAATCGACGAGTGGCGCACTGCGACTCTCGCGGGCTTCAGTTTCGCCGAGCGGCCCAACCCGCCGCTGCTGAGCCTGACCCCGCGAGGAGACGAGCCCTCGTGGTGGCTGCAGCAGGTTCGGCGGGTCGCTTCGATCCCGTTCCGACTGAGCGGTCTCTATCTCAAGGCGTGTTTCGTCGCCGGAGCCGCCGTTGCTCTGTGGGTCGCGGTCGTCGAGCCGGGCATCGCCGACGGCAGCCTGGCTTTCCGACTCGATGAAGACACCCTCTTGCCACAGTTCTTCGCCTTCGCGGTTGGAGGCTTCAGCGGCCTGGCGGCCGGTGTCGCCATCGCCGAGCTGGCGCGGTGGCTGGTGCCCAGCCTGACGCAGAGCCGGGGCATCGGCCTCGGCCGGGCCCCCTGGTACGTCCACTTCCTGACCGAGATCCGCACCGACGAGGCCCCGGCCGAGTTCGAGCGGTTCGAGAGCCCTCCCCCCCTGGAGGTGCCGAAGCGACGCTGGTGGAAGTTCTGGGAGCTGCGCCACTCGGGCATCTACCGATCCGACGAGGCGCTCGAGCGGATCGTCGAGGCGATTACGGGCAGCAGCGCCGGGGATCGGATGAGCAGAGGCGCGACCGGGCCGGCGGCGGCACCGCGTGCGGTGGCCCTGCTGCCCGTGGCGGTCCTGCTGCACCAGCTCGAGGAGTGGTTCTGGGGATTCCCGGCGTGGGTGTCGGCCGCCCTGGGGAGGGAGCTCACCGCCGAGCGCTTCCTGCTCGTCAATGCGGTCGGCCTGGCGCTCTTCGTGGCGGGCTCGCTGGCGGCCCGCGGCTCGCCGCGAATGGCCTGGATCGGCGTCTCGCTGGCGGCGCTCGCCGGCCTGAACGGGTTGCTCCATCCGGTCGCGTCGCTGGTCGCGGGTTCCTACTCGCCGGGCACCGTCACCGGGCTGCTGCTGTACGTTCCCGTGAGCGTTCTCGTGCTCCGATCCTCGGCGGCCCGGCTGTCGAAGGCGGTCTTCGCCGGCGCGGTGGCTGTCGGGATCCTGGTCCACGCCCTGGCCACCTACTCGGCACTCGGCTGAGGCGCGGCGCGCGGCGAGGGAGCGTCTCAGCCGGCGAGGTCACAGGCTGCTGTAGTCGGACGGCTCGGAGCTCGACGACTCGGCCTCGGCCGGCTCGGTCGAGCGCGTCCCGCTGTTCAACCCAGCGGCGGGCGAACCTGCTCCCGACGAGGACCTGGCGCGACTCCGAGTTCTCGACGACGCGGTAGAGCGACGAGCCGCCGGGCATCCTGGCGGCGGCCTATCGCTTCCGCCCGCGGCGATCTCGAGGCCAGGGCCGACCTGGCGTGGCCCGTGGCCCTCAGTCCGCGGCGAGCGGCCGGAGCTTCGCCGGGTCGGCGACGGTGCGCCGGCCGACCTCCAGGTAGCGCTCCGCCTCCCGGTGCTGGCCGAGCCTGCGAAGCAGCTTGACGAGGTCGGTGTAGGAGGCGGTGTGGGAGGGGTCGATCTCGAGCGAGCGCACCAGCGCGGCGCGCGCCGCCTCGAGGTTGCCGCGCTCGACCTCGACACGCCCGCGGTACTTCCACGCCTCGGCGAACTGCGGGCGCAGCTCGAGGGCGGCGTCGAGCTGCTGCGCGGCCAGTTCGTGACGCCCGGTGCCAAAGGCGGCGAGCGCCAGGTTGTAGTGCATCTCGGGCGCGGGCTCGAGGGCGAGCGCGCGGCGGAGGGTCTCGATCGCTTCGGCGTGCCGCCCTTGCCCTACGAGGGCGATGCCGAGCCAGCCGATGGCTTGCGGCAGCTCCGGATGAAGCGCCAGGAGGGATCTGGCCGTGCGCTCGGCCTCGGCGAACTGCTGGCGCTTGAGCTGCGCTTCGAGCAGCAGAAGGTGGGGTTGTGGTTGCGCCGGTGCGGATCGGGCGAGAGAGGCGCCGGTCGCCTCGACCAATCCGGTCGCCGGATAGGCTTTGAGGCCGGCGGCCAGCCGGTACAGCTCGCCGGTGTCGCCCCGCGGCGGCTGGCCGAAAGGCAGCAGATGCAGTCCGGTGATCACCGGCTCGCTCCTGGCGAGGGGCGCGACGAGCGCCGCCGGATCGAACGGCCCACGCGCGATGCGGTGATCCGTCATGGTCACCAGAATGACGTCGCGCGTGCGGCGGGTGGGCATGTGACAGGTCACGCAGCCCGCCGCGGCGGCAGGCGTCGCCGGCTCGTGCGCCGACCAGTCGCCGTGGCAGTCGCGACATACGGTAGCCACGCGAGCGCGGAACTCCGCCGACTCGGGCTTGCGATGGGGGTCGTGACAGCTGATGCAGGTGAGTTGGCCCGCGCTCTCTTGGAAGCACGTGCTTTGCCACAACCGGTAGCCGTGGTGGTTGATCTCGAACCGGTCTTCGCGGGCGACGCCTTCCTCGTCGATCTCGACGTGAACCAGGTAGTCCGACAGCCGCTCCCCGGGACGGAACGAGTAGTCGGTGCGGTCGAAGCGCCGTAGACCGATGACCGCCACCGCCGGCAGCATGTGGCACTGGAAGCAGACCGAGTCGCGCTCGGCGGCCGGCAGCTTGCGGGGGTTGACGATGTGGCCGGTGATGGTCTCGGTCTCGGCGCTCTCCAGCGCCGCCTGGATGTGCGCGGCGCCGGGGCCGTGGCAGCGTTGGCAGCCGATGCCCTGCGGCAGCTCGGCGGGGAAGCGGTGCGGCCGCGAGGCGATGTCGGTGCCGCTGGCCACCTCGGGGTAGGCGTTGTGGCAGAACAGGCACTGGCGCTGCACCCGCCGCCCCAGGCCGGGATGGTCGTGGCTCTCGAACCCCGGCGACATGTCCCACGATCCGGACTCCGAGTACCAGCCTAGAGGTACCTCGTACAGCTCGCCCCAGGCGGTCTGGAACAGATAGCTGCGGGCGCGGTTGCCCGAGCCCAGCACCCAGTCGATCTCGATCTCGAAGACGTTGATCGGCTGGCCCTCGGTGTCGAGCTGGTGGCGCCGGAAGACCAGCCTGTCGCCCTCGCGCCGGATGGCGTAGTAGCGCTGCGAGGGGGCGTGGAAGAACTCGCGCCCGAACGCCTCGATCGGCCGCGCCTCGGCGGGCCGGCGCAGCGCCTGGGCCATGCCGACGTGCTGGAACGAATCGTAGAGCGAGGCGTGACAGGTGCGGCAGCCCGAGTCCGCGACGTAGCCGGCCGCGGCTCCGGTGGAGGCCCGCAGGCCGAGCCGTGCGAGCGCCGGCTCCGGTCGCTCGCTTCTGGAGCCGCCGCAGGCGGCCAACAGCAGCAACCCGGCTAGTGACGCCACCCCGCGCATGAACGCGGAACGTACACCAACTGCCGGGTTTCCGGCGCAACGCAGGGGCGCCTGCCCCCCCGGGGGATCCCGGGGAGGCAGCAGGCCCCTGCTACGGGCTCGGCGTCAGCCTGACGTCGGCAGGCAGCTACCGCCCTGCCACCTGCAATCGTCGGCCTTGACCGGCTCGTCGTTCATCCAGTCCGCCGCCTTGCAGTCGCCGCGGCTGGTCCAGCGGGCGCAGAACTGGGCGTGGGAGCAGCCGCCGAGGTCGACCGTCTGCCCGCCCGGGGTGCCGGGGCACAGCTCGGTCGAATCCAGCACGCCGTCGCCGTCGGTGTCGGCGAGCAGATCGAGGAGCTGGTCGATCTGGGCCTGGAGCGCGGCGTTGTCCTGCTGGCAGAGCGCCAGGTCGTCCTGGCAGGTCGACAGCTCGTTGAGGCACATCCCCAGGTTGTCGGGCTCGTTGGGGTACGGATCGCAGGCGTCGCCCAGGCCGTCGAGGTCGGCGTCGTCCTGCGTCGGGTTCGAGACGTCGGGGCAGTTGTCCGCGAAGTCGGCGACGCCGTCGCCGTCGGCATCGGGCAGGTCGGTGCCGGCGACCAGGAACACCTGGTCGCCCGTGGTGCGGAAAGCCAGCCCGTCGGTGCCCCAACGCACCAGGTCCTGTCCCGAGCCTGAGACGCCGGCGAACGTCTCGGACTGCAGGAAGGTGAAGCTCGACAGGAGGAACGTCTCGATCGTGTCGCCCGACAGGAAGTAGGTGCGGTTGAGGTCCGCCGCCGCCACCACCGCGGCCGAGCCGACGACCCCCGGATAGGTTCCGAGCAGCGCCAGGCCGACCGGGTCGACCACCGCGCCCGAGGTCGCGAAGACCGCTCCGTCCTCGTGCTCGATGTCGACCCCGAAGCCGCTGATCAGGTTGCGGGTGACGTCGATGATGGTGACGCCGCTGGCGTCGACCGCCATCCGGCGGAAGCCGAACTCGGTGGTCTCGTTGTTGTAGCCGTAGAGCGTCGCGGCGGTGTCCGAGAACTCGATGACGTTGCTGCCGGTGTGGCGCGCCGTGGCGTTGGTGCGGACGACGCCGTTGTCGTAGATTCCGACGCCGCCGTGCCGCGGGCTGACGCCGTTGAACCGACGCGACACCGCCACCACATCCGGGTTCCCGGGCTGGACCTCGATGTCCTCGGCGTAGTACGGCCCGAAGAACGGATCGCTCCCCAGCGGGAACTCGAGCCCGGCGGTGAAGCTGGCGAGGTCCACCCTCCGCACCGAGCCCGCGCCGTCTAGGCCGACGTACAGGTACGAGCCGTCGTCCGAGATCGCCAGCGGGTTGGGCTCGCTGCCGACGAACACCGACGGGCCGACCGCACCGGTCGCCGGGTCGATGACCGTGACCGTGTTGCCCAGGCTACCCGCGCTGCCGGGAACCGACGCGTAGAGGACCCCGGCGCCCGGGTCGTAGATCAGGTCGTTGGTCGGCAGATCGATCACCGCCGTCTGCGCCGCGGCCCCCGCGGCAACCAGGAACAGGGGTACGCAAGCCAGTCGTCTCCAGTCCATGCCCAGCCCTCCCATGGAGATTTGTAAGAATACTTTGAACTATCATTATAACATAGCGAGAGTTCCGGGAGCCCGCACGATGGGGTGGTGCCCAAACGAGCCATCGTCTCCGCCCGCGGCTCGCCTCTGGAGTCGAGGAGCGTGCATGTCCGCCGCGAGCTCCCTCTGATCCTGCGCCGCCGCGGGAGGCACTCCGATGGCAAGACTCTTCCAGCTTTGATTACTTCCGGCTCCAGATCTCGCGACATCAGGTAGGGCACGGGAATGCTGCGTAGCGAGACGAGGACATGAAGACGCCTCTGCTACCGTTCGAGAAGGCGCCGCCCTCTCGTCGTCATCGGGGTCCCGGCAGGCGGAAGCTCCTCGGGCCGAGGCGCGGACAGGTCGAGTCTCTCCCCGCGGAGCGGCCCGAGGCCGATCCCCTGCGCCCATCGCCGCTCCCCTGGGAATCCGCTGCGGAGCCGACCCTGGACCGGCTGCGCCGGACCTTCGAGCCGCTGTCGGGCCACTCGCAGTCGGATCCGTCGGCCGCCGGCTCGGGTGCTCCGGAGCACTCGATGCTGCGCCCCCGGTTCTGCCCGGTCTGCGGTCGAGCCCACTCGGGGTTCTGCCCCTAAGCTGACCTTCTCACCGCGCCGTTGCTGCGGTGAGAAGGTCAGGCTAGATCGGCGACCAGCGCCGGTCGCCGAGACCCGGGCGCGGCCGACCCGGGAAAGTCTGGCCGGTGCGGGGAAGATTTCCCTGCTGCAGCTGTCCTGCGGCGGGTCGGCGCTCCCGAAGGTCTGGCGGTCAACCGACTCGAAGCAAAGGCCTTGCGCGATCGACGCGTGCCTGGCACCGGCGTTGCGATGGCGGTTGGCTTCCGAAGCCCCGAGCAGCGACCACCAGCAGCCCGCCGCACGACAGGAGACGCCCATGGCCTGGAAGCGAGAGGAGCCCCAGCACACTCGAGACGCCAACCAGGGCTCGGCGCCGCCACCGCCCGCCGCGCGCGTCCCAGCCAGCCTGGGCTCGTCGATCACCATCAAGGGCGACCTCACCGGCGAGGAGGACCTGACCATCGCCGGCAGCCTCGAGGGCAACGTGAGGCTCGGCCAGCACTCGGTCACCATCAGCCGCAGCGGACGGCTCAAGGCCGACGTCTGGGGCAAGCGGGTGGTGGTCGAAGGCGAGGTCCAGGGCAACCTCTACGGCTCCGAGGAGGTGGTCATCCGCAAGGACGGAAGGGCGAAGGGCAGCGCCATCTCGCCGCGGGTGACCCTCGAGAGCGGCGCCAACTTCCGCGGCCACATCGACATGCAGCCCGAATCGGTCGAGAAGGCCTTCGGCTCCGGCTCGGGCGCACCCCAGCCGCCGCCGCGCCGCCCCGGGGCGCCGGCTCCCTCCACGGCCGAGAAGCCCGAGCCGGAGAAGGCGGCGCCGGCGCGCTCCTAGCGCAGACGGATCAGGAGAACCGGCTCCCAGGAGGACATGCCCGCGTAGCCACGTCGAGCCCGCTTCCGCCCCGCGGCGGCGCCTGCCGCCGGCCGGCAGGCTTCAGAGAGGTCGCCGCGGGGCGTTCCACATCGCCGGGGAGGGCCGTCCGCTGTACCCTCCAGCGACTAGACCCCCCAAGAGACGGCCCTCCCCGCGACCCTGGCAGGCGCACCCTCACCCGGTCTCGGCGCTCCCCGGCTCGGGTCTCTTCTCCTAGAAGGAGACCAGGAGGCCTCCCTGCAGCTGGCCGAACTCCAGGCTCGGCGACGCGGTGAAGACCGAGTGGTAGTTGTAGGTCACCTCGAACGCGAAGCGCCGGCCAACCGGAACGTTGAGGCCGAGGCCCAGATTGCCTCCCCCTTCGAGATCGCCCGGGTCGAGGTGGTAGAGGCCCAGGCCGCCGTTGAGGAAGAAGCGCGCCGGATCGGTCGGGTTGGCGGTGAAGCGCGCGTTCGCGGAGAGGTTCCAGAGGTCGGTGTCGCCGAACCCGGCGCGGCCGTCGAACTTCGAGTAGCCGAGGCGCACCTCCCAGGCCCACCTCGGCCGGAAGTGGTGGACGAGATCGAGGTTGAAAGTGGAGCCCTGCCTGGCGACGGCGCCGAGCGCCCCCTGCGGATCCACGAGACCCGCGTGCAGGCTGAAGAAGGGAGGCGTGCGTGCGGTCAAGGTTCGCCGGACGACCGGTGAATCCGGGTCGTCGGTGGCGACGGTCAGCTCGCAGGTCGTGGTCCCCTCGGCGCTCGGAGTGAAGCGCACAACGAGGTCCAGGCAGGCGCCAGACGGCAGGCTCGCCGGCAGCGGATCGGCGACCGGGGCGAAGGCGGTACAGTCGATCGAGACCGAGGTGCCGCTCAGCGGGCATTCGCCCAGATTGCAGACCGAGACGGTCCTTTCCGCCGGTCTCCAGGCCGAGACCACTCCGTAGTCGGTCGAGCCGGTGAGGCGGACGTCCGGCGCCGTGCCGCAAGGCCGACCCGTCGGCGGCCCGGTGCCAGGCGGTCGGCCGGTGACGATCGGTGGACGTTCCTCGACGTCGATCTCGTTCGGCTTGCCGGTCGCGACCACCCCGCCACCGATCGTGATCTGGATGTCCGGATCGCTGCTGCTGGTGGTCAGAACGAGCTCATACCAGCCGTCGCCGACATCGGTGACCACGGCTGTTTCTCCGGTTCCAGGGACGCTGGCACCGACGTCGTCCTTCTGGTCGGGACCGAGATAGTTGCCGTGAATGTCCCGCGGGCGGATGCGTATCGTGGTTGTCGTCACGCCCGCTGCCGTCGCGACGTCGATCGTCTGGATTGCCGAGGATCCGCTGGCGAACGGACCCGCCTCGACGACAAAGAAGCGTTCCTCGCGCCGCTCGAACTCGCCGGTTCGCGGGCCGGAGCCCTCGAGCAGGAACGACAGCTTGTAGGTGCCGGCGACCGTCGTGTCGGCAAACGGTGCGCTGAAGCGGCCGGCGGCCGTCCGTGCGAGTGCCTTCGAAGACCGGCGCCTCGAGATCCTCTCGCGGAACTCCGGGCTGTGCAGCAACAGATACCTCAACTTGGCCTCGGCGGGCGTCTCCCCGTCCTCGGGTACGATCCCCGGCGGCGTCGGCGTCAAGGCGAGGGCCGTCGCGATCCCTTCCTGGGGGACTCCGATCTCGACCCGAACGGCGACGTCGTCGCCGTGGGGAAGGCCGTTGAGCTGCACCTCCGCGGTGAGCACGGTCGTGTCCCCGGCCTGCAGCAGTCGAGGCGTCGCTTCGAACTCATAGTCGAGCGTGCCGTGATCGGCCAACGCGGCCACTTCGTAGTCGACTCCACCGGAGCCCTGGACGCGTACTGCCCATTCGCCGTCCGAGGACAAGGCGGAGCGTGGGCGACCTGCAACCGGGCGGCCGGAGGTGTCGAATGAGACCACTTCGTAGAAGCTTCCACGCCGCGACTCTTCCACCAGCTCGGTGACGTTCCTGCCGTCCTTGAAGATGGCGACCGCCAGCCGGCCCGCGTCTCGACGGTGCCAGCTCACGGAGAAGACGACCTTCTTGGCGCCGGGGTTGATTCCGAACGACTGCTCGTCCGTTCCGCCCGCGCCGACCCTGGCGTACCGGTAGTCGATGAGCTGCGGACTGGCGTCACGAAGCGCGTCAACGAGCTGCTCGATATAGAAGCGCCGCAGGTCCGCGTTCGCGTCGGTCGTCGTCTTGTGCAGCCCGGTCGTTCCGCCGGAGATCGCGCTGAGCTCGGCCTCGTAGGCCGGTGTGACCCCGACTCCGATGGTATTCACCTTGATGTCGAGCGCGACGTCGAGGCGGGTCGGAGGCACCGTGGGTGCAACACCCGAGCCTGTCCTGCCCGTGTTCCGGATCTCGTAGACGCCGCCCTGCAGCTCGATCATCGGATCGCGGTTCTGCATCCCGTCGGTGAGGATGATGAGCGATCTCGGCCTGCTGGCGTCGGTGAGCAGATTGATGGCGGTCTGCGCGCCGCCGCCCATGGCCGTTGCTCCGCCGTCGCTTTTCGAACGGATGTACGAGATGACGTCGTCCCCGGAGCTGGTCAGCGTCACCAGTTGGTCGCCGGACGCGGAGAAGGTATCGATCAGCGAATCGAAGAACACCGCAGCGATGCGATCGTCGGCGTCCGACAGCATCTGCCAGGTCTGGATGAAGAGCTCGGCCGCGTCCTGCAGCACGACCATCTTGCTGTCGCACCCGGGGCAGGCGGGATCGCCCATGCTGCCGGACTTGTCGAGCACCAACGCGACGTCGATCGGGTCGCGCTCTTCCATGTTCACCGCCCACGCGCCGCGGCCCAGCGTGCCGGCGATGAGAAGCTCGTCCGCCGGGTCGTACTCCAGGTCGTAGACCGGCGCGGCGGGCAGCCCGACGCCGAGAGCGGTCCAGTCGGTAAAGGGGATCGGATCGCCCGAGGCGTCGTTGACGGACGAACCGTCACCTCGAGCTATGAAGACACCGTTGTCCGTGCCGACGATCACCGCGCCATCGGTGTTGCTGGTCGAGTACGCGACCGACCGCAGCGTCGCGGTGGTCGCGGTGGCGAGGTTGCCGCTGATGTCGGTCCAGCTGGTTCCGGCGTTGCTCGTCCAGAAGACGGCGCCGCCATCGATGGCGAATGCGGATTGATCGTCGCCGGGATCGATGACGACGTCGACGATGTTGCCGGTGCGCGTGGCCGAGGGGTCCGTGCGGGTCATCGCCGAGCCGAACCCACCGGCCGTGCGGACCCACACGGCGTCACCGCTGCCCAAGTACAGAGCGTCGGCGTTGCCGTCGGCGCCGGCAGCGACGGGATCGGCCGAACCGTTGGAGTTGATGCTGGGAACGGCGGCGCCGCCGCCGTCCAGCAGCTGCACCGCGTTCTGGCCTTGATCGGTGGACTCGAATACGCCGTTGCTGCCGCCGGCGACGAGGCGCACCGGGTTGACGACATTGACCGCCACCGGCGTGACGAACGGCCAGTTGGGCGTGAAGCAGGGCAGCCCCCCATCGCAGGTGGGCGGCGTCATCGGAGCGGCGTTGGTGGCCAGCTGCGTGTTGTTCTGGTCGTAGGTGCGCCGTGTGAAGCCGCCGAGTTCCTGGGAGCTGGTGTAGCGCTGGGATTGCACCGCCGAGCCGGTGTCGTTGATGGCGGCATCGCCGCCGTCTCCGCCGTGGATATGAAGCCAGCGATCGCGCACGAAGCCGTTCTGGATGCTGGTGCCGTTGTCGATCGCGCCACCCATCGCGACATGGCTCACGGCGTCCCAGGCGAGCTCGTAATACTCGGTTGCCAACAGGTTGCCGTTGAGGGACAGCCAGTCGCCGGTGGCGTCGGCCGGGTTGGTCTGTTTGTAGACGCCTCCGTCGTTGCCCTCGATGAGATCGCCGTTGGCGTCGAAGCTCATGTCACGCACATCCGCGTGCGGCCTCGAGTCCGAGCTCGTGCCGCCGCGGGTGATTCGGAACGCCTGGGAGCCGCTCGCCAGAGAGGCGTCGACCCGGTACTCGCTCTCCCGTCCCCCGCCCCCGACGTAGGCGACGTTGCCGTTGGTGGGGTCCGCGGCGAGGGCCAGGAACCAGACGCCGAGTGGGCTCGTGATCGGAGTGTCCAGACTCTGCCATCCAGTGCTGCCGTCGGGCGAACGCCAGAGGGAGGACAGCACGGTCCCACCGGTACTGATCGCCACGAACACCTGGCCGCCGGGTCCGACCGCCAGCCGGCCGTGAGCGGCGGTGGCGAGCTGGCCGTCGACAGCGGCGCTGCTGACCTTGGTCCAGGCCGCGTCCTCAGGCGTTGCCGCCGGCAGGGTCGCTCGAAAGACGCCGCTGGCGTTCATCGTGTAGTACCGGCCTGCCGTCGTCGGGTCCGCCTCGAGGTCGAAGGTCGTGCCGGCCGGCAGAATCGCCGCCGCGGCTCCCGTCGGGACGCGACCCGACAGCTGCGTCCACTGCCAGGCGCCGCCCGTGTTCTGTCCCAGGAACAGCCCCGGTCCCGCGACGTTTCCGCCGGTCGAGACTAGGACCAGGTTGCCGTTGGCGGAGATGGCGTTGACGCTCCGTCCGTCGAGCGCGGTACCGTCGATGTCGACCCAGTCGACTCCGCGGTTCTGGGTGCGGTAGATACCGAACCGTGGCGAACCGCCGAGCCGGCCGAACGAGGAGTACCGTCCGGCTCCCACCAGTACCGTGTCGAAGCTGGGATCGGCCATGTCGTAGGCGACCGCACCGATGGAGAGGGACGGAAGGTCTCCCGAAACGTCGTGCCAGACCGGCGACGCGCTGGTGGCGTTGTCCGTCCGCCATACGCCGCTATTGACGCCGCCGATGAACATCTCGTCCGCGTCGCTCGGATGCGGCGCCACCGAGTTGACCGCTCCGACGACCTCCCGGTCCGTGATGCCGGTGATCTCGTTGCTGTTGGTGATCACGCGCGGCCCGAGGCTCTCCCAGACACGGTCTTCCTGAGCCGCCGCGTCGAATGCGACCAGCAGAGTCAGGCCGGCGACGAGGGCTCGCCCCTGGCGGGTGGACGGGCGGTCCAATCTGGCGGAATCTGTCGTCGTCAAGGTCATGACTTGCCCTCTCACCTGGCCTCAACCGGGACCGGGCCCGTGTACCGCGTGTCCCGGACCGCTCGCGTCCAGACGATCCGGCCACTGCCGGCATCGCGCGCCACGAGTGCCAGCGGATAGCTCTGCAACGCGCCGCCTTCGCGGCGTTGGTAGGGCTGCCGCAGATAGAGGACGCGGTTCGCGGTCAGGACGAACGGCGCTAGCGAGGTCTGAGCGACGAACCTCGCCTCCACTTCGAACGTCCCACGCCTGTAGACGGTCCAGCGATACGGTTCGGGCGCCTCGATCACGCCGGTGAACTCACTCGCCACGAGGTGGCGGCCGTCGGCCGAGTAGCCGAACTGATCGCCGGGAACCCGCCGAGTCGGCGGGAACTCCTCGCCGATCGCGCCCTCGGTGATGATGAGGCCGCCGGTCGGCGGCGCGACGGTCACTGGGTCCGGCGGAGCGCCGGTGACGCGCGATACGACTCCTCCCACGCCAGGAACCAGGCCGCCGTCGGGACGGTAGCGAAGCCCGGTTGCGAGATCCAGAATGACCGTTCCGGTCGGCGGCTCCTCGGAGGCCGGGCGCGAGACTCGCGGCCGGGAGTAGGGTGGCTGGCCCGACTGCCTGCTGGAGCCGCCAACGGGCAGTGGCGTTATCGACGCCGTCTCGCTGACGTCGAGGGCGCCGAAACGCTCGAACGCGGGAGGCGGGGGTTCGAAAGGGCCGCTCGGCTTCTGCTCGTAGTAGCGCCAGACCACTGGGCCACTTCTCGAATCGGCTTCCGCCGTACCGACGACGAACTCGTGTTCCAACCCGTCGTCGATGGAGCTGACAACGCCGGGTCCGAGATCCACCGTTTGGGGTGGACCGGCCGGCTCGCCGTTCGTGGAGTCCAGTGCGACCAGGGTGAGCGTCGCGCTGGCCTCTGTGGATTCCACCTGGGCGATGATTCGCTCACCCCGAATCGTGATCGGTCTGGCCGCGGCTGAGCTCGACCAGACGACACCGCCACTGTCGAGCGCGACCGCCTCGACTTGACGCTCGGGCGTCATCAGATAGGCGACCCCGTTGGCGGGGTCGATCAGCACCCCGGGGGCGACGCTGAAGCCCTCGACCTGCCCGAACGCTGTCGAAGCCACCGCGAACAGGCAGCCGACGATCGCGGCCAGCGGGAGTCTTGGCCTCGTTGGCGTGAGTCTCATGGTCGACAACTCCTTCCGCCTGGCATCCCGGTGCGGACAGCAGGCGACTTCGGTCCGTTGGTTGCTGCTCTTGGCGCACGAGCAGCGATGTTTGTTACAGCCCACCTTCCGGGTCCCTTGGGACAGGGGGGACGTGTGCAGCCTCCGGAGATCGGGGGTGGGCTCTGCGCGCGTCGACCCGCAAAGTGCCTGGGGCCCCTCCTCCGGGCTGCGCAGATGGCGTCGGGGGCTTCGCGTGAGGGTGTCGAGCCACCGCGGTGGCCTCTCACACGCTGCTCGAGCCGGGGAGCGACTCTAGCGCCTAGTCCGAAGCAACTCCCAAAGCCCTCGAGGCGTGACGACCCGGATCGGCAGCTCCGTCTCGACGAGGTCCCGATCGCCGCTGACGATCAGGTCGGCTCGCGCCGCGACCGCCGAGGCGACGACCGGCTCATCGGAGGCATCCGCAAGGCCGAAGGTCGTCCTCTGGCTCGAGCTCTTCTGTTCGGCCAGGTAGGGCCCGAGCAGGTCACCCACCGCTGCCACCCGATCCACGGGCAGCCCGATCTTCTCTCGGAGCGCTCGCGCCAACTCCTCGAGCACCACCCGCGATACGACCAGCTCGTGCTCTTGAAGGACGAGGCGAAACAGGTCCGCGCACAGCCCCCGGGTGGCGAAGGCCGCGACCAGCACGTTGGTGTCGAGGAAGATCCTCACGAGACGTCGCGGAAGACGTCCTCGTCCACCAGATAGCCGCGGGCTTCGGCGAGAGGCAGCACCTCCCGGCGGACGTCCTCGAAGCTCTCGAGGGCCATCTCGCGGCGGACCGCGGCGCGGACAATCTCGCTCCGGCTGCGTCCCGTGCGAGCGCAGAACTCCCGCAGCCTCTCAGCCAGCCGCTCATCCAGGCGCACGGTCAACGTGGTCGACATGTATTACATTGTAATACGCCCGGTTGGGGATGTCGAGTTGGCATTGCACCGGCGATACCGACCGAGTCAGCCCCCTCCGCGAAGCGCGCAGCACCTGTCCCTCGCACCTCCCCCTCGGGGGCTCATCGGAGGCATCTGCAAGGCCGAACGGACCGCCACGGTAGAGTGGCGCCCTCAACCAGAAGAGGGGGGTGTGAAATGGGGCGCATTGCAATCATCGGTGTCGTCGTGCTCTTCGCGCTTGCGCTGGGCGC
>JBFGNS010000095.1:0-17262 GCA_041574955.1 Thermoanaerobaculia bacterium | reverse complement strand
GTCGCCGCTGAGCGCCGTCAGGCCGGGCTTGCCCGTGGCGGGCGGCGCTGGCGGCGGCGCGGCCGGCTGGGCAGCGGACGCCAGCGCCGCCGCCCGCCGCGGCGGCGCGGTCAGCTCCTCGCGCTCGACGATCGCCCGCGACGGGTAGCAGCCGAGGATCCTCAGGCTGCGGGTGTGCGGGCGGATGCGGTCGAGCGCCTCGCGCATCCGGGGCTCCTCGGCGTTGGCTTCGACGTCGAGGTAGAACAGGTACTCCCACGGCAGCTCCGGCAGCGGCCGGCTCTCGAGCTTGCTCAGGTTGAGACCGGCGGCGGCGAACACGTCCAAGCAGGCGGCGAGCGCTCCCTGGCGGTGGTCGACCGTCAGCAGGATCGACGTCTTGGCCGGCACCCGGGCGTCGACCGCCTCGCGCTCGCGCCCCACCAGCACGAACCGGGTGTGGTTCTCGGAGTGGTCGGCGATGCGGGCGTCGAGCACCGCGAGGCCCAGCCGGCGGGCCGCCTCGGCCGAGCAGATGGCGGCGAGCCCCGGATCGCCGGCCTCGGCCACCGACTGCGCGGCGGCGGCGGTGTCGTACCAGCTCTCGGCGCGCACCCCGACCAGCCCGCGCAGGAACCGGCCGCACTGCTGCAGCGCCACCGGGTGCGAGCGCACCACCCTCAGGTCGGTGGCACGCGCCTCCGCGAGCCCCACCAGGCAGTGCTCCACCTGCCAGATCTCTTCGTCCACCAGCGCCAGCGAGCGGTGGGCGAGCTCGCGGTAGACCTCGTGGATGCTGCCGGCGATGGTGTTCTCGATCGGCAGGAAGGCGTAGTCGACCTCACCGGCCTCGAGCGCGTCGAGCACGCTGGGGAAGGTCTCGTAGCCGTTGGCCGAAAGCGCCGAGTGCGGCCGCGAGGCGAACAGCTTCGCGAGCGCCAGCTCCGAGTATGAGCCCGGCGCCCCCTGGTAGCCGACCCGCACCGCCGGCGCCGCCGCCGACGGCGCCGCGGCGTGCAGCCGCCGCTCCTGGTCGCGGCGCGAGTAGGCCAGCAGCTCGCGCAGGATCCGCCCCACGAAGTGCGCCGACAGACCCAGCGCCTCGCCCTCCACGCGCCAGCGCTCGAACAGCTCGCGCTCGCGCTCGGGGTCGTGCAGCGGCGTCTCGCTGTCCTGCCGCTTGAGCCCGGCGATCCGGCGCACCGCCTCCATGCGCCGTGCCAGCAGGGCCAGAAGCTGGCCGTCGATCTCGTCGATCGCGTTGCGAGAGCTGTCCAGACCGTTCATCGTCGTTCCCTCCGCCAACAAAAAAGCCCCGCCGGTACCGGCGGGGCTTTGGAATCGCTGTCTTGCTCGGCTATCCGGCCGCACCCCCGCCGTTCGGACTGGAGTCCGCAAAGAAGAAAGCCGTCGGAGTGGCGCCGTGCAACATCTGCAAGCTCTTTCGAGGTGCCGCGGAAGGTAGCACGGCGGCGCTTGGCGGGTCAACGACCCGGCCGGCCGCGGCGGGCGACCGCCGGCGCTGGTCGGCGTCTAGCCCGTGCCGGCGTCCTGGCCGAACAGCCGGGACAGGCGGAGGGCCAGGGCGTCGACGTCGTGGATGCTCTCCGGCACCACCAGCACCGTGTCGTCGCCGGCCAGGGTGGCCAGCACGCCGCGGGGGCGGGTGCGGTCGAGGTAGACGGCGACGCCCTGCGCGCGGCCGACCGGCGTGCGCAGCACCACGGTGACCTCGTTGGCCGCCACCTCGAGCACCTCGTCGGCCGGCACGCCGCCGGCATGCCGCCCGCCCTCCGGCGGGAGCTCGTCGTCGTCGCGCGCGGGCATGTACCGGTAACCGTCTCTCTCGGGCACGCGCACGATGCGCAGCTCCTTGAGATCGCGTGACAGGGTCGACTGGGTCACCGCGTGCCCGAGATCGGCCAGCGCCTCGCCGAGCAGCTCCTGGCTGCCGATCGGCCGCGATTGGACGAGCTCGAGAATCGCCCGCTGCCGGCGGCGCTTGGCGGCGGCCGAACTCATGCGGACGCCTCGCCGGCCGCGGGCTCGGCCAGGGCGCGCTCCAGGATGGCGACGCCCTCGGCCAGCTCTTCCGGCGTGATGGTGAGCGGCGGCACCAGGCGCACCACCTGCGGACCCGCCGGGACGACCAGCAGGCCCAGCTCGCGGGCTCGCCCCGCCACTTCGACCGCCGCCGGCGAGGTCAGGACCACGCCGCGCATCAGCCCGCGGCCGCGTGTCGCCTCGACCGCCGTGCAGCGCTGCTCGAGGCCCGCGAGCAGCTCGTCGAGCGCCTCGCCGCGGGCCGCCACCTCGGCCAGGAAGCCTTCGCCCAGCACCACGTCGAGCACCGCGTTGGCGACCGTCGCGACGAACGGACCGCCGCCGAAGGTGGAGGCGTGATCGCCGGGCCTGAACGCCTCGGCCGCCGGTCCGCGCGCCAGCAGGGCACCCATCGGCAGCCCGCCCGCCAGCGCCTTGGCCAGGGTCACGGCGTCGGGGCTGACACCTTCGCCCTGGTAGGCGCAAAAGGTGCCGGTGCGGCCGAGCCCGGACTGCACCTCGTCGAACACCAGCAGCGCGCCGGCCGCGTCGCACAGCCGGCGCAGATGGGCGAGCCAGCCCGCCGGCGCCGGCCGCACGCCCCCCTCGCCCTGGATCGGCTCGACCAGCACCATCGCCACCTCGTCGTCGATCGCCGCGGCCACCCCGTCGATGTCGCCGAACGGCAGCACCTCGAACCCCGCCACCAGCGGGGTAAACGGCTGCTGATAGCCCGCCTGGGCGGTGGCCGAGAGCGCGCCCAGCGTGCGGCCGTGGAACG
Source organism: Thermoanaerobaculia bacterium (assembly GCA_041574955.1). Taxonomy (GTDB): domain Bacteria; phylum Acidobacteriota; class Thermoanaerobaculia; order Multivoradales; family JAHEKO01; genus CALZJC01. The sequence goes on along the minus strand of JBFGNS010000095.1, from coordinate 14,459 downwards.
AGCGGTCGAAGCACAGGACGCGAGGGCGGCCGGGCCGGGCCCGGCGGGCGAGCTTGATGGCGGCCTCGACCGACTCGGCGCCCGAGTTGCAGAAGAACGCCCGCTCCATGCCGGCCGCCTCGGTCAGCCGCTCGGCCAGACGCACCATCGGCTCGGTCCAGTACAGGTTGCTGACGTGCAGGAGGCCGGTCGCGGCCTCGCGCAGCGCGGCGACCACCGCCGGGTGGCCGTGGCCCAGAACGTTGACCGCGATGCCGGCGGTGAAGTCCAGGTAGCTGCGTCCCGCCGAGTCGGTCAGCCGGCAGCCGTCGCCCGCGGCCAGCTCCAGCGGGTAGCGGGCGTAGGTCGGCAGCAGCGCCCGGCCGCCGCGGCGCTCGAGGGTTCCCGCCCACTCCGGCGCGCTCACCGGCCGCCCTCCTCGCCGGCTTTCTCGCCGCCGGCCGTCGCTTCCAGCAGCGTGCCGACACCGCGGTCGGTGAGCACCTCGAGCAGCAGGGCGTGGGGCTGGCGCCCGTCGATGATGTGGACCTGGGCGACGCCGCCCGCCAGCGCCGCCACCGCGGCCTCGAGCTTGGGCCGCATGCCGCCCGACGCGGCGCCGCTGGCCAGCAGCTCCTGCGCTTCGGCGACGGTGAGCGTGCTGCGCAGGACGCCGTCGCTCACCACGCCTTCGACGTCCGACAGAAAGACCAGCTTGACCGCGCCGGCGGCGGCGGCGACCGCGCCCGCCACCAGGTCGGCGTTGATGTTGTGCGGCTGGCCGGCGGAGTCCGCCGCGGTCGAGGACAGCACCGGCAGATAGTCGTTCTCGAGCAGCAGCCGCAGCGGCTTGGTGTCGACCGCCTCGATCTCGCCGACGAAGCCGATGTCGCGTCCGCTCGGCCGCAGGCGGCGCACCCGCAGCATGCCGGCGTCGGTACCGGACAGCCCCACCGCCCGGCCGCCGGCACGGTTCAGGCGCGACACCACCTGCTTGTTGATGCGGCCCGAGAGCACCATCTCGGCGACCTCCGCGATGTCGGCGTCGGTCACCCGGTGACCGTCGACGAACTCGGTGCGCAGCCCCATCCGCTCCATGGTGCGGGTGAGCGCCGGACCGCCGCCGTGCACCACCAGCGGCCGCAGCCCGACGTGCTCGAGCAGCACCACGTCGCGCGCCCACGAGTCGGCGAGCGCTTCGTCGACCATGGCGGCGCCGCCGTACTTGACGACCACCAGGGCTTCCCGGAAGCGCTGCAGGTAGGGCAGCGCCTCGACCAGCACCCGCGCGCGCGTCGCCAGGTCGTCAGCCGGGGCGGGCGGCTCAGGTCCGGTAGTGGGCATTGATCTCGATGTACTCCTTGCTCAGATCGCAGGTCCAGGCGGTGGCCTCGGCCGCGCCGTCGCCCAGGTCGAGCTCGATCTCGACCTCGTCGAGCGACAGCAGCCGGGTCGCCTCCTCCTCCGAGAAGTCGGAGACGAAGCCGGGGGCCAGCACCTCGAGACCGTTGATCCTGAGCGCCAGCCGCTCCGGCCGGATCTCGACGCCCGACCGGCCGGCGGCCGCGACCACCCGCCCCCAGTTGGCGTCGCCGCCGTGGACGGCGGTCTTGACCAGGGCCGAGCCCGACACGGTGCGGGCCACCTTGAGGGCGTCGTCTTCGCTCGCCGCGCCGCGCACCCGGATCGCGATCAGCCGCGTCGCCCCCTCGCCGTCGCGCACCACCGCCCGCGCCAGCTCCACCAGCACCTCGGTGAGGCCCTGCTCGAGCCACGCCGCCGCCTCGCCACGGCCGGCGTCGACGCCGGCGCGTCCGTTGGCGAGCACGGCGATCATGTCGTTGGTCGAGGTGTCGCCGTCGACCGTGATGCGGTTGAACGACCGGTCGCAGGCGCGCCGCAGCATCGCCTGGAGCACCGCCGGCTCGACCGCCGCGTCGGTGGTCACGAAAGCCAGGGTCGTCGCCATGTCGGGGTGCACCATGCCGGAGCCCTTGGCCATGCCGCCCACCACGAAGCCGGCGTTGCCGCCGAGGCGACGCACGCTCTGCTTGATGCAGGTGTCGGTCGTCAGGATGGCCTCGGCGGCCGCCGCTCCGCCGGACCCGGAGAGCGCCTCGACCGCCTTCGGCAGCCCGGCCAGCAGCTTGCCGACCGGCAGCCGCTGGCCGATCACCCCGGTCGAGGCGACGAGGACCTCGTCGGCCCCCACCCCGAGCAGGCGCGCGGTCTCGCGTGCGGTGCGCTCGGCCGCCCGCTCGCCTGCGGCGCCGGTGCAGGCGTTGGCGTTGCCGGAGTTGATCACCACCGCCCGGGCGCGGCCGCCGCTGCGTTCGAGCGCCGCGGCGGAGAGGCGGATGGGGGCCGCCTGGACCTGGTTGCGGGTGAACACCGCCGCGGCCGCCGCCTCGACCTCCGACACCACGAGCGCCAGGTCGGGGTGGGCGCGCCGGATGCCGCAGCGCACCCCCGAGGCCCGGAAGCCCGCCGGCGCGGTGACCCCGGTGGCCGCGCCGGGCTCCTGTTGCCGGGCTCCGGTCATGCCGCGGCCCCGGGCAGCAGGCCGAGGGTCTCCGGCAGCCCGGCGGCCAGGTTGGCCACCTGCACCGCCTGGCCGGCCGCGCCCTTGAGCAGGTTGTCGATCGCGCCCAGCACGACCACGGTGCCCCCGGCCTCGTCGACCACCGGGGCGAGCTCGCAGAAGTTGGTACCGGCGACCTGGCGCACGGCGGGCAGCCGCTCGGCGGGGTCGAGCACCCTGACGAACGGGCACCGCCGGTACGCCTCGCGGTAGACCTCGAGGATGCGCGACGGCGCGATGCGCTGCCGCGGACGCAACACCACCGCCGCCACGATGCCGCGCTCGATCGGAGCCAGGTGGGGCACGAAGGTCACCCGCACCCGCCGGCCGGCGTGGCGCTCGAGACCGGCCGCGATCTCGGGTACATGCTGGTGCCGGCCGACCCGGTAAGGCCGGAGGTCGCCGAACACCTCGGAGAAGCTCAGCGCCAGCTCGGCCTTGCGGCCCGCCCCCGAGGTGCCCGAGGTGGCGGAGATCGTGACCTCGTCCCCGAACGCGCCGGGCAGGGCGAGCGCCGGCGCCGCCGCCAGCTGCGACACCGAGGCGTAGCAGCCGGCGCAGGCGATGAGCGGCGCTCCCGCGAGCTGCGCGCCGAACAGCTCGGGCAGCCCGTAGACCGCCTGGCCCAGCAGCTCGGGCGCCGGATGCTCCCGGCCGTACCACCTGCCGTACTCCTCCGCCGACGCCAGCCGCAGATCGCCCGACAGGTCGACGATTCGCTCGACCCGTCCCCGCAGCTCGCGGGCGGCACCGGCCGACGCGCCGTGGGGCAGGGCCAGGAAGACGCAGTCGAGCCCGGCGAGCGCGTCGGCCTCGAAGGCGCGGATCTCACCCGTGTAGAGGTGCCGGCGAGCCGGATAGAGCTCCTCCCACCGCCGGCCCGCCGAGCCGGCGCCAAACAGGCTTTCGAGCGCGAAGCGGGGGTGGCCGGCCAGCAGGCCCACCAGCTCCGCCCCTGTGTATCCGGAGGCTCCAACGACTGCGGTGCGCATCATCCCCGTGTTCGCCTCACCCCGGCACTGCAGCGCCGGAAGGCATAAAAATACACAGAAATCTCATAAAAATGCAAGCCCTTCCCTCGTCCCGCCCGCAAACCGCCGCCATCCCAGGGGGGTTGACAAACCGGAATGCCGCGTGGATACTCCGGCGCTCAACCATGTCCAGGTCGAAGCAGCGGGCCGAGGCCCTGGCTCTCACGCTCGGCGTCCAAGACGCCGAGCGGAGCGCGATCGCGCTCCTGGGGGTCCTGCTGCTTCTCGTTCTTCTGCGTTCCATCGCGGGGAGCTGAGACCGGCAGAGCACAACCACAGTCGAGATCGAAGCCCCCGAGAGATCGGGGGCTTTTTTTTGTATCCGCAGACCAGGGCAACCAGGCAGGGGCAACCGGACAGGCACCACACGATGAGATCCGACCGCATCAAGATCGGCTTCGAGCGCGCGCCCCACCGCGCGCTGCTCAAGGCCACCGGCGTCACCGACGCCGACATGGCGAAGCCGTTCATCGCGGTCTGCAACAGCTACGTCGACATCATCCCCGGCCACACCCACCTGCAGCGCGTGGGCACGGTGGTCAAGCAGGCCATCCGCGACGCCGGCGGGGTGCCGTTCGAGTTCAACACCATCGGCGTCGACGACGGCATCGCGATGGGGCACCTGGGCATGAAGTACTCGCTGCCCAGCCGCGAGCTGATCGCCGACAGCGTCGAGACGATGATCGTGGCCCACGCCTTCGACGGCATGATCTGCATCCCCAACTGCGACAAGATCGTGCCGGGGATGCTGATGGCCGCGATGCGGCTCGACGTCCCCACCATCTTCGTCAGCGGCGGCCCGATGGCGACCGGCCGCACCCCGGACGGCGACCCGGTCGACCTGGTCAGCGTGTTCGAGGGCGTCGGCGCCTTCCGCGCCGGCAAGATCGACGGCGCCCGGCTCAAGGTGCTCGAGGACCACGGCTGCCCGAGCTGCGGCTCGTGCTCGGGCATGTTCACCGCCAACAGCATGAACTGCCTGATGGAGGCGCTCGGGCTGGCGCTGCCCTACAACGGCAGCGCCCTGGCCGAGACCCCCGAGCGCGAGGCTCTCTACCGGCAGGCGGCGCACGCCCTGCTCGGCCTGGTCGCCGATGAGCTCACGCCGCGCCGCATCGTGACCGTCGAGGCCATCGACGACGCCTTCGCCCTCGACATGGCGATGGGCGGCAGCACCAACACCGTGCTGCACACGCTCGCCCTCGCCTACGAGGGCGGCATCGAATACCCGCTCGAGCGCATCAACCAGGTGGCGGCACGGGTGCCGCACCTGTGCAAGCTCAGCCCCTCGGGCCCCTGGCACATGGACGACCTGCACCGCGCCGGCGGCGTGCCGGCCATCCTGGCCGAGCTCGACCGCGCCGGCGTCGGGCTCCAGCTCGACCGGCCGACGGTCGGCGGCGGCTCGCTGCGCGACAGCATCGACGGCGCGGCGATCCGCGACCCCGAGGTGATCCGCCCGGTCGAGCGAGCCCACTCCGAACGCGGCGGGCTGGCGGTGCTGTTCGGCAGCCTGGCGCCCGACGGCGCGGTGGTCAAGACCGCCGGCGTGGGCGACCACGCCAGCCACCGCGGCCCGGCGCGTGTGTACGAGAGCGAGGAGGAGGCGACCGGCGCCATCCTGGGCGGCAAGATCCTGCCGGGCGACGTCGTGGTCATCCGCCACGAGGGACCGCGCGGCGGCCCCGGCATGCAGGAGATGCTCGGCCCGACCGCCCAGCTCCAGGGCATGGGTCTGGGCGACACCGTCGCCCTGGTCACCGACGGCCGCTTCTCGGGCGGCAGCCGCGGCCTGTCGGTCGGCCACGTCAGCCCGGAGGCCGCCGCCGGCGGCCCGCTGGCCGCGGTGCGCGAGGGCGACGAGATCTCGATCGACCTGCAGGCGCGCACCATCGATCTCGAGCTGCCGGCGGAGCAGATCGCCACCCGGCTCGCCGAGCTGCCGCCGTTCGAGCGCAAGATCCCCGGCCGCTGGCTGCGGCGCTATGCCCGCCTGGCGAGCAGCGCCAGCACCGGCGCAGTGTTTCTCGAAGAGTGAAGGAGGAGAGAACCATGAACGACTCGACGACAACCCCGGGCCGTTTCCGGGCCGGCCGCCGCGGTCGCCGCCGGCCGGCGACGCGAGGTGGCCGGCCGTGATCCTGAGCGGCGCCGAGATCCTGTGGAAGAGCCTCCAGCGGGAGGGAGTGGACCTGCTGTTCGGCTACCCGGGAGGCGCGATCCTGCCCGCCTACGACGCCATGGGGTCCTACCCCGGGATCCACCACGTCCTCACCCGCCACGAGCAGGGTGCCACCCACATGGCGGACGGCTACGCCCGCGCCACCGGCAAGGTCGGGGTCGCCATGGCCACCAGCGGGCCGGGCGCCACCAACCTGGTGACCGGCATCGCGACGGCGATGATGGACTCCTCGCCGATCGTCTGCATCACCGGCCAGGTGCCGCTGCCCGCCGTCGGCTCCGACGCCTTCCAGGAGGCCGACGTGGCCGGCGTCACCCTGCCGATCACCAAGCACAACTACCTGGTCACCGAGGTCGAGGACCTGGCCTACATCCTGCGCGAAGCGTTCCACATCGCAGGTACCGGCCGCCCCGGCCCCGTGCTGGTGGACATCCCCAAGGACGTCCAGCTCGCCAAAACCGAGTTCCAACCGCCCGAGGGCGACATCCAGCTGCCCGGCTTCCGCGAGCCGGGGCCGGTCCCGGCGCACGGGGTGACCGCCGCCGCCGAGCTGATCGCGGCGGCGCGGCGGCCGCTCATCCTGGCCGGCCACGGCGTGCTGCTGTCGGGCGCCGAGGCCGAGCTCGTCGAGCTCGCCGAGCGCACCGAGACGCCGGTCGCCCTGACCCTGCTCGGCAAGGGCGCCATGCCCGAGGAGCACCGCCTCTGTCTGGGCATGATGGGGATGCACGGCCACGCCTCGACCAACCACGCCATCCAGGAAGCCGACCTGCTGGTGGCGTGCGGCATGCGCTTCGACGACCGGGTCACCGGCAAACTGGCGACCTACGCCGTCAACGCCAGGAAGATCCACATCGACATCGACCCCGCCGAGATCGGCAAGAACGTGCCGGTGGACGTCGGGCTGGTCGGCGATCTCAAGCCGGTGCTCGCCCGCCTGCTGGAGGAGCTCGAGCCGGCGCGCCACCCGGAGTGGATGGAGTCGATCGCCGTCCGCCAGGCCGACGAGCGGGCGCGCGACGTGGTCCACGCCGGGCACCACGCCGAGCGACTGCTCGCCGCCGAGGTGATGCACGCCCTGTGGCAGCTCACCGGCGGCGAGGCGGTCAACGTCACCGACGTCGGCCAGCACCAGATGGTGGAGGCGCAGTACTACCCCCACCGCCGGCCCGGCACCCTGATCACCAGCGGCGGCATGGGCACCATGGGCTTCGCGATCCCGGCTGCCATCGGCGCCAAGATGGGCCGCCCCCACGAGGAGGTGTGGGCGATCGTCGGCGACGGCGGGTTCCAGATGACCATGGCCGAGCTGGCCACGGCGGTTCAGGAGCGGGTCGAGATCAAGATCGCGCTGATCAACAACGGCTTCCTGGGCATGGTGCGCCAGTGGCAGGAGTTCTTCTACGACCAGCGCTACCACGCCACGCCGATGGTCAACCCGGACTTCTGCAAGCTGGCGGCGGCGTTCGGCATCCCGGCCGAGCGGGTCGACCGTGTCGACGGCATCGCGGACAGCGTGCAGCGCGCCCAGGCGCATCGTGGCGGTCCGTTCCTGATCGAGTTCATGGTCGAGCAGCACGACGTGGTCTATCCGATGGTGCCGGCCGGCAGCGACCTGCACCAGATGATCCGGCGTCCCGCCATCACCGCGGAGGGCATGAAATGGAAACCGGCAAGCACACGCTGATCGCGCTGATGGAGAACCGGCCCGGTGTCCTGAACAGGGCGGTCAGCCTGTTCCGGCGGCGGGCGTTCAACCTCGACAGCCTGACCGTCGGGCGCACCGACTGCGAGGAGATCTCGCGCATGACGGTGGTGGTGCAGGGCACGCGCGCCGAGGCCGCCCGGCTGGCGCGGGAGCTCGAGCGGCTGGTCACCGTGATCCGGGTGGAGCCGCTCAACGGCCGCCCCGCCGTCGAGCGCGATCTGGCGCTGATCAAGGTCACCGCCACGCCCGAGACGCGGTCCGAGATCAGCCAGCTGTGCGAGGTGTTCCGGGCGCGCATCATCGACGTGGCGAAGAGCTCGATGATCGTCGAGCTGACCGGCACGGAGACCAAGATCGAAGGGTTCGTCGAGCTGCTCAAGCCGCTCGGCATCATCGAAATGGTTCGGACGGGGCTCGTCGCCATGGGTCGCGCCGACAACGTGCTCGACCGCAACGGCCACGCCTCGTCGTGGGTCGCGCACCGTGAACGGGTCCAGGCCGAGCGCCGGGCCGGGGAGGTTTCGTGAACAAGGCCAAGCTCTACTACGACCAGGACGCCGATCTCGGCCGGCTCCGCGGCCGGCGGATCGCGGTCATCGGCTACGGCAGCCAGGGGCACGCGCACGCCCTCAACCTGCGCGACAGCGGCGCCTCAGTGATCGTCGGGCTGCGCCCGGGCAGCGCCAGTGAGCCGCGCGCACGCGGCGCGGGGCTCACCGTTCTGCCGGTGGCCGACGCCGCCCGCCGGGCCGACATGGTGATGCTGCTGGCTCCCGACACGGCCCAGGCCGAGATCTACACCGAATGCGTCGCCCCCAGCCTCGAGGCCGGCCAGACGCTGATGTTCGCCCACGGCTTCAACATCCGGTTCGGGCTGATCGAGCCGCCGCCGGCGGTAGACGTCAGCATGGTCGCGCCCAAGGCCCCCGGGCACCGGGTGCGCGAGGTGTTCGCCGAGGGCGGCGGGACGCCGGGCCTCGTGGCGGTCCACCAGGACGCCACCGGCAACGCGCTGGCCGACGCCCTGGCGTACGCCAAGGGCATCGGCTGCACGCGGGCGGGCGCAATCGAGACCACCTTCGAAGAGGAGACCGAGACCGACCTCTTCGGCGAGCAGGCGGTGCTGTGCGGCGGCGTCTCGGCGCTCATCCAGTCCGGTTTCGAGACCCTGGTCGAGGCCGGCTACCAGCCCGAGGTCGCCTACTTCGAGTGCCTCCACGAGATGAAGCTGATCGTCGACCTGATCTACGAGGGCGGACTCTCCTACATGTACTACAGCGTCTCCGACACCGCCGAGCACGGCGGCTACGAGGGCGGCGACCGGCTGATCGACAACGGGGTGCGCGAGCGGATGCGGCAGGCGCTGGCCGAGATCCAGAGCGGCGAGTACGCGCGGCGCTGGATCGAGGAGAACCGCGCCGGCCAGCCCAACTTCCGGCGCCGCCGCCAGCGCGAGCGCAACCACCCGATCGAAGACGTGGGCCGGCGGCTGCGCGGCCTGATGAGCTTCATCGAGCAGAAGGAGATCGCCTGATGAGCCCGACGCCGCACGTCCGCATCTTCGACACCACGCTGCGCGACGGCGAGCAGTCGCCCGGCGCTTCGCTCACCAGCGCCGAGAAGCTCCACATCGCGCGCCAGCTCGCGCGCCTCGGCGTCGACGTCATCGAGGCCGGCTTCCCCGCCGCCAGCCCGGACGACCTGGCGGCGGTGCACCGCATTGCCTCCGAGGTGGGCGGCGTCGACGGCCCGGTGATCGCCGGGCTGGCGCGCGCCAACACCGCCGACATCGACGCCGCCTGGCGGGCCGTGCAGCCGGCCGGACGGCCGCGCATCCACACCTTTCTCGCCACCTCCGACCTGCATCTCGAGCACAAGCTCAAGATGACTCGCGACCAGGTGCTGGCCAGGGTGCCGGAGATGGTGGGCTACGCCCGAAGCTTGTGCGACGACGTCGAGTTCAGCTCCGAGGACGCGGGGCGCTCGGACCGCGATTTCCTGGTCGAGGTCATCGCCAGGGCGATCGCCGCCGGCGCCACCACCATCAACGTCCCCGACACCGTCGGCTACACGACGCCCGACGAGTTCTACGCCCTGATCCGGTTCCTGATCGACAACACGCCGGGCGCCGCCGGCGTCGTCTGGTCGGTGCACTGCCACGACGACCTGGGGCTCGCCACCGCCAACACCCTGGCTGGCATCCGCGCCGGGGCGCGGCAGGCCGAGGTGACGGTCAACGGCATCGGCGAGCGTGCCGGCAACACCAGCCTCGAGGAGGTGGTAATGGCGCTCCACACCCGCGCCTCGGCCTACGGCCTGTCGACCAACGTCGACACCCGCCAGCTGTGCCGCTCGAGCCAGCTGGTGGCCTCCTACACCGGCATCGCGGTGCCGCCCAACAAGGCCGTGGTCGGCGCCAACGCCTTCGCCCACGAGGCCGGCATCCACCAGGACGGAATGCTCAAGGACCAGCGCACCTACGAGATCATGACGCCGGAGACCGTCGGCCTGTCGCGCTCGCGGCTGGTGCTGGGCAAGCACAGCGGCCGCCACGCCTTTCGGGTGCGGCTCGAGGAGCTCGGCTTCGACCTCGCCGACGGCCAGCTCGAGACCGCTTTCCGCCGTTTCAAGGACCTCGCCGACAAGAAGAAGTCGGTGACCGACGCCGATCTGGAGGCGCTGGTCGCCGACGAGTTCTTCCAGGTCCGCGATGTCTTCCGCCTGCTCGACCTGCTGGTGTCCTGCGGCCGGCCGGAGATGCCCACCGCCACCGTCAAGCTGGCCGGTCCCGACGGCGAGCCGGTGGCGGCGGCGGTCGGCGACGGGCCGGTGAACGCGGTGTTTCGCGCCATCGACCAGATCGTCGGCGTCGAGACCCGGCTCGAGGCCTACGACGTGCACAACGTGACCCCCGGCACCGACGCGCTCGGCGAGGTCACCGTGCGGCTCGCCGCGGTGGACGGGGAGGCACGGGTCTTCAGCGGCTACGGCGCCGACACCGACATCATCGTGGCCAGCGCCAAGGCCTACCTGGCCGGGCTCAACCGGCTCCTGGTGTCGCGCAACGGCGGCCAGGCGGCGACAGCCGCCGCGGTCGTCCAGCCGGCGCCGGCCACCAGCGAACCGGCACCCAGCCGGCCGCCCCGGGACGCGCCGCCTCCCGCCTCGGTGGCCCCGAAGAGGACGACCCCCAAAAGGACGACCCCGAGCAGGCCGGCCCGCTCCATCGCGGCTCCCACCATCCCGGCCGGCCCGCCCGCAGTCGTCGCCCCCGCGGCGGCGGCCGCCGAGCCCCGCCGGGAGTGGGGCGGCCGGCCCTCGCCCGAGCCGAGCCCGCTCGACGGCGGCAAGTCGGACTACCCGAGCGACTACACCTGGGGCATTCCTTGACGGCGGGCCCGCGCACGCTATTCGAGAAGGTCTGGCGCGACCACGTGGTGGCCGGCGGCGGCGAGCTGCCTTCGACCCTCTACGTCGACCTCCACCTAGTGCACGAGGTGACGTCGCCCCAGGCGTTCGACCTGTTGCGCGAGCGCGGGCTTGAGGTGCGCCGGCCCAACCAGACCTTCGCCACCATGGACCACAGCACGCCGACCCTGCCGGCCGGCGCCGACGGCCGTTTCCCGATCCTCGACCCGACCGCCCGCCGGCAGCTCGACCGGCTGGTCGAGAACTGCGCGGCGTTCGGCGTGCCGCTGGCGCCCCTCGGCGACCCGCGGCGGGGCATCGTCCACGTCATCGGACCCGAGCTGGGCCTGACCCAGCCCGGCATGACCATCGCCTGCGGCGACAGCCACTCCTCGACCCACGGCGCCTTCGGCGCCGTCGCCTTCGGTATCGGCACCACCGAGGTGGCCAACGTGCTGGCCACCCAGACCACGCTCTACCGCCGGCCGCGCACCTTCGAGGTGCGCATCGACGGGCGGCTCCAGCCGCACGTCTCTGCCAAGGACCTGATTCTGGCGGTGATCGCCGACATCGGCACCGAGGGCGGCACCGGCCACGTCTTCGAGTACCGCGGCGAGGCGGTGCGCGCTCTCGACATGGAGCAGCGGATGACGCTGTGCAACATGTCGATCGAGGCCGGCGCCCGGGCCGGCATGGTCGCGCCCGACGACACCACCTACGAGTACTTGAGCAGGCGGCCGTACGCCCCCTCCGGCCGGGCATGGCAGGAGGTGGTGGCCGGCTGGCGGCGGCTGCCGTCGGACGACGGCGCCCGCTTCGACGCCGGCGTGTCGCTCGACGCCTCCCGGCTCGAGCCGATGATCACCTACGGCACCTCCCCCGGCATGGCGGTGCCGGTGCGCCAGCCGGTGCCCGAGGCGGGGAGCATCGCCGACGCTCACCGGCGCGAGACCTTCGAGCGCGCCGTGCGCTACATGGGCATCGAGCCGGGCAAACCGCTGCTCGGCCGGGCGATCGACGTCGTCTTCGTCGGCAGCTGCACCAACGGGCGGATCTCCGATCTGCGCGAGGTGGCCCGGGTGCTCGCGGGCCGCAAGGTGGCCGACGGTGTGAAGATGCTGATCGTCCCCGGCTCGCAGTCGGTCAAGTCGCAGGCCGAGGCCGAGGGGCTGGCGGAGGTCTTTCTCTCCGCCGGCGCCGAGTGGCGGGAGTCGGGCTGCTCGCTGTGCCTGGCGATGAACGGCGACCGGGTCGAGCCCGGCCAGTACGCCGTCTCCACCACCAACCGCAACTTCGAGGGCCGCCAGGGCGCCGGCGCGCGCACCTTCCTGGCCAGCCCGGCGACCGCCGCGGCGTCGGCGGTGCACGGCCGCATCGCCGACGTGCGCGAGCTGGAGGCCGGCCGATGAGCCGCCTCGAGCCGTTCACCGAGCTGGTGAGCCGGGTGGTGCCGGTGCCGAGCGAGAACGTCGACACCGACCGCATCGTGCCCGCCCGGTTCCTCACCACCACCGGCCGGCGCGGTCTCGGCCGGGCGCTGTTCGCCGACTGGCGGGTCGGCCCGGACGGCGCCCCCAACCCCGACTGCCCGCTCGACCTCGAGATCCACCGCGGCGCGCGGATCCTGCTGGCCGGCCACAACTTCGGCTGCGGCAGCTCGCGCGAGCACGCCGCCTGGGCGCTCGTCGACGCCGGCTTCCGGGTGGTGGTGAGCACGCGGCTCGCCGACATCTTCCGCGGCAACGCGCTGCGCAACGGCCTGCTCGCGGCCGAAGTCGAGCGCGCCGCCTACGAGCGGCTGCTCGAGCGGGTGCGCCGGGACCCGGCCGTGGAGCTGGCGGTGTCGCTCGAGCGGCGCGAGCTGCGGCTCGCCGACGGCGATCCCGAAAGCTTCGAGGTCGACGGCTTTGCCCGCCAGTGCATGCTCAAGGGCGTCGACCAGCTCGGCTATCTGCTCGAGCAGCTCGACGAGATCGCCGCCTGGGAAGCCGCCCACCCGCCCCGGGTGGACACCCGCTCGCTGCCGTCGACGGCGTAGGCGGCAGAGCGCCGCGCATGAGAGCCGACCTGCTGCTGCTGCCCGGCGACGGCGTCGGGCCGGGGGTCACCGCCGAGGCGGCGGGAGTGCTGGCCGAGGTGGCGGCGCTCTACGGCCACCGGCTGTCGGTGGGCGAGGCTCTGGTCGGCGGCGCGGCGATCGACGCCACCGGCGACCCGCTGCCCGCCGAGACCCTGGCCGCCTGCCGCCGTGCCGACGCCGTCCTGCTCGGCGCCGTCGGCGGGCCGCGATGGTCGGACCCCGACGCCGCCGTCCGCCCCGAGGAGGGACTCCTCCGGCTGCGGCAGGAGCTCGGGCTGTTCGCCAACCTGCGGCCGGTGCGGGTGTTTCCGGCCCTCAGATCCCAAACGCCGCTGCGCCCGGAGCTGCTCGGCGGCGTCGATCTGCTGTTCGTGCGCGAGCTGGCCGGCGGCCTCTACTACGGGCCGCGCCGCGAGGACGACGGCAGCGGCCGGGCTCACGACACCATGCTCTACTCGGTGGGCGAGGTGGAGCGCATCGCCCGCGTCGCGTTCCGTACCGCCGCCGAGCGACGGCGGCGCCTCGCTTCGGTGGACAAGGCCAACGTCCTGGCCTCGATGCGGCTGTGGCGGCGCACGGTGACGCGGGTGGCGCAGGAGTTTCCCGAGGTCGAGCTCGAGCACGTGCTGGTCGACGCCTGCGCCATGCGCCTCATGCGCGGCCCGGCGGAGTTCGATGTCGTGCTGGCCGGCAACCTGTTCGGCGACATCCTGAGCGACGAGGCGGCGGTCCTCGCCGGCTCGCTCGGCATGCTGCCGTCGGCCTCGCTGGGAGAGAGCCGGCCCGGGCTCTACGAGCCGGTCCACGGCTCGGCGCCTGACATCGCCGGGCGGGGCACGGCCAACCCGGTCGGAGCCATCCTGAGCGCCGCCATGCTGCTGCGCCACAGTCTCGGCCTCGAGCGCGAGGCCGCGGCGGTCGAGAGCGCGGTGGCCGCGGCACTCGATGACGGCTTCCGGACCGCCGACCTCTGCCGGCCCGGCGAGTCAGCCTGCTCGACCGCGGCCATGGGCGCTGCGATCCGTGGCCGCCTGGCCCGCGCCGCGAGCTGACGGCCGACGCGCCGCGCGGTGGACCCTCAGGACGAGCCGGTCGACGGACGCCGAGCCGCGGCGCGCAGCCGGGCGAGGTAGTCCGGATCGACCCTCGCCTTGACGGTTCGACGATCGAGGCCGAGCCGGCGGGCCGCGCCGAGGTAGCTGCCGGAGCGGAAGTAGGCCAGCGTGGCGTAGCGCCGCAGCAGGCTCTCGGCATCGAGCTCGAGGCCGGCGATCTCGGAAGCCAGCTCGGCGAGCAGGTCCGGCGCGCCGGCCGGCCGGCCGGCGGCGGTCTCGTAGCTGCCACGGATCAGCACGTTGCGCACGCACTGCTCGAGCTCGCGGAAGTTGCCGGGCCAGGCGTAGTCGCGGCCGAGGTTGGCCTCGATCCACTCCACCACCTCGGCGGTGGCGCTCTCCTGGTCCCGCTCGCTGACCAGCCCGGCGACGACG
>JBFGNS010000094.1:0-17328 GCA_041574955.1 Thermoanaerobaculia bacterium | reverse complement strand
GGTGGCGTGGCGGTCACCCGCGCCGGCCGAGCCGACCAGCACGAAGCGGTCGCGCAGCCGCTCGAGCTCGGGCCCCATCGGCAGCTCCTCGATCTGCTCCACCGGCCGGCTCGGCCGCAAGAAGCGCAGGATCGAGCCGGCCGGCGGCGCGAGCGGCTCGGGGCCGGCCAGCGCGCTGGCGATGCGCCAGGCGAACGCGGGCTGACGCCGCTCGGCGGGATCGAGGAACACCGGCAGGCTGCGCACCCGGCCGTCGAAGCCCCGAATGGCGCCCATGTGAGCGCGTTGCGAGTCGGCCACGCAGCCGGCCACCGCCGCCGCCTCGTCGCCCGTGCCAGCCGTGCCGTAGCGGTGGCCGACGACCACCGGGAAACGGTCGCGGGCCGCCGCCTCCAGCACCTGGCACAGCAGGTCGTCAGCCTTGGTGCCGACCTCGAAGAAGAAGTCGAGCGCCACGCCGCGCGCCTGCCGCCGGGAAGCCTGGGAGACCAGGAACGCCAGCTGGTTGCGCAGCACCGGGCGCGGCAGGCCCTCGAGCGGCAGCCGGACGACGAGCAGCGGCGAGGGCTCGGCGCGGGCGCCGCCGGAAGGCTCATAGCCCTCCGCCAGGCGGTACTGCCAGTCGGCCAGCGACGACGGCAGCAGCCGCCCGAAGGGGTTGTCCGGTTCTCCCGGCAGCCAGCGGCGCCACGTTCGGGCCTCGACCGACGCCTCTTCGCCGAGCGGCGGCGCGACCGCCGTCAGGTTGCGCACCGGCACCGCCGTCAGCAGCCCGAACAGCAGCGCGAAGACGAAGAAGAACGGCAGGAACCGCCCGCCGAGCAGCACCGAGCGGTCGCGCGCCAGCAGCCGCCACAGAAGCCAGCAGGCGACGGCCAGCGGCAGGGCCAGCGCCAGCAGCAGCAGCCGGTTGTCCAGCAGCGGTTCGAGCACACCGCCGAGCAGCCGGTGGAGCAGGAAGAACGGCGCCGCCAGGGCGACCTGGCGGAGCACGGCGCGGCCGAACGACTTTTCGGCCAAGCCGCCCTCAGTAGCCGCCGGACGCCAGCCGGCGGGCGGCGGCCAGCTCGTCGTCGCTCAGCCCACCACCGTCCGCGGCCATCGCCAGAGCGCGGCGTGCCATGCTCCGGCTGCTGTCGGCGTCCCCCAGGGCGTCGTAGCCGCGCGCCATGACCAGGTAGCCGCGTGCGGTGATCTCGCCCCGCTCGCGGGCCTCCTTGAGCGCCACGATCCGGTCCCCCCAGAAGCTCGCGGCCTCACGCCGGCTGATGCCGTCCGGCGGGTTGACCGCCAGCGCGCTCTGCAGCTGGGCGGTGAAGCGGCGCGCATCGAAGGCGGTGAGCCCGCTCTCGCCGCCGGTCGCCGGCGACAGCCGGCTGTCGCGGATCAGCTGCAGCAGCTTCTCGCGGTCGGCGCCGTCGCCGCGCCTCGCGCGGTCCTCGTCGACCTCGATCTGGCGCAGCGTCTCGCTGCTGGCGACTCCCGAGCGCTTCACGTTGTACAGCGCCTCGCGGTCGACACGGTAGGCGAGCTGCACCTCGGCGAGCCGGGTGCGGGCCTCGGCGGCGTCCGGCTGGCGCAGCACCGCGGCGTGCAGCGTCTTGAACTGCTCGCGCGCCGCGGCCAGCCGCTCGGGCGGCAGCTCGACGCCGGCGGCGCGCGCCTTGATGACGTCGAAGCGGGCGTACAGCCCCGCCCAGCGCTCGATCTGCTCCTCGTCGATGCGCCGGCGCTCGAACTCCGGGGCCGCGGCCTGCCGGCGCCTGATGATCAGCTCCTGACCGGCCGCCACCTCGGCCGGCTGGCTGCCGGGCTCGGTCGCGGTCACGCCGCCCTCGAACACCAGCACGCGGCGGTCGGCCCGGTCGCTGCCGCGGTCGAGACGGACGGCGAAGCGGGTGCCGCCGGTGCCCAGGCAGACGCCCGCCGAGCACACCTCCGTCTCGCCGTCGGTGAGCACGTCGACCTTGCCGTCGAGAAAGTCGACCGCGCAGTCGACCCCTTCGGCTACCGGGTTGATCTGCACCAGGAAACGCTCGGTGAACCGCAGCAGCGAGCCGTCGGCGCACGCCAGCTCCAGAAACAGATCGTCGTCGAGGCTGGTCAGCAGGTCGCCCACCGCCAGCCCCTGGCCGAGCTCGAGCTGCTCCACCTCGACGCCTTCCTCGAAGCGGAAGTGACGCACCAGATCGGTGGTGGCGAGCGGCTCGACGTCGCGGCCGAGGCCGCTGACCTCGACCTCGGCGGCCGCGCGTGCGGCGGGCCACGACGCCAGCAGGAGCACGGCCAGCACGGCTGTGGGTCGCGTGGCAGGGCCTTTCATCGGGCCTGGCTCTGGGCCTCGCCTCGGGCCCTGCCCGGGGCCTTGCATGGGGCCTAGCATGGGGAGCAAACCTGGGCGGGAGTATATCCGCCCGGTGCCGGGGTCGGTGCCGCCGGTCCGGCCGGCGCGCCGGGACCGCGGCTGGCCCGAGCGCCGCTAGCGCTCGACCCAGTAGTTGGGCGCTTCCTTGGTGATCACCACGTCGTGGGCGTGGCTCTCCTTGAGCCCGGCCGAGGTGACCCGGACGAACCGGCTGGCGGTGCGCAGCTCGTCGATCGAGGCGCAGCCCGCCAGCCCCATGCCCGAGCGCACGCCGCCGGTGAGCTGTGCCAGCAGCACGTGCAGGCTGCCCTTGTGCGGCACCATGCCCTCGATACCTTCGGGTACCAGCTTGCTGAGCTCCTCGTCGTCGGCCTGGAAGTAGCGCTCGGCGCTGCCCTGGCCCATCGCCGAGATCGAGCCCATGCCGCGGTACGCCTTGTAGGTGCGGCCCTGGTACAGGATGGTCTCGCCCGGGCTCTCCTCGCTGCCGGCGAACAGCGAGCCGATCATCACGCTGTGGGCGCCGGCGGCCAGCGCCTTGGTGACGTCGCCCGAGAACTTGATGCCGCCGTCGGCGATCACCGGGATGTCGTGCGGCGCTGCGACCTCGACGCAGTCCTGGATGGCGGTGATCTGGGGCACGCCGGCGCCGGTGACGACGCGCGTGGTGCAGATCGACCCCGGGCCGATGCCCACCTTGACCCCGTCCACGCCGCGCTCGACCAGCTCGCGCGCGCCCTCTGCCGTGGCGACGTTGCCGGCTACCAGCCGCACGTCGGGGAAGCGGCCGCGCAGCCTGTCGCACGCCTCGATCACGCCGCGGCTGTGGGCGTGAGACGAGTCGAGGACCAGCACGTCGACCTTGGCCGCCACCAGCTCGGCGGCGCGCTCCAGGTAGTCGCCGGTGGAGCCCACCGCGGCGCCCACCCGCAGCCGCCCCAGCTCGTCCTTCGAGGCGTTGGGGAACTCGATCGCCTTCTGGATGTCCTTGACCGTGATCAGGCCCTTGAGCGCGCCCACGTTGTCGACCACCAGCAGCTTCTCGATGCGGTGGCGGTGGAGCAGCGCCTTGGCCTCCTCGAGCGTCGTGCCCTCGGCGACGGTGATCAGGCCGTCGCGCGTCATCAGCTCCTCGATCCGCTTGTCGAGGTCGGTCTCGAAACGCAGGTCGCGGTTGGTCAGGATCCCCACCAGCCGGCCGCCCGGGTCGGTGACCGGCACCCCCGAGATCTTGTAGCGCGCCATCACCTCGAGCGCCTCGCCGATGCGCTGCTCGGGCCGCATGGTGACCGGGTCGACGATCATCCCGGCCTCGCTGCGCTTGACCTTGTCCACCTCCTCGGCCTGGCGCTCGATCGGCAGGTTCTTGTGGACGAAACCCAGGCCGCCTGCCTGCGCCAGGGCGATCGCCAGCCGCGACTCGGTGACGGTGTCCATCGCCGCCGACACCACCGGCACGTTGAGGTCGACGCCGCGGCACAGCCGGGTGGTCAGGCTGACCTGGTTGGGGTGGACCTCGGAGCGTCCGGGGACGATCAGGACGTCGTCGAAGGTCAGCGCCAGGCGAGGCGGTTGGCGGCGGTCGGCCATCGGCAGCGGACCGCGCTCAGCCGGAGACGGCGGCCGGCGCACCGTGGCACTTCTTGTACTTCTTGCCCGAGCCGCAAGGGCAGGGGTCGTTGCGCCCCACCTTCTCGCCCTTGCGCTTGACGGTCACCGGCTGCTGGGGCGCTCCGACCTGCCGCGGCGGACCGCCCAGCTTCATCCGCTCGGCCACCGCCCGCTGCTGCCGCCGCCGCTCGGCGAGCTGCTCCTCGGATAGCGGCTCCAGGCGGAACAGGGTCTTGATGGAAGTGTCCTCGATCGACTCCTTCATCCCCTGGAACAGCTCGTAGCTCTCGCGCTTGTACTCGTTCTTGGGGTCGCGCTGGCCGTAACCGCGCAGCCCGATGCCTTCCTTGAGGTGGTCGAGGGCAAGCAGGTGGTCCTTCCACGCCTGGTCGACCACCCGCAGCATGACGTCGCGCTCGAACATCCGCATCAGCTCGCCGCCGAGCCGCTCTTGCTTGTCGTCGTACCGCTTGTCGACCGCCCCCACCAGCGCTTCGCGCAGCTCATCGGTGCCCATGTCGTCGAGCTCGAGCCCGAGCTCGCCGACGTCGAGGTTGAAGTAGGCCAGCATGTCGGTGCGGATCTCGCTCAGATCCCAGTCGCGCGGATCGGCCTTCTCCGGGCAGTGCGTCTCGATCATGTAGTCGATCACGTCGTGCGCGATGCGCAGCACGTAGTCGCGGCCTTCCTTACCCGTCTGGATGTCGCGACGCAGCTCGTAGATCGCCTCGCGCTGCTTGTTCATCACGTCGTCGTACTCGAGCAGGTTCTTGCGGATCTCGAAGTTGCGCGCCTCGACCTGCTTCTGGGCGCGCTCTATCGCCTTCGACACCATCTTGTGCTCGATCGGCTCACCGTGCTCCATGCCCAGCTTGCCCATCAGCCCCTGGATGCGGTCGGAGCCGAAGATCCGCATCAGGTCGTCTTCGAGCGACAGGTAGAAGCGCGACGAGCCGGGATCACCCTGGCGCCCGGAGCGGCCTCGCAGCTGGTTGTCGATGCGCCGCGACTCGTGACGCTCGGTGCCGACGATGTGCAGGCCGCCGGCCGCCAGCACCGCCTGCTTCTCGGCGGTGCACACCTGCTTGTAGTTGGCCAACGCCTGCTCGAACGCCTCCGTCTCCTGCTCGGGGTCGGCTTCGGCGCGCGCCAGTTGCTCGGGGTTGCCGCCGAGCACGATGTCGGTGCCCCGGCCGGCCATGTTGGTGGCGATGGTGACCGCCCCCTTGCGCCCCGCCTGGGCGACGATCGACGCCTCCCGCTCGTGGAACTTGGCGTTCAGGACGACGTGCGGCACGCCCTTGCCGCGCAGCCGCTTGGACAGCATCTCGCTGTTCTCGATCGAGATCGTGCCGACCAGCGCCGGCTGGCCGCGCTCGTGGGCGTCCTGGATCTCCTCGACCACCGCCTCCCATTTCTCGTCGGCGGTGCAGTAGACGACGTCGTCGCGGTCGTCACGGACCATCGGCATGTTGGTCGGGATCACCACCACGTCCAGGTCGTAGATCTGCCCGAACTCGGCCGCCTCGGTCTCGGCGGTGCCGGTCATGCCGGACAGCTTGTCGTACATCCGGAAGTAGTTCTGGAAGGTGATCGTCGCCAGCGTCTGGTTCTCGCGCTCGATGGTGACGCCCTCCTTGGCCTCAACCGCCTGGTGCAGGCCATCGGACCAGCGGCGTCCCGGCATCATGCGGCCGGTGAACTCGTCGACGATCACCACCTTGCCGTCCTTGATCAGGTAGTTGACGTCGCGCTTGTACAGGTGGTGCGCGCGCAGCCCCTGGTTGACGCCGTGGATCAGCTCCATGTTCTCGATGTCGTACAGGTTCTCGACCCCGAGCAGCTTCTCGACGTGCGCCACACCCTGGTCGGTGAGCGCCACGGTATGCGCCTTTTCGTCGACCAGGAAGTCACCGGTGGTGGTCTTCGAGCCGTCGTCGTGCTCAATCTCCTCGCCGCGCTCGAGCCGCGGGATGATGCGGTCGATGCGGTAGTACTTGTCGGTCGACTCCTCCGACGGACCCGAGATGATCAGCGGCGTGCGCGCCTCGTCGACCAGGATCGAGTCCACCTCGTCGACGATCGCGTACGGGTGACCGCGCTGCACCGCCGAGCCGAGGTCGAACTTCATGTTGTCGCGCAAGTAGTCGAAGCCGAACTCGTTGTTGGTGCCGTAGGTGATGTCCGAGGCGTACGCCTGCCGCCGCTCGGCCTCCGGCATGTCGTGCTGGATGATGCCGACGCTGAGGCCGAGAAACTCGTAGATGGTGCCCATCCACTCGGCGTCGCGGCGCGCCAGGTAGTCGTTGACGGTCACCACGTGCACGCCGTTGCCGGCCAGCGCGTTGAGGTAGACCGGCATGGTGGCGGCCAGGGTCTTGCCCTCGCCGGTCTTCATCTCGGCGATCTTGCCCTCGTGCAGCACGATGCCGCCGATCAGCTGGACGTCGTACGGGCGCATGCCGAGTGTGCGGCGGGAGGCCTCGCGCACCACCGCGAACACCTCGGTCAACAGATCGTCGAGGCTCTCGCCCTGCTCGAGGCGGGAGCGGAACTCGCCGGTCTTGGCAGCCAGCTCCTCGTCGGACAGCCGCTCGAGCTCCGGCTCGAGTGCGCCGATGGCGTCGACCCTCGGCTGCATGCGCTTGACGTCGCGTTCGTGCTTGGTACCGAAGACCCTGGAAAGGACTTGATTCAACATGACGGGAGACACTCCTACCGGCGGGCGCGCGCCGGCGCCCGGCGCTCGAACCGGGGTCAGTCTAGCAGACCGACGGTGCCGTTCCCGGCGCCGCCGGCACTAGCCGGACGTGCTGTCCAGGATGTAGGCGAGCGGGTTCACCGGGCTGCCGTCGACCCGCACTTCGTAGTGCAGGTGGTAGCCGGTGGCGCGCCCCGTGCTGCCGACGTTGCCCAGCACGTCGCCCCGGCGCACACGCTGTCCCGGGGTGACCGAGATGCGGGACAGGTGGCCGTAGCGGGTCGTCACCCCGTAGCCGTGCGACACGTAGACGGCCTTGCCCAGGCCGCCGATGCGCTCCGCCCGGATGACGATGCCGTCGGCGCTGGCCAGCACCCTGCTGCCCGGCGCGGTGGCGATGTCGATCGCGCTGTGAGTCGCGCGCTGGCCGGTGATCGGGTCGCGGCGCTGACCGAAGCTGCTGGTCAGGATGCCCTTGACCGGCGCGATCGCCGGCGTCGAGGCGATCAGCCGGATTCGCTCGTCCAGCTTGGCGTCGACCTGGCCGAGGCTCCGCTGCAGGCTCTCGCTGCGCTGACGCAGGCTGCCGAGGTCGACCCCGCCGCCGGGCGCCAGGGTGTCGCCGCCGACACCGGCCTGCTGGCCGACCCCCAGCTCGTCGAGGCCGGCGACGATCGCCAGCTGACGCGTCCGGTCCTCGAAATCGCCGAGCTGCTTCTGCAGCGTGCGGATGCTGTTCTCGAACGAGCGGTTGACCTGGCGCAGGCTCTCGTTCTCGGTGCGAACCTGCTCCAGCTCCTTCAGGTTGACCGTCTTGGTGAAGAACGACCAGGTGGTGAAGATCGACCCGAGCGTCAGCAGCAACAGCAGCGACACGCCGACCAGCAACTGGCGGTTCGATACCCGCCACTTGCGGAAACGAGCCCGCGCATGGGGCACCACTATGACGGTGTGGTACTTCAAACCACTTCCTGAAGGGGGCCTCGGAGATCGATGCCGGGCTCGACTCTCGCGCCCCGGCCTCTGCTCACGAACGGGCGTATTGTATTGGTCGTTCGGGGTTTGTCAAGCTCCGACGCCGCTGGGCGCGGCGGTCGGGACGGCCGATCGGCCGCCGGCGGGGCACGGTATAGTGGCCGAGCCTGTCGCGGCCCGCCTGGCGACCCGCGGGCGCACCCTGGAGATCCCATGCAGATCGGCATCGTGGGGCTGGCCAAGGCCGGCAAGACGACACTGTTCAACCTGCTGACCGGCTCCGCGGTGGCGACCGACAAGTTCGCCCCGTCGAGCGAGCCGCATCTGGCGACCGCCACCGTGCCCGACCGCCGGCTGGCCGCGCTGCGCGACCTCTACCGGCCGCGGCGCTACGTGCCGGCGACCGTCGACTACCTGGACATCCCGGGCATCCGCAGCGGCGAGGCCGCCGCCGGTCTCGACTACGCGCGGCTGCGCGAGGTCGACGCCCTGGCGCACGTCGTGCGCGCCTTCGAGGATCCGGAGATCCTCCATCCCGAGGGCTCGGTGGGCCCGGCGCGCGACGTCGAGGCGCTCGACGTCGAGCTGGTGCTGGCCGACCTGCTGCTGGTGGAGCGCAGGCTGGAGCGGCTGCGCGACGCCGCCAAGCGCGGGCTCGATGCCGACGAGAAGGCGGAGCGGGAGCTGCTGGCCGGGACGGTGCTGCCGGCGCTGGAGAGCGAGCGGCCGGTGCGCGCCCTCGAGCTGCCGGCCGACTCCGAGAAGCGGCTGCGCGGCTACCAGCTGCTGTCGGGAAAGCCGCTGCTGGTGGTGGTCAACGTCGACGAGGCCAGGCTGGGCAGCGCCGCGGACCTGGTGGCCGAGATCGGCGCCCGGCCGGCGACCGCCGCGATCGAGATGAGCGCTCCGGTGGAGGAGGAGATCTCGCGCCTGCCGGCCGCCGAGCAGGGCGAGTTCCTGGCCGACCTGGGGCTCGACCGGCCGTCGGTCGAGCGCGTGCTGCGCGCCGGCTACGAGCTGCTCGGGCTGATCTCGTTCTTCACCGTCGGCGAGGACGAGGTGCGGGCCTGGACGCTGCGGCGCGGCGACACCGCGCGCCAGGCGGCGCGCGCCATCCACTCCGACATCGCGCGCGGCTTCATCCGCGCCGAGGTGGTGCCGTGGGACGAGCTGCTGGCGCGGGGCTCGATGGCGGCTTGCCGCGAGGCCGGCACGTTGCGGCTCGAGGGCAAGGAGTACCCGGTGGCTGACGGCGAGGTCGTGCACTTCCGCTTCAACGTGTGAGCCGGCGCCGGCGCCGGCGGGAGAGTCCATGGACGACAAACGCGAGCAGGCCGCCGGCCCCGACGGCCCCGCCGACCAGACCTGGCACTACCGGGGCTACAGCCTCAGGCCGTCCGAGTTCACCACCGCGATGGTGCACTTGTACCGCGGCGAGGTGGCGCGCTCGAACACCTGGCGGACGCGGCTCGATCTGACCACCAACTGGGCGGTGGTGACGATCGCCGCGATGCTGACCTTCGTGTTCGGCACCGTCGACCACCACCACGTCGTGCTGCTGCTGGCGGTGCCGCTCAACGCGCTGTTCCTGCTCATCGAGTCCCGCCGCTACCGCTACTACGAGCTGTGGACCCTACGCGTGCGGCTGATGGAGACCGACTTCTTCGGCGCCATGCTGGCACCGCCGTTCGGGCCGAGCGAGGACTGGGCGCGGCTGCTCAACCAGACGCTGCTGACGCCCCGCTTCCCGATCAGCCTGCTCGAGGCGATCGGCCGCCGGCTGCGCCACAACTACCTCGGGATCTTCTTCATGATCCTGGGCGCCTGGCTGATCAAGCTGAGCATCCATCCGGAGATCGTCGGCAGCTGGCCGGAGCTGGTGTCGAGGGCGCGGGTCGGGCCGGTGGCGGGTGGGGCGGTGCTGGCGTCGGTGGCTGCCGTCTACCTGGCGCTGGTCGTGGTGTCGCTGGTGACCCGCGGCCTGCGGGAATCGCCCGGCGAGGTGCTCGACCGCTACGACGGGCAGGACTTCACCGCTGGCAAGTGGTCGCGCCTGTGGTCGCTCAAGCCGCGCAAGGACCTGGTGGTGATCGTCACCCGCCGGCGGCGGGAGGTCGCCGACCAGCTGCTCCACCTGTTGCGGCGCGGAGTCACCGCGCTCGACGGCACCGGCATGTGGACCGGCGAGCCGCGCTCCGTGCTGCTGTGCGGCATCCGCCAGTCCGAGATCGCCCACCTGCGGTCGCTGGTGCAGGCCGTCGACCCGGAGGCTTTCATCGTGGTCAACGTCACGCGGGACATTCTGGGCACCCGGTTCGACGAGCTGCTCCCGTCCTGGCGCCGGCCGGCCGAGCCCGCTCCGCCCGCCGCCGGTGGACGAGGCGAGCAGGGGAGGGAGCCGTGAGCGTCGGCTGGCCGATCGACGAGCTGGTGCTTCTGCCGGACTTCCGGCCGCCGGCCGAGCCGCCCGCGCAGGCGGCTCGCGGCCGCTTGCGCCGCCTGTGGGCGCGGCTGCGGCGTGAGCGGCGCGACGAGGAGGGACCGGCGCCCGACAGCCTCGAGAGACCGGACGGGGCGAAGTGCCAGCCGGTGCTGCCGAGAGGCGGGCCGGAGACCGCGCTGCCCGGGCTGGAAGGCCTGCTCGACGGCTGGATGGCCGGGCCTGCCGGCCCGGCGCGGGTTGTCGTGGCGCCCCCCGGTGCCGGCGTCGAGGCCCTGTTGCGGGCGTTCGCCGGGGCGCGCAGGCACCCGGTGCTCGAGCCGCCCGGGCGCACCGAGCTGCTCGAGCCCCAGCGGCTCGACGCCGCCTGGCCGCCGGCGGATCCGTCCCGGCCGCTGGTGGTGCCGGCTCTCGAGCGGTGGCTGTTGCGCCGCGCCTCCGCCCTGGCGACCTTCCGCCGGCTCGTCGAGCGACTCGTGGCCTGGCCCGCGCCGCTGCTGGTCGGGTGCGACAGCTGGGCGTGGGCCTACCTGCGCCGGGCGCTGGAGCTGGAGCGGCAGGTCGCCGAGGTGTGGGCGCCGGCGCCGGTCGAGGGGAGCGGTCTGTGCCGCTGGCTGGCGGCGCCGTTTCGCGACCGCGGCCTGGAGCTGTTCGACGGCCGCAGCGGCAGGCCGCTCGCCGGGCCGCTGCCGGAGGCCGGCGCAAGCGGCGAAGACGCGGCCCCTTCGGCCGTCTTCCAGCGTCTGGCCGCCGCATCGCGCGGCAATCCGGGCGTCGCGCTCGCTTTGTGGCGGACGGAGCTTCGAACGCGAGACGACGGTGACTGCTCGAGCTGGTGGATCGAGCCGCCGGACGAGAACGAGCTGCCCCGGCTGCCGCGAGACGCGGACCGCGCTCTCGACCTGCTGCTCGAGGCGCTGTTGATCCACAACGGCATCGAACCCGAGCTGCTGGCCGAGCTGGTGCCCGGCGCAGGTGGAACGGCGCCCAGGCTGCGGGAGCTGGAGCGCGCGGGCGTCGTGGCCGGCGAGGGCGGAGAGCTGGTGGTGACGCCGGCGGCCTACCCAACGGTCCGGCGGCGGCTGGCGCAGCAGAAGCTGCTGATCGACGACCTTTGAGGAGCCAGATCATGCCCGATACCGCTACCGGAGGCGCCGCCTCCGAGATCTTCCGCAGCTGGGACGAGATCCGCCTCGACCAGGCGCTGCTGCTGGTGGCGGCCGCCGCCCTGCTGATCGCGGCGGTGCGCTGGTTCGTGCCGAAGCTGGCGTCGTGGGTGCCGGAGCGGTTCCGCTTCCGCATCCTGCCGTGGGAGCCGATCCTGAGGGTCGCGATCCTGGCGCTGCTGGGCCTCAAGCTGCTGCCGATCTTCATCCAGCCGACGACCGAGAACCTGCTGGCGATCGCCGGCGCCTCGGCGGTGGCGCTGGGCTTCGCCTTCAAGGACTACGCCGCCAGCCTGGTGGCGGGTGTGGTGGCGCTTTACGAGCGGCCGTACCGTGCCGGCGACTGGGTCGAGATCGGCGGCGTCTACGGCGAGGTTCAATCGCTGGGGCTGCGGACGGCCCGGCTCAAGACGCCGGACGACACCGAGGTTTCGGTTCCCCACGGCCTGATCTGGACCCAACCGGTGCACAACGCCAACAGCGGCGCGCGCGACCTGATGTGCGTGGCGGACTTCTACCTCGACCCAGATCACGACGGCGAGCAGGCGCGACGGCTGCTCACCGACGTGGCGCTGACCAGTCCGTACCTCAACCTGGAGCGCCCGGTGACGGTGGTGGCTGCCGAGAAGCCCTGGGGGACGCACTACCGCCTCAAGGCGTACCCGTTCGAGTGCCGCGATCAGTTCCAGTTCACCACCGACCTGACGCTTCGCGCCAAGGCGCTGCTGCGCCAGGGCGGATTCACCGCGGTCACCGCGCCGGTCGCCACCGGCGGCGTCTGAGACGCTGAGCCGGCCTAGCGGTCGCTCTCCGGCAGCCCCATTCCCGAGCGGTCAGGGTAGGCGGGTGGCGTCGGCGGCGCGTACGGGTTGCGCTCCAGCTCCTCGAGCATGTGGGCGATGGCGGCGTCGAGCTGCGGGTCGCTACCGTCGGCCATCAGCGCCGGGTCGTCGATCACCTCGATGTCTGGATCGACGCCGTGGCCCTCGATGCCCCAGGTGCCGTCCTTCTCGTAGAACGCGAAGTTGGGCGCCGTGACCCGCGTGCCGTCGACCAGCGGCGGCGTGCCGCCGATGCCCACCAACCCGCCCCAGGTGCGCGTGCCGACGAGCTTGCCGAGGCCCGCTTCGCGGAACCAGAACGGCAGGTAGTCGCCGCCCGAGCCCGCCAGGCCGTTGATCAGCATGCACTTGGGGCCGTGATGCGCGTCGGGGGGCCAGACGATGTCCTCGCCCTCGCGCAGCGACCAGTAGTTGACCACCGGGCGGTTGAGCAGCTCGATGAACCGGGTGGGGATCTGGCCGCCGCCGTTCCAGCGCTCGTCGAAGATCAGCGCCGGCTTGTGCAGCTGACCGACGAACTGCCGCACCAGCTCGTTCTGGCCGTTGATGCCGGTGTTGGGGATGTAGACGTAGCCGACGCGGCCGCCGGTGCGCTGGTCGACGTAGGCGCGCCGCCCCTCGACCCAGGCGCGGTAGCGTAGGTTCGAGTCGCTGCCGAGCAGCTCCACCACCACCCGGCGGGCGTCGTCGCCGAGCTCGGGCCGCGAGCTCACGGTCAACGTCACGGTGCGGCCCGCCAGCCCCTGGAAGGCGGCCCACGGGTCGCGGCTCGTGTCGACCGGCGCACCGTTGACCGCCAGCAGGTAGTCGCCCACGGCGACGTCGACGCCGGGCTGGCTGAGCGGGCCGCGGGCGTCGACGTCCCACGGACCCCCTTCGAGGATGCGGCGGATCCGGTAGGCACCGGAGTCGAGCTCGAAGTCGGCTCCCAGCATGCCGACCGACAGATCGGGCGACTCCTCCTGGCTGCCGGGCCGGTAGTAGGCGTGGCCGACGTTGAGCTCGGAGATCATCTCCTGGATGACGTAGGTCAGATCGTCGCGTGACGCGCAGTCGGCGAGCATCGCGGCGTACCGCTCACGCACCGCCGGCCAGTCGACGCCGTGCATGCCGGGGTCGTAGAAGAAGTCGCGCTGCAGCCGCCAGGCCTCGTCGAACATCTGCCGCCACTCGGCGCGCGGGTCGACCCGCTTCAGCATGCCGTCGGTCGACAGCGGCTCGAGCTTCTGGTCGGGGCGCGCCTCGACGATGGCCATTCGGCCGTCGGACAGCGCCAGCAGCTTCTTGCCGTCGGCCGACAGGGCGAACGGCCCGGCGCCCGCGAGCACCGTCTTCTCGGGCTCGTCGTCGTCGTCCAGGTCCAGCAGCTGGATCGCCGGCTCGCCGAGCAGCTCCGAGGTGGGGAAGCGGGTGTACAGCAGCTTGCCCTCGTCGTTGACCGCCAGCGAGCCGAAGTTGCCGCGCTCCGCCGGCAGCGCGACGGCCCGGCGCTCGAAACCGTCGAGGTCGATCTCGACCGGTTCCGGCTCGCCGTCGTCGTCGCCGTCCTCGGCCTCCTCGTCGTCGTCGCTCTCGTCCTCGTCCCCGTCCCAGCTCTCCTCGTCGCTTTCCGGCGCCAGCGGCGAGGGCTGGCCGGCGGCGAGCGGTACCGCATACAGCCGGTCGGTGTGGGCGTAGATCCAGGTGGTTCCCAGGTCCTCGTAGATCGGCTCGGAGATCTCCCTCTGGCTGGCGAAGTACAGCCACTCGCCGTCGCGGTCGAAGGCCGGCCAGGTGTCGTTGAACAGCCCCGCGGTGACCGTCGACAGCTGGCCGGACGCCACGTCGTAGAGGCGGATGCGGTTCGGCTGGCGGAGCGAGTCGGGCGCCGAGAAGGCGAGCCAGCGCGAGTCGCTCGACCAGCTCAGAGGCGCCGTCCCCTGGCCCGGATCGGTGAACACCTCGGTCAGCTCGCCGTCCTTGGCGGCAGCCAGCCACAGGGTGGACGACTGGTCCCAGAACGCGATCCGCTCGGAGTCGGGCGACCAGGTCGGCTGGTACAGGTAGCGGCGGCGCGCATCGGTCAGCCGGCGCGGCTGGCCGCTGCCGTCCGAGGCGGTGACGTACAGCTCGTACTCGCCGCCGGCGTCGGACTGGTAGGCGATCCAGCGGCCGTCCGGGCTCCAGGCCGGCGAGCGCTCGGCGGCGTCGCTGGTGCGGGTCAGGTTGCGCGGCGAGCCGTGCTCGGCGGGCAGCGTCCAGAGGTCGCCGCGCGCCTCGACCACCGCCCGCTTGCCGGTGGGCGAGATTCCCTGGCTGCGGGCGTCGTCGCCGACCTCCACGGTCTGCTCGCGCAGCCGAGGCCGGTCGCCCGGGATGGTGACGGTGACGACCCGCGACTGCTCGCTGGCCAGGTCGAGCAGATGGAGCTCGGCGCCGTGCTGGAAGACGATCTCGCCGCCGCCGCCGGGTCCGGGACCGATCGACGGCCACTTGACGTCGTAGTCGGTGAAGCGGGTGATCTGGCGCCGCTCGCCGCTCTCGGTGTCGAACCGCCAGATGTTGAGGCGGTGGGCGGGACCGGCGTCGGACAGGTAGTAGACCGCCTCGCCCTGCCACATCGGCAGGGTGTCGGTGCCCTCCCAGTCGGTGATGCGGCGCGACTCGCGGCTGGTGAGATCGAACAGCCAGATGTCGGTGGCCATGCCGCCCCGGTAGCGCTTCCAGGTGCGGTGGTCGCGCGTGTGCGGGGTGTAGGCCAGCCAGCGACCGTCGGCGCTCACCGCGCCGACCGCGCCGTAGGGCACCGGCAGCTTGGTGGGCAGGCCGCCGGTGGCGGCGACCGTGAACAGCTCCTGGGCGCGTGGGTACTCCTCGCGGCCGCGGGCGTAGAAGATCAGCCGCTCGTCGTCCGCCCAGCCGGTGAGCACCTCGGTGTCGGGATGGTAGGTGACGCGGCGCGGCGTGCCGCCGGCGGCTGGCAGCACGTACAGGTCGACGTTGCCGTCGTAGTTGCCCATGAAGGCGATGGAGTCGCCGGCGGGGTTGAACTTGGGATAGCCCTCGGCGCCCGGTGGGCTGGCCAGCGGCAGCGCGGTGCCGCCCTCGCGGGGCACCAGCCAGAGGTCGTTGGCGTAGAGGAAGACGATGTGGCTGGCGCTGACGTCGGGGTAGCGCAGCATGCCGGCGTGGGGCTCGACCGCCACGGCGGCCGCGGCGAGCAGGCAGGCGAGCCCGGCCGCCAGGAGGGTGCGATGGACCATCGGTTCTCTCCTCGGAATCGTAAGTGGGGGAGGGGCGTCGGCGGGCGTTCCCACCGCCACCCCCATGGTACGCGCTCGCGGGTCGAGGGTTCCACCGCTCCGGCTTTCGGAGTCCCCGGGCGCGCCGGGCCGTCCCCTGCGCGCGCGCATCGCGGGGGCCATCCGTGACATGATCCCGCTCCCACGCGGCGGTCGCCGCCCCCTCGCCCGTAGCACCACCCAGCCCCCGCCGCATTCCGGGAGTTCCCGATGGCCACCGAGCTTCGCCCAGACCTGCGCAACGTCGCCATCGTGGCGCACGTCGACCACGGCAAGACCACCCTGGTGGACGCCATGCTGTGGCAGAGCGGCATCTTCCGGCAGAACGAGAGCGTCGCCGAGCGGGTGCTCGACTCGATCGACCTCGAGCGCGAGAAGGGCATCACCATCATGGCCAAGAACACCGCCGTGCGCTACCGCGAGGTCAAGATCAACATCGTCGATACCCCCGGGCACGCCGACTTCGGGGGCGAAGTGGAGCGCATCCTGGCGCTGGTCGACGGCGTGCTGTTGCTGGTCGACGCCAGCGAGGGGCCGCTGCCGCAGACCCGGTTCGTGCTGTCCAAGGCGCTGGCCGCCCGGCTGCCGCCGATCGTCGCGATCAACAAGATCGACCGCTCGGACGCCCGCCCGGCCGAGGTGCTGGACGAGATCTACGACCTGTTCATCGATCTCGATGCCGACGAGTCGCTGCTCGAGTTTCCGGTGCTCTACACCAACGCCAGGCAGGGCGTCTGCCGGCGCACGCCCGACGGCCCCGACGAGACCCTCGAGCCGCTGTTCGAGGAGATCCTGCGCTCGGTGCCGCCGCCGTCGTTCGACCCCGAGGCGCCGCTCCAGGCGCTGATCACCAGCCTGGACTACGACGACTACGTCGGCAGGCTGGGGCTCGGGCGGGTGGTCAACGGACGGCTGCAGCGCGCCCGCGACGTGGTGGCCTGCCGGCCCGGCGGCGAGCCGCGGCCGCTCAAGATCTCCAACCTCTACGGCTTCGAGGGCCTGGCGCGGGTTGAGATCGACGACGCCGGGCCGGGCGAGCTGGTGGCGGTGGCGGGATCCGAGGGGTTCACCATCGGCGATACGCTGGCAGATCCCGAGGACCCGCGGCCGCTGCCGCCGGTCCAGGTCGGAGAGCCGACGCTGTCGATGGTGTTCGCCGTCAACACCGGGCCGCTGGCGGGCCGCGAAGGCGAGCACGTAACCTCGCGCAAGCTGCGCCAGCGCCTCGACAAGGAGGTGCTCGGCAACGTCGCGATCCGGGTCGAGCCGCTCGACGGCGCCGAAGGCTTCAAGGTATCGGGACGTGGCGAGCTGCAGCTCGCCGTGCTGGTCGAGATGATGCGCCGCGAGGGGTTCGAGCTGACCGTCGGCAAGCCCGAGGTGGTCACCCGCACCCTCGACGGCGTGGTGCACGAGCCGATGGAGCTGCTCCAGGTCGACTGCCCGGAGGAGTTCGTCGGCGCCGTCACCCAGAAGGTGGGCAGCCGGCGCGGCCGCATGACGCGCATGATCAACCACGGCAGCGGCCGGGTTCGGATGGAGTTCCGCATTCCGGCGCGCGGATTGATCGGTTTCCGCACCGAGTTCCTGACCGACACCCGCGGCACCGGCATCCTGAACCACCTGTTCGACGGCTGGGAGCCGTGGCAGGGCGACATCGTGCAGCGTCCCACCGGCGCCCTGGTGGCCGACCGCGCCGGCCGCGCCACCGCCTACGCCATCGAGCACCTGCAGCCGCGCGGCAGCCTGTTCCTGTCGCCCGGTGACGAGGTCTACCGCGGGATGGTGGTGGGCGAGAACTCGCGCCCCAACGACCTGCCGGTCAACATCACCAAGGAGAAGAAGCTGACCAACATGCGCGCCGCCTCGGCCGACGAGCTGGTGCGCCTGGTGCCGCCGCGGGTGATGAACCTGGAGCAGGCGATCGAGTTCGTCCGCGAGGACGAG
>JBFGNS010000093.1:0-17491 GCA_041574955.1 Thermoanaerobaculia bacterium | reverse complement strand
GCTGAGCCCGCCGCCGGCCGCCCGAGCTCGATCTCAATAGGCGTGCAGGTAGCGGTCCTGCTCCCACGGATGGACGTGGGCCAGGTAGTCGTGCCATTCGCTGCGCTTGGCGCGCACGAAGTGCTCGCAGATGTGCTCGCCGAGAGCCGCCTTGACGACCGCGTCCTTCTCCAGGTTGTCGAGCGCCTCGGACAGGTCTGCCGGCAGGGTGTCGATCTTCAGGCGCCGCTTCTCACGCTGGCTCATGGCAAAGATGTTCTTGTTGACCGGCGGGCCCGGGTCGAGCTGCTGCTCGACGCCGTCGAGTCCGGCGGCCAGCATCACCGACAGCGCCAGGTAGGGGTTGCACGCCGGGTCGGGCACGCGCACCTCGCAGCGCGTCGACATGCCACGGCGCTCCGGCACGCGCACCAGCGGGCTGCGGTTCTTCTCGGACCAGGCGATGTTGGTCGGCGCCTCGTAGCCCGGTACCAGCCGCTTGTAGGAGTTGACCAGCGGGTTGGTCACCGCCAGGAAGTCGCGCGCGTGCCGCAGGATGCCGCCGATGTAGCCGAGCGCCGCCTTCGACAGCTGCCAATCGCCGTTGGCGTCGAAGAAGGCGTTCTTGCCCGACTTGGTGAGCAGACTCTGGTGGGTGTGCATGCCCGAGCCGTTGACGCCGAAGATCGGCTTCGGCATGAAGGTGGCGTGCAGGCCGTGATCGAGCGCCACCTTCTTGACCACGAAGCGGAAGGTCGCGACGTTGTCGGCGCACTCGATGGCCTCGGCGTACTTGAAGTCGATCTCGTGCTGGCCGGGGGCGACCTCGTGATGCGCCGCCTCGACCTCGAAGCCCATCGCCTCGAGCACCACCACGATGTCGCGGCGGCACTGCTCGCCCTGGTCGACCGGCGTCAGGTCGAAGTAGCCGCCGACGTCGTGGGTGTCGGTGAGGGTCTGGCCGGCCTCGTCCTTCTGGAACAGGAAGAACTCGGCCTCCGGTCCCGCCACCATCCGGTAGCCCGCCTTGCGAGCCTGGTCCACCTGCCGCTTCAGGGCCAGCCGCGGGCAACCCTCGAACGGCGAGCCGTCCGGCCGGTGCACGTCGCAGATCAGGCGCGCCACCCGCGAGCCGTCGGGGCTCGGCCACGGGTTGACCCGGAAGGTGTCGAGGTCCGGCACCAGCAGCATGTCGGACTCCTCGATGCGCACAAAGCCTTCGATCGACGAGCCGTCGAACATGATCTGGCCGTCGAGCGCCTTCTCGAACTGGCTGCGCGGCACCTCGACGTTCTTCAGAACGCCCATGATGTCGGTGAACTGGAGCCGCAGGAAGCGCACTTTCTCCTTGTCGGCGGTCTTCAGAATCTCGGTCCTTGTCGTCAAAACGCTCTCCTTTTCCGCGTCAATTTGCAGGAAACTAGTCGAAAGTGGAGCAGAAATCAACCCTTTTCTGCAAGATGCTCAGATTTTCCTCGACACTGCGTATTCGAGCCGTGAGCAAGGCCTTGCCGGCGCGCTGTGCTACCATCCCGACTCGGTTGCGCGAAAGGGGTTCCGGATGGCGTTCAAGCTGCCCAAGATCCAGCTCGGACCGAAGCCCAAGCGATGGGACTTCGTGGCCGCCCTCGGGCTGCTGCTGGCGGCCGTCGTGGCGGGGGCCAGCCTCAACCTGGTGGGCTCTCAGGAGCCGGGCGAGTCGCTGACGGGCGGGCTCGCCGCAGCCATCGTCTGCGCCCAGCTGGCGATCGCGATCGGCAGCCTGCTGGTGCTCGGCAAGACCGCCAAGGAGGGCACCATCTGGGGCAACCTGGCGGCGCTCGGCGGCACCTTCGCGGGTCTCGGCGGCGTGCTGCTGGCCGCCGTCCTGTGGATCATCGCCTGAGCACCGCCGGCAGCCTCTGAACCGCTCGCAGCGGCCTGCCGTAGACACCGCCGACGACGCCGGCAGCCGCCCGCCAGCCTCCCGGCCGCCACCCCATGGACCTCGCCAACGAATCCGACCAGCAGGCCGGCGGCTCGTCGCGCGCCGGGCTGGCGGTCAAGCTGGTCGCCGGCGCCGCCGCCGCGGCGCTGCTGCTCTATCTGGGCAGCCGGCTCGGCGGCTACGTCCCGGCCTTCGCCGCGTGGGTGGACGAGCTCGGCTTCTGGGGGCCGGCGGTTTTCGTCGCCGGCTACGCTGCCGCCACTCTCGCCTTCGTGCCGGGCTCGATCCTGACCATGGCGGCGGGCGCGATCTTCGGACTGGCCAAGGGGACCCTGCTGGTGTTCTTCGGCGCCACCCTGGGCTCCACCCTGTCGTTTCTGGTGGCGCGCTACGTCGCGCGCGGCGCGATCGAGCGCCGGCTGGCCGACCGTCCGCGCTTCCAGGCGATCGACCGCGCGGCGTCGCGCCACGGGCTCAAGATCATCTTCCTGCTGCGCCTGTCACCGGTGTTCCCGTACAACCTGCTCAACTACGGCCTCGGGCTGACCCGCGTCAAGCTGCGCGACTACGTGCTGGCCGCGTTCGGCATGGTGCCGGGGACCTTCCTGTACGTCTACTACGGCAAGGCGCTCGGCAGCCTGGCGGCGGTGGCCGGGGGCGCCGCGCCGGAAAAGGGGCTGGGTGACTGGCTGCTGCTCGGCGTCGGGCTGGCGGCTACGGTGGCGGTAACCGTGATCGTCGCCCGCATCGCGAAGCGCGCGCTGGCCGAGGAGGTGACCGATGAATGAGGGTGGCGGCGGGCTGTCGCCCGACATCGCCCGCCTGGTGGAGCCGCTCGACGAGCACAACCGGGCGCTGGTCGACAACGTCCATCCGCCGGACTGGGCCAACCCCGAGCCCGCCGACCGCTACCACCTGGTGGTGGTCGGCGCCGGCACTGCCGGGCTGGTGAGCGCCGCCGGCGCGGCCGGGCTGGGGGCGCGGGTGGCGCTGGTCGAGCGCCGGCTGCTGGGCGGCGACTGCCTGAACTACGGCTGCGTGCCCTCGAAGGCGATCATCCGCGCGGCCCGCGCCTGGCACGAGAGCCGCACCGGCGCCGAGCGGTTCGGCGCGCCGGCGGCGCACGGCGACGGCGACTTCGGCCGGGTGATGACGCGCATGCGCCGCCTGCGGGCCGCCATCAGCCGCCACGACAGCGCGCGTCGTTTTCGCGACCTGGGCGTCGACGTGTTCATCGGCGACGGCCGCTTCGTGGCCAGCGACGCGGTCGAGGTGGCCGGCGCCCAGCTGCGCTTTCGCCGCGCCATCGTCGCCACCGGTGCGCGTCCGATCACTCCGCCGATCCCCGGCCTCGACGCCGTCGAGCCGCTGACCAACGAGGACTTCTTCACCCTGACCGAGCTGCCGCCCCGGCTGGGCGTGATCGGCGGCGGCCCGATCGGCTGCGAGATGTCGCAGACCTTCGCGCGTTTCGGCAGCCGCGTGACGCTGTTCGACACGGCCCCGCACGTGCTGGTGCGCGAGGATGCCGACGCCGCCGAGATCGTGCAGCGGCAGCTGATCGAGGACGGCGTCGAGCTCGAGCTGGGCGTCAAGGTGGTGCGGTTCGAGGCCGGCTCCGACGGCACGCTGGTGCACTTCGAGCGCGACGGCGAGCCCGGCTCGACGGTCGTCGACCGCCTGCTGGTGGCGGTCGGACGGGCGCCCAACGTCGAGAACATCGGGCTCGAGGCGGCCGGCGTGCAGTTCGGCCGGCAGGGCGTCGAGGTCGACGACCGGCTGCGCACCAGCAACCGGCGCATCTACGCCGTCGGCGACGTCGCCTCGCGCTTCAAGTTCACCCACATGGCGGACGCGCTGGCGCGCATCGCGATCCAGAACTCGCTGTTCTTCGGCCGTGCCAAGGCCAGCTCGCTGGTGGTGCCGTGGTGCACCTACACCAGCCCGGAGATCGCCCACGTCGGCCTGTATGAGGAGCAGGCGCGCGAGGCCGGGCACTCGGTCGAGACCATCACCATCCCTCTCAGCGAAGTCGATCGGGCGGTTCTCGAGGGCGCCGACGAGGGCTTCCTGCGCGTCCACCACGTGAGCGGCAAGGACCGGATCCTCGGCGCCACCCTGGTGGCCGAGCACGCCGGCGACATGCTGGGCGAGCTGAGCATGGCGGTGACCGCCGGCATCGGTCTGGGCAAGATCGCCGGCGTCATCCACGCCTACCCGACCCAGGCCGAGGTGATCAAGAAGGCCGCCGACAGCTGGCGCCGAGGCAAGCTCACGCCGCTCGTCAAGCGGCTGTTCGCGGCCTTCTTCCGGCTCTTCCGCTAGCCCTGCGCACCGAACCGCGGCTGCGCGTCCGGATGCACCTGTATCTGCGCGACTTCCCTTGTTCGGTCATCCTCGACCGGACGCACGCGGTAGACTACCCGTCCCGCCGCCGGCCCGGCTTCCTGCCGGGCCGGTCGACTCTGTGGTTTCCGGCATGAAGACGATCGCGGTTCTCACTGTGGGTGCCTGGCTGGTGGCCGCCGGCGTGGCTGCCGGGCAGCCGGTCGAGTCGGCCAGCGGCCGGCTGCGGCTGACGCCGGCGCCCGACGGGGCGGTGAGCGTGGCGTCGGTCGACGGCGAGTCGCGGCTGGCGACGCCGCCGGGCTTCCGGCCGTACGGCCTGTCCGAGCTGGCCGGCGGCTGGCTGCTGGCCGGTGACGCCGAGGACGGCGCCGGCCGCGGCCTCCACCTGGTGCGCCACGACGGCTCGGCCGCGACCGAGCTGCCGGAGCCGCCCGGCCGCGTCGGCCTCTACCGGATCCAGCCGGTGCCGCTGGTGGCCGCCGGCGAGCTGCGTGGCCTGGCCTGGCTCGAGGGCGACGGACCTCGCTCGCTGGCGGTGCGCGCCGCGACCTGGACCGGCGGCGGGTGGCTGCCCGGACCGTGGGTCTCCACACCCGGGCCCGGCAGCCAGCTGGCGCTGTCGGCGACCGTGCTCGACGACGGCAGCTGGCTGATCCTCTGGTCGGCGTTCGACGGCGAGGACGACGAGATCCACTGGAGCCGGGGCG
This sequence comes from Thermoanaerobaculia bacterium, assembly GCA_041574955.1. Lineage (GTDB taxonomy): Bacteria > Acidobacteriota > Thermoanaerobaculia > Multivoradales > JAHEKO01 > CALZJC01. The sequence goes on along the minus strand of JBFGNS010000093.1, from coordinate 12,529 downwards.
ACGGGCAGACGTTCGAACCGCCCCGCCGGCTGCTCGACGACAACCGCGTGCCCGACATCCTGCCGGGGGTGGTCGCCGTGCCGGGCGGCGCGCTGGCGGCCTGGAGCCGGTTCGACGGCCGCGACTACCGGCTGCAGCTGGCGCGGCTGGCCGGCGACCGCTGGCTGGCGCTCGACTGGCAGGGCGGCCGCGGCTCGTTCGCCGCCGGCTTCCTGGCGCGTGCCGGCCGTACCTACCTGCTGTTCCACACCGTCGCCGGCGACAGCTGGCAGCTCCTGGAGCTGTCGCGTTCGGGGCGGCAGGTGCGCCGCCGCGCGGTGGCGCCGGACAGCCCGCGACCGCGGCCGGAGGTCGAGATCGGCCGCCGGGGTCCGCTGCTGACCTGGCGGGCCGGCGGCGCCGAGCTCACTGTCGAGCTCGAGTGGGAGCAGCCGTGAAGGCGGCGCTCGCCTCGCTGGCCCTGCTGCTGCTGCCGGCCGCGGCCGCCGCCCAGCCGTTCAAGTACGTCGCTTTCGGCGACAGCATCACCGCCGGCTACCTCGACGAGAACAACACCGAGGGCTACCCGGCCAAGCTGGTCTCGCTGCTGCAGAGCGCCGGCCGCACGGTGGCCATCGTCAAGTCGGGCGTCGGCGGCGAGACCACCGCCCAGGGCCTCACCCGGCTCGACGGAGTGCTGGCACAGGAGGCGCCGCAGGTGGTGCTGCTGAGCGAGGGCACCAACGACGTCTTCAGCAACTCGATCTCTTCCGAGACCGCCCACTTCAACCTCGAGCAGATGGCCGCCAAGGCCACCAACGAGGGCGTCGACACCGTCCACATAACGATCATCCCGATGAAGGCCAAGGGCTCCAACACGCCGCACGCCAAGAACGGCGAAGCCGCCTATCTGGCCGACCTGGTGGAGCAGTCCGCGGTCGACCACGACTACTGGCTGGTGAGCATCTTCGACATCTGGTCCGGCATCCCCAACCTGTACGCCACGCTCTACGACCAGTGGCCGGACGATCCGGTCGGCCATCCCCACAACGCCGGCTTCTGGCAGATGGCCGGAGACATCCGCGACGTGCTGGTGTCCCCCCTGCCGGGCTCGGCGACGCCCACCGCGCCGCTCGGGGACATCGTCACCGCCTCGCCCAGCTTCGACTGGCAGACGGCCTCCGGCGCCACCTTCTACCGGCTCGAGCTGCGCGACGCGGCGGGCGGCGTACTCCACGCGCTGTGGCACAAGGCGCTGTCCGTGTGCAGCGGCGCGAGCTGCAGCGTGACGCTGGCCGCTCCGCTGCCTGCCGGCGGTGCCTACAGCTGGACCGTGCAGCCCCGCAGCCCGGCCGGCCTGGGGCCGCAGTCCACCTCCCAGGGCTTCACCTACTGGGACGCGCCGCCGGGAGAGAGCGCCACCCTCGCACCCGGCGGCCCGACCTTCCAGACCGACCCGGAGTTCAGCTGGGTGGCGGTGGCGAGCACCGTGCAGTACCAGCTCGAGGTGACGACCGGCGCCGGCGGGGGCGTCCACGACGCCTGGTACGACGCCGCCACGGTCTGCGCTTCCGGCGTCTGCAGTGCGCAGCCCACTCTCGGCCTGACCGCCGGCGACTACCTCTGGCGGGTCACCGGCGCCAACCCGGCCGGCAGCTCGCCGGCCACCCCCGACCGCGCTTTCGAGGTGCGCGACTGCCCAGCCCAACATGACCTCACGGTGGGGCCCGGGCAGCTGTCGACCACCGCCCTCTATGAGGCGTGCGGCACCGTGACCGTCACCGGCTTCGAGATCCTGTCCGGCGGTGACGCCACGGTGCACGCCGGCACCGCGGTGGTGTTCGAGAACGGAAGCTCGGTCGCTGCCAGCGGTCTGCTGACGGTCTACGTCGACTGAGCCCGTCCCCGGACCGGCGCCGGCGCCCGTCTGTTCGGGCGGCGGCCGCCCACCTGGCAGCGTGGTGCGTAGCGCCGGCTTCGGCCGTAGCCTGCAGCCAGGCGGCCTCGAGGCCCAGCCCGCTTCCCCGGTGCCGTGGCCACCGGCGAGAGCCGATGAGGCCGCCGGGGAGCGCTTACGCCCAGCCCAGCCATCCAAGGCGCCTACGGCTACCAGCTCGACGAGCCGGGCCGGCCGCTGGTGCGCTGCGACCTGCCGCCGCTCACCGCCGGCGCCGGCGAGGTGGTGGTGGCGGTCGCCGGCTGCGGGGTGTGCCACACCGACGTCGGCTTCGCCTACGAGGGCGTGCCGACCCGCCGCCCCCCGCCGCTGGTTCTCGGCCACGAGATCAGCGGCCGCGTGGTGGCGGCGGGCGCCGGGGCCGAGCGCTGGCTGGGCGCGGCGGTCCTGGTGCCGGCGGTCGTGCCGTGCGGCGACTGCCCGGCCTGCGCCGCGGGCCGGCCGACCGTGTGCCACCGGCAGTACATGCCCGGCAACGACGGACCGGGCGGCTTCGCCAGCCATCTCGTGGTGCCGCAGCGCGGGCTCTGCCCGGTTCCCGAGCCGCTGCCCGGCGGCATCGATCTCGAGCAGCTGGCGGTGGTCGCCGACGCCGTCACCACCCCGTTCGAGGCCGTCCACAGATCCCGGCTCACCGCCGACGACGTGGCGGTGTTCGTCGGCGCCGGCGGCGTCGGCGGCTTCGGGGTGCAGATCGCGGCGGCGCTGGGCGCGGCGGTGGTGGCGATCGACGTCGACCCCCGCCGCCTCGAGCCGCTGACCCGCCACGGTGCCGGCTTGGTGCTCGACGCCGGCCGCCTGGAGTTCCGGCAGCTCAAGGCGGCGGTCAAGGCGTTCGCCGCCGACAGCGGCCGCCGCGGCGTCGGCCTCAAGATCTTCGAGACCAGCGGCACGCCGGAGGGCCAGCGCACCGCCTGGGGCCTGCTCGGCCCCGGCGCCCACCTGGCAGTGGTGGGCTTCACGCCCGACAAGATCGAGCTGCGGCTGTCCAACCTGATGGCGTTCGACGCCACCGCGAGCGGCAGCTGGGGCTGCCCGCCGGAGCGCTACCCGGATGCCCTCCGCCTGGTGCTCGACGGCCGCGTCCAGCTGGTGCCGTTCATCGAGCGCCACCCGCTGAGCGAGGCGCCCGAGGTGCTGGCGGCGGTGCACCGCCGGCGGTTCCGGCGGCGCCCGGTGCTCATACCCTGAACCCGGCCGGAGGAGACATGCACAAGAACCACGATCTGGTCGACGGATTCGCCCCGCAGCACATCCGGTTCGAGCGCCGCGGCGTGCGCGACCGCCAGGGGCGGGAGGTCGAGGACCTGCACGCGGTGTGGATCACCCTCGACAACCCGCGCGAGCTCAACAGCTACACCACCGACACCATCAAGGAGGTCATCCTGGCGCTGCGCGCCGCGTCCAACGACCGCGGCGCGGTGGCGGCGGTGGTGACCGGCGCAGGCGAGCGGGCCTTCTGCACCGGCGGCAACACCCGCGAGTACGCCGAGGTCTACGCCGGCGCGCCGGGCGAGTACCGCCAGTACATGCGGCTGTTCAACGACATGGTGAGCGCGGTGCTGGCGTGCGACAAGCCGGTGGTCTGCCGGGTCAACGGCATGCGGGTGGGGGGCGGTCAGGAGGTCGGCATGGCCTGCGACTTCTCCCTCGCCAGCGACCTGGCGGTTTTCAGCCAGGCCGGGCCCAAGCACGGCTCGGCGCCGATCGGCGGCGCCACCGACTTCCTGCCGCTGTTCGTGGGAATCGAGCGGGCGATGGAGAGCGGCACCCTGTGCGAGCCGTGGAGCGCCCACCGCTTCTACGCCCTGGGCGGGCTGACCGGCATCGTGCCGGTGCTGCGCGTCGACGGCGAGTGGACGCCCAACCCCCTGGTGGTGACCGACCGGCTGGTCGACGACTGGGGGCGCCTGGTGCTCGGTGAGTGGAAGACCGGCGAGGCGCGGCAGGCGGCCAAGGAGCTGGTGGCGCGGGGCACCGTCGATCTCGAGCTGCTCGACCGCGCGGTCGACGAGCTGTGCACCAAGCTGCTGTACACCATGCCCGACTGCCTCACCCGCACGCTCGAGAGCCTGCGCAGCCACAAGCTGGAGCACTGGGACCGCAACCGCGAGACCAGCCGCTCGTGGTTGGCGCTCAACATGATGACCGAGGCCAACGCCGGCTTCCGCGCCTTCCACCACGGCGACCGCGAGCGCGGCCGCGAAGTCGACTTCGTGCTGCTGCGCCGGCGCCTGGCGCAGGGCGCGCGCTGGAACGAGGAGCTGATACGCGAGGTCGCCCCGTGGCTCGAGGGCGAGCGCAGCGTGGCGCGATGAGCCCACCGGCGCGGCTCGAGCTCGACCCCGGCGGCCGGGTGGCGCGGCTGGTGCTGGCGTCGCCGCCCGCCAACGTGCTCGATCGCGCCATGGTGACCGCGCTCGACGAGGCGGCCACCGGGCTGACCAAACGAGGCGACCTGGCGGCCGTCGTGGTCATCGGCGAAGGACCCAACTTCAGCTTCGGCGCCTCGGTCGAGGAGCACCTGCCGGGCGAGATCGAGGCGGCGCTCGGCCGGCTGCACGCCCTGCTGCGACGGCTGCTGGACCTCCCGGCGCCCACCGTCGCGGCGGTCCGCGGCCACTGCCTGGGCGGCGGTCTCGAGCTGGCTCTGGCCTGCGACCTGATCGTCGCCGAGGACTCGGCGTGGCTCGGCTTGCCCGAGATCAAGCTGGCGGTCTTCCCGCCGGCGGCCAGCGCCCTGCTGCCGGCGCGGATCGGTGCCGGGCCGGCCGCCGAGCTGATCCTCACCGGCGAGAGCTGGTCGGCCGCCGAAGCCGCCCGCCGCGGGCTGGTCAGCCGGACGGTCGCGGCCGGTGAGCTGGCCGAGCGGGTCGACGACTGGATAGCGCGGCGCCTCGTGCCGCTGTCGCCGGCCGCCCTGGCGCACGCCACCCGAGCGGTGCGACGCGCCGGCCGGCGCGCCCTCGACCACGACCTGCCGGAGCTGGAGCGGGCCTACCTGAGCGAGCTGATGAGCGAGCCGGATGCGGTCGAGGGTCTGCAGGCGTTTCTCGCCAAGCGCAAGCCGCGCTGGCAGAGCGGCGGAGACCGCTGATGAGCGACGAGCTGACCGCGCTGGTGGCGCGTCTTCACCGCCTGTACGAGGATCTGGAGCTCGACGCGGTGCGCGCCTGGAAGCAGGCCGCGCCCGGCCGCAAGGCCGTCGGCCACATGCCGATCTACGTGCCGCGCGAGCTGGTCCACGCCTGCGGCATGCTGCCGGTGGGCGTGGTCGGCGCCGGCGACCGGCTGGAGATCATCCGCGGCGATGCCTACTTCCAGAGCTACATCTGCCACATTCCGCGCAGCACCGTCGAGCTGGCGCTGAGCCGGCGGCTGGACGCCCTCGACGGCATGCTGTTCCCGTCGATCTGCGACGTCATCCGCAACCTCTCGGGTATGTGGCAGATGCTGTTCCCCGACCGCTACGCGCGCTACGTCGACGTGCCGCAGAACTTCTCACCCGAGGTCGGAGGAGCCTTCTGGCGGCGCGAGCTGGAAGGCATTCTGGACGACCTCGCCGAGCTCGCCGGCCGCCGCCCCGACGACGACGCGCTGCGCGCCTCGATCGCGGTCTACAACCGCCACCGGCGGGCGGTGCGCCGCCTCTACCGCGAGCGCAGCCGCCGGCCCTGGCGCTACCCGATCTCGGAGGTGTTCCCGCTGCTGCGCGCCGGCAACGTGCTGCCGCCGGAGCAGCACACCGAGCTGATCGACGACTACCTGCGGCTGGCGTCCGAGGCCGGGGGCCGCCAGGAGCAGGACCTCAGCCGTGTGGTGCTGGTCGGCACCTTCTGCGAGCAGCCGCCGCTGGGCCTGCTGCTGACCCTCGAGCGTGCCGGCTGCTGGATCGTCGACGACGACCTGCTGCTCGGTCTGCGCTGGATACGCGGCGACGTGCCCGAGGACGGCGACCCGCTCGACCGGCTGGCGCGCGCCTACATCGAGCGCTCGGCCGAGACCGCCTCGGTCTACCAGCCGGAGGGCAGGCGGGGCGGCTGGCTGGTCGACTCGGTGCGTGAGCACGCCGCCGAGGGGGTGATCTTCTGCGCCCCGAGCTTCTGCGATCCGGCGCTGCTCGAGCAGCCGATGCTGGTGGCGGCGCTCGAGCGCGAGGGCATCCCCCACACCCAGTTCAAGTACTCCGAGAACACCGGTCAGTTCGCGGTGATCCGCGAGCAGGCCGGCACCTTCTCGGACTCGATCCGCCTGTGGGGCGAGGCGTGAGGACCGGCCGATGACGAACAGCGCTGCCACCGCCACCGAGGTCCGCAAGGAGCAGAGCATGCTGCTCCAGAAGCGGATGATCGCCGACCACTACGAGGCGCTCGAGCGGGCGCGCGACGAGGGCCGCAAGGTGGTCTACACCTTCGTGCCGGGCAACCTGACCGAGCTGATGCGGTCGTTCGACGTGCTGCCGGTGCTGCCCGAGATCAACGCCCTGCAGTCGGGGATGCGCCGGCTGTCGGGCGGCTACATCGCCGAGGCCGAGAAGCACGGCCACAGCGAGGACGTCTGCACCTACGTCAAGTGCGACATCGGCATGCTCAAGCAGGGCAACGTGGGCCCCACCGGCCGCCGGTTGCCCGAGCCCGACCTGCTGCTGCTCTCCTACACCGGCTGCTTCACCTTCATGAAGTGGTTCGAGCTGCTGCGCCAGGAGTACGACTGCCCGGTGGCCATGCTGCACGTCCCCTACCAGGCCGACGGCCGCATCCACGACCACCAGCGCGGCTACGTCGTCGACCAGCTCACCAGCCAGGTGATCCCGGCGCTCGAGAAGGTGACCGGCCGGCGGTTCGACCGCGAGCGCCTGGCGCGCAGCCTGGCGCTGTCGGCGGCGGCCGAGGACGACCTCGTGTGGGTGCTCGAAAGCGCCAGCAACGTGCCGTCGCCGATCGACGCCTACTTCGGCGGCGTCTACTACATCGGTCCGATGTTCACCGCCTTTCGCGGCACCGATGAGGGTGTCGACTACTACCGCACGCTGCGCGCCGAGATCGAGCAGCGGCTGGCCGATGGCCTCGGCCCGCTCACCCCCGAGGGCGAGCTGGGAGAGGAGCGCTACCGCCTGGTGGTCGAGGGCCCGCCCAACTGGACCAGCTTCCGCGAGTTCTGGAAGATGTTCTACGACGAGGGCGCGGTGGTGGTGGCGTCGAGCTACACCAAGGTCGGCGGCCTGTACGACCGCGGCTTCCGCCACGACCCCGAGCGGCCGCTCGAGACCCTCGCCGACTACTGCCTGGGGTGCTACACCAACCTCGGCCTGCCCAGCCGCACCGACCTGCTCGCCGACTACATCCGCGACTATCGCGCCGACGGCTTCCTGATCAACAGCGTCAAGAGCTGCAACTCGTTCAGCGTCGGCCAGCTGCTGATGCTGCGCCAGCTCGAGGAGCGCACCGGCGTGCCCGGCGGCTTCATCGAGTCGGACCTGGTGGACCCGCGCTACTTCTCCTCGGCCAACATCAAGAACCGGCTGGAGAGCTACCTCCAGATGCTCGAGCAGAAGCGCGCCGGCGCGGCGGGAGCGGCATGAAGGTCTGGCTCGGCGTCGACCTGGGATCGACCACCACCAAGGCGGTCATCCTCGACGAGCAGGGCCGGCTGCTCGGCCGCGGCATCACCAACAGCCGCTCCAACTACGAGGTGGCCAGCCGGGTGGCGCGCGACGAGGCGTTCGTGCAGGCGCGCTTCGGGCTCGCCCGGCGGGCGCTCGCCGCCGACCCGGCCCTGGCCGGGCTGGACGAGCTGTTCCTGCCGCTGGTCGAGCGCGGCTTCCGGCGGCTGCACCACCGGCAGCAGCTGGCGCGGCTCGGCGAGGAGCTGCACCGGGCCGCCGCGGCGCCCCGCCACCGCCCGTACCGCCGCCAGCTCGAGGCGCGCCTCGACGCCATCCTGGCGGAGATGGAAGAGCGCGCCGCGGCCCACTTCTCGGGCCTCGCAACGCGGCAGAGCGACTTCTTCCGCGACCTGGCGGCGGCCGACTACATGCGCGCCGCGGAGCGACTGGCCGACCCGCGCGGCATCCAGTTCGAGCTGCTCGGCGGGCTGTTCGACCAGGCGATCCTGCCGGTCGAGAACGCGGTAGGCGACGGCCCGGAGCGGCTGATCGGCGAGGCGCTGGCGGCGGCGCTCGACAAGAGCGGCAAGACCCTCGGCGAGCAGGCCGCCGGCCTGGGTGCGGCGGTCGACCAGGCGCGCGCCGTCGAGCTCGAGGAGGTCGCCTCGGTCGGCACCGGCTACGGCCGCGCCCGGCTGCCGTTCCCCAAGGAGCAGATCCGCTCCGAGATCCTGTGCCACGGCCTCGGCGCCCACGCCCTGTTCCCCGCCACCAGGACCGTGCTGGACATCGGCGGTCAGGACACCAAGGCGATCCAGGTGGACGGCGACGGCATCGTCACCAGCTTCCAGATGAACGACCGCTGCGCCGCCGGCTGCGGCCGCTACCTGGGCTACATCGCCGACGAGATGAGCCTCGGGGTGCACGAGCTGGGACCGCTCGCCCAGCAGTCCACCTCGACCATCAAGATCAACTCCACCTGCCCGGTGTTCGCCGGCGCCGAGCTGCGCGAGCGGCTGTCTCTCGGCCAGCGCCGCGAGGACATCCTGGCCGGGCTACACCGCGCCATCGTGCTCCGGGCGATGTCGCTGCTGGCGCGCTCCGGCGGCATCGAGAACGAGTTCACCTTCACCGGCGGGGTGGCCAACAACCCGGCGGCGGTAGCCGCGCTGACCGACCTGGTAGCCGAGAACTACGGCGACAGGACGCTCAACATCTCGCCCGACTCGATCTACACCGGCGCCCTGGGCGCGGCGCTGTTCGCCCGCCGCGGAGTACGGAGGGCGGCGTGACCGCCGGCCCGACACCGGCCACCGCGGCGGGCCGCGAGGCTGACGCCCTCCGCCCGCCGCTCGGCCGCGGCGAGCCGCTGCTCACCGCCGGCGTCGACGTCGGCTCGAGCTCGGTCAAGTTCGCCCTGCTGCGCATCGGCCGCGCCGAGCAGGTCGAGGTGGTGGCAACGCGCGCCGACCGCATCCGGCGGCGTGACCTCGACAAGGTGATCGGCGACGGCTGGGCGGCGGTGCTCGAGGAGTCCGGGCTGGCGGCCGCCGAGCTCGACTACGTCGCCAGCACCGGTGAGGGCGAGCTGGTGGCGTTCCGTCGCGGCCACTTCTACGGCATGACGGCCCACGCCCGGGGCGCGATCTTCCTGCAGCCGGCGGCCCGCGCCGTGCTCGACGTCGGCGCGTTGCACGCCCGCGCCATGCGCATCGACGCCCGTAGCAAGGTGCTGGGCTACCGCATGACCAGCCAGTGCGCCTCGGGCTCCGGGCAGTTCCTCGAGAACGTCGCCCGCTACCTGGGCGTGGCGCTCGAGGACGTCGGACCGCTGTCGCTCGAAGCCAGCCACCCCGAGCAGGTGTCGAGCATCTGCGCGGTGCTGGCCGAGACCGACGTGATCAACATGGTGAGCCGCGGCGTCGGCACCGCCGACATCCTGAAGGGCATCCACCAGTCGATGGCGGGACGGTTCGTCAAGCTGCTGCGAGCCGCCGGCGCCGAGGAGCGGGTGCTGGTGACCGGCGGGCTGGCGGCCGACGCCGGCCTGCTGGCCGCGATGCGCGAAAAGGTGGCAGAGGACGGCCTGGCGCTCGAGCTGCACGCCCATCCGCTCTCGATCTACGCCGGCGCCCTGGGCGCCGCGCTGTGGGGCGCCTTCCGCCACCGGCTGCTCGATTCGAGGGCAGCGACGGCCGGCGCCCGGTGAGGTGACGGCGGCCGGCGGCCGCCCAGGACGAGGAGGACCCAGCATGACCAGCGAGCCCCCGATCGGACCCGGCACCCTGGAGACCGACGCCGTCCCGGTGCGCACGCTCCTGGCCGGTGATCTCGACGCCGTCGTCGCCATCGACGCGGCGTCCTCAGGCCGACGGCGGCCGCACTACTTCGAGCGCCTGCTCGAGCGCGCGCTGCGCGACTCCGACGTGCACCTGTCGCTGGTGGCGGAGGTCGACGGGCGGGTCGCCGGCTTCGTGATCGCCACCGTCTTCTACGGCGAGTTCGGCGTCACCGAGCCCACCGCCACCCTCGACACGATCGGCGTCGATCCGGCGCGGCGGCGCCACCGGATCGGCTCCGCCCTGCTGCGCCAGCTGCGGCTCAACCTCGGCGCGCTGCACGTCTCCCGGCTGCGCACCGAGGTGGCATGGGACAACCTGGCGCTGCTCGCCTTCCTGCGCCGGCACAACTTCCATCCAGCGCCGCGGCTCTGCCTGGAGCGGCCGATCGACCCGACGGCGCCGGAGAGCTAGGGGGCGCGCACCGCCACCCCCCTCACAAGACATCCGGCCGGCAGACTCTCAGATAGTCGCGCAGGTAGGCCGGGTAGGGCGGGACCATCTGCTGGCCGAACAGCTGCGTCACCAGTGGCTGGTCGATCGGATGGGTTGCCGCGCATTCCCACAGGAACTCGAAGTGGCTGGCCAGCCGCCGGCCGAAGCCGGAGTCGCGCCCCGGCAGCCCCGCGGGCAGGGCGGCAGCCCGCCGCCGTCAGTGCACCCTGGGCTCGGGGGCGCTGCCGACCGTCCCTTCGGCGTAGCGCACCACCGACCAGATGACCGTCAGCAGGCTGTTCTTGACCTGCGAGATGCGCTGCAGGAAGGCGTCCTTGGTGAGGCCGTCGAGGTAGATCCGCTGCGACAGCGCGACCTGCTCGAGCGGGTCGCCGAGGCCCTGGAAGTCGACGTTCATCGCCAGCAGGCGGAAGCGCAGCTCCCAGATGATCCGCGAGCGCAGCTCGCCCTGCAGGGCGGCGAACTGCTGCTGCTGGGCGGGAGTGAACTTGACGCCGGCCTGGATGCGCAGCTGGTCCGCGGGCTTCCTGGACAGGCCGATCACCAGCCGACGCTGGCCGGAGTCGCGCGCGTCGAGCAGCCAGACCGCGTCCTCGTGCTCCTGCTCGGATACCGTCCAGCCCTCGTCCAGCAGCCAGTCGAGGACGGTCTGGCGCAGCGTGTCGGTGTCGGGCTCCGGCATGGTCCGCCGCCGGCGCGGACCCGCCGCCCCGGCTCGCTCACCCGCCAGGATACCCCAGAGTCCGCCGGCCGGCGCCACCCACCCGCGGCTCTCCCGACCCGGACGGCAACCCCACGCTGGCCGGCTCGCACCCGATGGCCCGCGGCGCATGCCGCGCGCGTCGCCAGAACCCCCTGCGCCGGCCGCCGTAGACTCGGGTGACGATCGAGGACCGTCCCCGATGACCGACGCCAGGCGCCCGGCCGGCGCCCCTACGCTGCTGCTGGCGGCGCTCGTGGCGAGCGCCGCCGCCGGCGCGCCGCCGCCAGCCGAACGGCCGGTGCTGGCGCCCGGGACGGTCACCGAGCTTCCCGAGCAGTGGCGCTACTCGCCGGACGCCCGGCTCGAGCTCGCCGGCCCCGCGATCGACGACTCCGGCTGGCCCATGGTCGCCACCCGCCTGCCACCCACCGCGACCCCGGCGGATTGGAGCGGCGCCGCCTGACTTCGACCATGCCGGCGACGGGGCGCTGACGGTCGCCATCGGCGACGCCACCGGCCACGGCCTGCGCGCCGGCACCCTCGTCACCGCTACCAAGGGGCTGTTCCAGGCGCTGGCCTCGGGGCCCGAGCTCGCCGAGGTGCTGGCCAGAACCTCGGCGGCGCTACGCGGCATGCGGCTGCGCCGGCTGTCGATGGCGCTCACCCTCGCCCGCTTCGAGGACGGCGGCGTGCGGGTCGCCGCCGCCGGCATGCCGCCGCCGCTGCTGCTGCGCGCCGGCAGCAGGCGGGTAGAGGCGATCGAGCTCGCCGGCCTGCCGCTCGGCACCGCCGGCCACCTGCCGTACCGCGAGACGCGGGTGCCGCTGGCGCCGGGCGACACCGTGCTGCTGATGAGCGACGGCTTCCCCGAGCGGCTCGACCCCGACGACGAGCTGTTCGGCTACGACCGCGCCGAGCAGGCGTTCGCCGCCACCGCCGGCCTGCCGCCCACCGGCGTGGTGGCGCGGCTGCTGGAGCGCCAGGCGGAGTGGAGCCGGGGCCGGCCGCTGGACGACGACGTCACGTTCGTCGTCGTACGGGTCCGCGAGTAGCTTCCGGCCCCAGCGGTATACTGGACCGCACGGAACAACAGACGTCTCGCCGGGCGCGGGGGTGCGCCGAGCCGGCGCCGGCCTGCCGCCCGCGGGGCACCGGGCAGGAGGATTGGAGAGTCCCGATGGGCTCCAACGGTTGTCGCCATATCGCGGCCGCAGCCGTCCTGGCGGTTGCGATCGTGCCGGCGCCGGCGGCGCCGCAGGCGCTCGAGACCGGCTCCCTCGAGGGCCGGGTGACCGACGGCAGCGGCTCCGGCCTGGCCGGGGTGAGAGTGACGGCCGCCTCGCCGGCGCTCCAGGGCGAGCGCTCCGCGCTGTCGAAGCTCGACGGCCACTACCTCCTGCGCGGCCTGCCGCCGGGGGCCTACCGGGTGACCTTCGCGCTCGCTGGCATGAGCCCGGTGCGCCACGCGGTGCGGGTGGAGCTCGGCCTTG
>JBFGNS010000092.1:0-17715 GCA_041574955.1 Thermoanaerobaculia bacterium | reverse complement strand
TCTCGGCGCGCACCAGCCGGCTCGCCGCCATCCACGAGGTGCCGCCCAGCAGCACCACCAGCAGGCCGGTGGTGAAGTCGAGCAGCGCCGCCGCCGTCAGCAGCAGGAACAGCCGCGGCAGGCTGAGCATGGCGTCGGTGAACCGCATCAGCGCGCTGTCGATCCAGCCGCCGGCGAAGCCGGCGATGCCGCCGACCGCGAGGCCCAGGGTGAGCGCCAGCGCCGCCGCCAGCGCGCCGATGCCGAGCGACAGCCGGGCGCCCCAGAGGATGCGCGACAGCACGTCGCGCCCCAGCCGGTCGCTGCCCAGCAGGAACAGCCGGCGGTCGGCCACCCGGTCGCCGTCTAGGTTCACCACCCGCGAGCGCGGAACCTCCTGCCAGCGGCCGAGGCGGTGCAGCCGCAGGGGGTCACCGGCGCTGTCGAGCTCCTCGCCCAGCAGCCAGCCGCCGTCGGCCAGGCGCAGCGCGATCAGGCTGGTGCCCGGCGGCCGGTGGCGGGCGGCGGCGGGGTCGGTCTGCTCGGCCGGGTCGTACGGCGCCAGCAGCGGCGCCGCCAGCGCCGCGGCCACCACCAGCGCCAGACAGGCCGTTCCCCAGCGCGCCAGCGGCGGGAGGCGTACGGCGACGCGCGGCGGACGCTCAACCGGCATCGCGGGTACGCGGGTCGAGCGCCGCCTGCAGCAGGTCGGCCAGCAGGCTGCCGGCGACGACCAGTGCGCCGGTGAGACAGGTGGTGGCGAGAACCACCGGCGTATCGCGTGCCAGCACCGCCTCGTAGGTCAGCCTGCCGACGCCGGGCCAGCCGAAGATCACCTCCACGATCAGCGCGCCGCTCAGCAGGAACGGCAGCGACAGGCCGGCGATCTGCACCAGCGGCGTCGCCGCCTGGCGCAGGGCGTGCCGCCAGAGGATACGGCGCGGGGTCAGGCCGCGGGCGCGCGCGGCGCGGATGTGCTCCTCGCTCAGCGCGTCCAGCATGCCGTTGCGCACGAAGCGGGCGGTGGCGCCGCCGGCGGCGAGGCCCAGCACCAGCGCCGGCAGCGCCAGGTGGTGCAGCAGGTCGAGTGTGGCCGCAACCGGCGACAGGCCGGCGGCGTCGAGCGAGCGCATCTGACCGGCCGGGAACAGCCGCCAGCGGTAGCTCAGCAGCGCCAGCGCCATGAGCCCCAGCCAGAACGAAGGCAACGAGTAGAGCAGGACGCTGGTGGCGCGCAGCAGGTGGTCGGCGGCGGTGCGGGCGCGCCGCGCCGCCGCCATGCCCAGCCCCAACCCGACCGACGCCTGCACCAGGAGCGCGGCCACCGCCAGCAGGGCGGTGGGTCCGAGGTGGGCCGCCAGCACCGACGCCACCGGCCGGTTGCGGGTGAGCGAGACCCCCCAGTCGCCGTCGAGCGCCACCGAGCGCAGCCAGCCCAGGTAACGCTCGACCGGCGGCCGGTCGAGCCCCCACACCCGGCGCAGCGCCTCCTGCTGCTCGGCTCCGATGCCCGGCGCCAGCAGCAGCCGGGCCGGGTCGCCGGGCGCCAGCTCGAGCAGGACGAAGACCACCGCCGGCACCAGCAGCACCACCACCAGGGCGGTCGCCACACGGCGGACGAGAGGCGCCGCCAGGCTGCCGCGCATCACCCGCGGCCGGCCGGCTCGAGCCACCACCGTTCGAGCTGGAACAGTGAGCTGAGCGGGTTGGAGCGCACGCCCACCAAGCGGCGCCGGTGGCCGTGGAGCTGCAGCGGCTCCCACAGGAAGGTGTACGGCTGGTCGGCGTGCAGCAGCCGCTCGACGCGGCGCAGCAGCGCCACGCGGCGCTCCGGCTCGACCGCATCGCGCGCGGCGTCGATCAGGCGGTCGACCTCCGGGTTGGCGTAGCCGCCGAAGTTCTGGCCGTCGGCGATCGACGCGCTGTGGAAGGCGTAGCGCAGGTCGAGCGAGGTGTCGATGCTCCAGGCCGACAGCATGGCGTCGAACTGCCGCTCCTGGATTCGGCGCACGGTCTGCTGGAACTCCATCGAGCGCACCTCGGCCTCGACGCCCACCCGGCGGAGCTGCTCCTGGATCATCACCGCGGCATCGACCCGCTGCCGGTTGTCGGCGTTGGTCAGCAGCTCGAAGCTGAAGCGGTCGCCGTCGCGGTCGAGCACACCGTCGCCGTCGGAGTCCCGCCAGCCGGCGGCCGCCAGCAGCCGGCGCGCCTCGCCGGGGTCGTACGACCACGGCGCGAGCTCGGGGTCGTGCGCCCACAGCGAGCTCAGCAGCGGCGAGCTGCCGACCCGGGCGTAGCCGTACCACAGCGTGTCGACCAGCGCCTGGCGGTCGATGGCCTGGGTAAGCGCGCGCCGCACCCCGGCGTCGGCGAACAGCGGTCGGGCCAGGTTCCACCACACGAAGGTGTACTGCCGTGCGGGCAGCGCCAGCAGCTCGGCCTGCGGATCGGCCACCACCCGCGCGGCGGCGCCCGGCGGCAGCTTGCGGGCGAAGTCGAACTCGCCGGCCAGCAGCCGGGGCACCAGGCCGCCCGAGTCGGGCACGATGCGGAAGACTACGCGCTCGATGCGCGGCAGGCCGTCCTCGAAGTAGCTGTCGTTGGCGACCAGCTCGATCTGGCGGTTGGGCTCCCACGCGGCCAGGGTGTAGGGCCCGCTGACCACCAGCGGGTCGCGAAACCGTTCGCTGCGGGTGCGCCACTCGTCGGGCGCCAGCGAGCTCCAGGCGTGGCGCGGCATGACGGCGCCCTCGTTGAGGTCGCTGAGCTGATGGCTGGAGGCGGTGGCGAACCTCACTCGCAGACGGTGGTCGCCGAGCGCCTCGATTTCGGTGATGTTGCTCTTGACCGAGCTCCGCTGCCAGGCGATCCGCGGGTCGACCTGCCGCTGCCAGCTCCACACCACGTCGGCGGCGGTGATCGGTACCCCGTCGCTCCAGCGCGCCTCCGGCCGCAGCTCGATGTCGAGGGTCAGCCGGTCGTCGCTGAACTGCCAGGCGGCCGCCAGCTGCGGCGCGAAGCTCGGCGGCCGGTCGGCGAAATCGGGCTGCTCCTCGAACAGGTGGAGGTAGAGCGCGCCGAGGATCTCGCGGTTGAGCTCGGTGGTGTCGTCGAGCAGCGGGTGGACGCCGTTGATGTCGGCCCCGACGGCGAACACCGCGGTGGCGTCGCGGGCCAGCGGGCCGGCTGCGGGCGCTTGCCGGCGGCCGTTGCAGCCGGCGACGACCAGCAGGGCGCAGGCCGCAGCCGTCCAGCGCCCGGGCACCAGCCGCCGCCGCGTCGTCGCCATAGATCTTCCTTTGTCCCGGCCGCGGGCATCGTACCGAAACGTTTTCGAGGGGGTCAAACTGCTAAGGTACCGGCGTGGAAGGGATGCGCGAAGCGACCGGCTCGCGCCGGCTGGCGGCGGGGCTGGCGGCGCTGCTGCTGTTCATCCTGCTGGACATCGGGCTGTTCGGATGGCTGATCTTCCGCTCGTTCTCGGAGCGGGAGATCCAGCGCGTGCTGCTCGAGGCGCGCGCCGAGGCGGAGAGCCTGGCGCGCCAGATCGAGGACCGCGCGGTGCGCCAGGGCGGCGACCTGTACACCGTGCTGGCGGTAGAGCGCGAGGTGCGCGAGGTGGTGGACTCGGTGCTGGCCAAACGCGCCGTGATCCACACCTTCGAGATCCGCGACCGCGACGGCGTGCTGGTCTACTCGGGCTCGAGCGAGGTCAGCCTGGAGCGGGCGAGCGAAGGGCTGATCGTGGAGCAGGGCGAGCGCCGCCTGCCGCCCGAGCTGATCGTCGAGGAGAGGCCGCCGCTGACCTTCGACATCGCCCTTTCCGACTCCAACATCGACGTGCCGATCGGTGAGCTGGGCTTCCTGCACATCGGCTTGAGCCGGGGCGAGATGTCGCGGCGGGTCGCCGCACTGCGCCACGAGCTGGTGCGCAACACCGGCCTGATCGCGCTGCTGACGGTAATGGTGCTGGTGCTGGCCTACTGGATGGTGTGGCGGCTGTGGCGCCGCGGGCGGCGGCTCGAGGAGCAGGCGCGCGAGGCCGAGCGGCTGGCCTACGTCGGCACCCTGGCTTCCGGGCTGGCGCACGAGATTCGCAACCCCCTCAACTCGCTCAGCCTCAACATGCAGATGCTCGAGGAGGAAGCCGGCGCCGGCGGCGACGACCCCTCGCGCACCCGCCTGCTGGCGATGACACGCGACGAGATCGCCCGTCTGGAGCGGCTGGTGACCGACTTTCTGACCTATGCCCGGCCGCGCCGCCTGGACCTCGAGAAGCTGCCGCCACGCCGGCTGCTGGAGCGATGCCGCGACCTGCTGCAGGCCGAGGCGGCGCGCCGCGGGGCGCGTATCGAAGTGGAGGACCGCACCGGCGGAGCGCTGGTGCGGGTCGACGAGGCGCAGCTCGGGCAGCTGTTCATCAACCTGGTGCAGAACGCCCTGACCGCGGCGGAGGAAGCCGGCCGCCGGCCGCGGATCGGGCTGCGGGCGCGGCTCGCCGCCGGCTGCGTGGTGTTCGAGGTGAGCGACAACGGCAACGGCATCCCGGCCGAGATCCGGGACCGGATCTTCGACCTCTTCTACTCCAGCCGCAAGGGAGGCACCGGGCTCGGGCTGGCAATCGTACGGCGCATCGCGGTGGCGCACGGCGCGCGGCTGGAGGTCGACAGCACCGCGGGCGAAGGCACTACGGTGCGTCTGACGCTGCCCGCCGACAACGTGGTGCAGCCCGCGACGGCGCCGGTGGCGCCGTTGATGCCCGACCGCGCCTGACGGCCGGTCCGGCCGGCCGCGGCGGCGGGCGCCCGCTCGGCCGCTCAGCCGATCAGGCTGTCGTAGTCGTCCTGGGTCAGGAACTGCGACGGATCCTCGTTGCCACAGGTCGCGCACAGCACCTCGACCAGCTCGCCGCCCTTCCAGGTGAAGTCGTAACACGGGCACTCGCACTCGACGCAGATCACGAAGTCGGGACTTTCCATGGCTCTCCGGTCTCAGGCTCAGGCCGGCGCGGCGGCCGGTTCGGCGGCAGTCAGCAGGTCGCCGCGCAGCCGGTCGATCTCCGCCGCCAGCAGGCGCGGCTGCTCCCACTGCACGCCGTGGGCGCATCTCGGCAGCACCGACAGCCTGGAGCGCGGCAGCGCGGCGGCCATCGCCTCGCCGACGGCGAGCGGGAACAGTCCGTCGCGCTCGCCCCAAACCAGGCCGACCGGCAGCTCGAGCCGCGCCAGATCGGCGGCGGTGAAGGCGTCGGCCTCGGCGGTGGAGTGCAGCACGTGGCGCACCGCCGGCGCCTGGTAGGCGGCTCGGAACAGCGGCTTGGCGAGCCTCAGAGCCAGCGGGGTGCGCACGAACAGGGCGCCGAAGAACCGCTCGAGGTCGCCGGCGTCGCGGATCGTCACCAACCGCGCGACCCGCTCCCAGTCCTGGTCACGGTAGCCTGCCGCCGCCACCAGGATCAGGCGGGAGAACAGCTCCGGGCGGGCGAGCGCGGCGCGCACCGCGATCCAGCCGCCCAGGCTGATGCCGGCCAGCCCGGCCGGCCGGCCGGCACAGCGCGCCGCCGCCAGCTCGTGCACCGCGGCGACGCCTTGCCGCACGTTGAGCCCGCCGTCGGGGCAGCGGCTGCCGCCGTGTTCGGTGAGCTCCGGCACCAGCAGCCGGCAGTCGGCTTTGAGCCGCGCGAGCGGCGCCCGCCAGCTGAGGCCGGTGGAGCCGAGGCCGTGGAGCAGGATCCACGGCTCGCCGTCCTCCGGACCGAGCTCCCAGACGCGCAGCCGGGCGGCGCCGGAGGCCAGCTCGAACGGACGCGCGCCGAGCCCTCGCAGCACGGCGGAGGTGGCCAGCGGCATGGCGGAGAGCATCACGCGCGCAGCGTACCACCGGGCGGCGGTTGCGGGCGGCCGGTTTGACGGTGGCAGCCGGTCGTGCTACCCTCCCGGCTCACCGCTCGCCGAGCGGGGAGGGAAACCCATGTATGCAGTGATCGAGACCGGCGGCAAGCAGTACCGGGTTGCGCCAGGCGACGTCATCGACGTCGAGCGCACCACTGTCGTCGGCAAGAAGAAGCAGACCGTGAAGTTCGACCGCGTGCTGATGGTCGGCGGCGACGACGAGGTGCGGGTCGGCAGCCCGCTGGTCGACGGCGCCAAGGTCACGGCGGAGCTGGTGGACGAGGTCCGCGCCCCCAAGGTGCTGGTGTTCAAGAAGAAGCGCCGCAAGGGCTACAAGCGGCTGCGCGGCCACCGCCAGAACCTGATGCGCGTGCGCATCGACAAGATCGAAGGCTGAGGCCGGGAGTCAGCAGATGGCGCATAAGAAAGGTCAGGGATCCAGCCGTAACGGCCGCGACTCGAACCCCAAGCACCTCGGGGTCAAGCGGTTCGGCGGTGAGCGCGTGCCGGGCGGAGCGATCCTGGTGCGGCAGCGCGGCACCCGGTTCTTCCCGGGCGACAACGTCGGTCGCGGCGGCGACGACACCCTGTTCGCCAAGATCGGCGGTGTCGTCCAGTTCCGCAAGCGCGGCCGCCGCGGCACCTTCGTCAGCGTCCTGCCGGAATAGCGCCGCGGCCCGCAGGCCGCGGCCCGCGCTATTGATCTTCCTCGACGAGGCCACCATCCGCGTCAGCGGTGGCCGCGGCGGCGACGGCTGCACGGCTTTCCGGCGCGAGAAG
Organism: Thermoanaerobaculia bacterium; assembly: GCA_041574955.1. Taxonomy (GTDB): domain Bacteria; phylum Acidobacteriota; class Thermoanaerobaculia; order Multivoradales; family JAHEKO01; genus CALZJC01. The sequence continues at coordinate 11,062 of JBFGNS010000092.1, read as the reverse complement.
TTCGTGCCGCGTGGCGGGCCGTCCGGCGGCGACGGCGGCGACGGCGGGTCGGTGGTGCTGGTCGGCGACGGTGGCGTCAACACCCTCTACCATCTCCGCTTCCGCTCGCTCTACGCCGGCGAGCGCGGCCGCCATGGCGAAGGGTCCAACCGCACCGGCCGCTCGGGCGTCGACCTCGAGCTGGCGGTGCCGCTGGGAACCGTGGTGCGCGACGCCGACGGCGGCGATCCGGTGGGCGAGGTGCTGGCCGAGGGCGAGCGGCTGACGGTGGCGCGCGGCGGCCGTGGCGGCCGCGGCAACGCGCGCTTCGCCACCGCCACCCGGCAGGCGCCGCGCCGCTCGGATCCCGGCGAGCCGGGCGAGGAGCGCCGGCTGCGCCTGGAGCTCAAGCTACTGGCCGACGTCGGCGTGCTGGGTCTGCCCAACGCCGGCAAGTCGACCTTGATCGGCGCGGTGTCGGCGGCGCGTCCGAAGGTCGCCGACTACCCGTTCACGACCCTGGTGCCACAGCTCGGGGTGGTCGCCGAGGGCCCCGACAGCATGCCGTTCGTGATCGCCGACCTGCCCGGGCTGATCCGGGGTGCGGCGGCCGGCGCCGGCCTCGGCCTGCGCTTCCGGCGTCACGTCGAGCGCTGCCGCCTGCTCCTGCACCTGGTCGACCTGGCGGCCGAGGGCGAGGCCGCAGCCGATCTCGAGACGGTCGAGCACGAGCTTCGCGAGTTCGACGCCGGCCTGCTCGAGCGGCCGCGCATCGTGGTCGGCTCCAAGCTCGACGCGGCGCGCGACGAGCGCCGCCGGCAGGCGGCGGCGGCCGCCGCCGATCGCGGCCTGGAGTACGCCGAGATCAGCGCTCACACCGGCGGCGGTGTTCGGCAGCTGCTGGGTGCGGTGCGCCAGCGGCTGGCGGGGGTGCCGGCGTGAGGATCGGGCTGTTCGGCGGCAGCTTCGATCCGTTCCACAACGGCCACCTGAGGCCGGTGCGCGAGGCGCAGCGGGCGCTGCGGCTGGAGCGCGTGATCTACCTGCCGACCGCGCGGCCGCCGCACAAGCCGGGCCGGCAGGCGGTGCCGGCCTGGGCACGCTATGTGATGGTCGAGCTGGCGCTGCTGCGCGAGCCGGGGATGTTCGTGTCGCCGTTCGAGCTCACGCCCGGCCGGCCGGCGTACACCATCGATTCGCTGGAGCACTTCAGGCGGGCGTTTCCCGACGACCAGCTGGTGCTGTTGCTGGGTGCCGACAACTTCGCCCAGCTCGACAGCTGGAAGCGGTGGCGGGAGCTGCCCGAGCTGGCCTTGCTGGCGGTGCTGGCGCGGCCCGGCGAGGCGGAGCAGGGCCTGGCCGGCGGCTGGCCGCCGGAGCTGCGCGAGCTGGCCGCTACCGACCGCGTGGAGTTCGTCGCCAACCGCCCGGTGGAGACCTCTTCCACCGAGCTGCGGCGGCTGCTGGCCGCCGGCGGCGAGCCGCCGGCCGGCGCGATGCCGCGGCTGGTGCTAGAGTACGTCCGGAAGTACTCCCTGTATCGATGAAGACCGAGCCCGCCAAGCCGCTCGACACCACCGCGCGGGTGGCTCTGGCTTCGGCGGCGGTGCGCCACCGCAAGGGGTTCGATCTCAAGGTGCTGCACCTCGAGCCGGTGACCGAGGTCACCGAGTACTTCGTGATCTGCAGCGCCTCGAACCGCCGGCAGGTCCAGGCCATCGCCGAGGCTGTGCGCGACGAGCTGCGCGCCGGCGAGCGGCTGCGCCCGCTGCACGTCGAAGGCATGCGGGCGGCGGTCTGGGTGCTGCTCGACTACGGCGATTTCGTGGTCCACGTCTTCGACCGCGACACGCGCGACTTCTACGATCTCGAGCGGCTCTGGTCCGACGCGCCGGACGTCACGACCGAGTTCGCCGGGTGAGCCCGCAGGAAGCGCTCGAGCGGCTGCTCGAGGGGTCGCCCGCGCTTGCCGCTGCGCTGCGCGGCGCCCGCCGGGCGGCGGCCAGCGAGGCGCCGATCCTGCTGCTCGGCGAGTCGGGTAGCGGCCGCTCGACGCTGGCGCGGGCGCTGCACGCCGCCAGCCGGCGGAGCTCGCGGCCGCTGGTCGAGGTCGACGTGGCGCTCGGTCCGACCGAGCTGTTCGAGAGCGAGCTGTTCGGCCATCGCCCCGGGGCGTTCACCGGTGCGGTCGAGGAGCGCCCCGGAAGGGTGCGCGCCGCCGAAGGCGGCACCCTGGTGCTCGACCACGTCGAGCAGATGCCGCTGGCGGCGCAGGCCAAGCTGCTGCGGCTGCTGGCCGAGGGCAGCTACGCGCCGCTCGGTGGCGAGGAGGTGGCGGCCGACGTGCGCTTCATCGCCATCGCCGCCGACGATCTCCCCGAGCGCGTCCGCCGCGGCCTGTTCCGCGAAGACCTGTTCTACCGCCTCGAGGTGCTGACCTTCGTCCTGCCACCGCTGCGCCGCCGGCTCGACGACCTGGCGGCGCTGGAGGAGACGCTGCTCGCCGACCTGGCCGAGCGCTTCGGCCGTCCGCGGCTGGAGCTGACGCCGCGCGCCCGGCGCTGGATGGCGCGTCACCGCTGGCCGGGCAACCTGCGCGAGCTGCGCAACCTGCTGGAGCGGGCGGTGGTCATGAGCGACGGCGGCGACCTCGACCCCGCGCCGCCGCGCCAGCAGGAGCGGCCGCGCTCGCTGGCCGAGACCGAGCGACGGCAGATCGAGCGCGCCCTGGCCTACGCGCGCGGCCACCAGGGGCGGGCGGCCGAGCTGCTGGGCATCAGCCGCAAGACGCTATGGCAGAAGCGCCGCCGGTACGGTCTGCCGTGACGGTGGCGGTGTGCTGGGCGTTGGCGGCGCTGCTGACGGCGCCGGCAACGGCGGCCGCGCCGCCTCCCGCCGGGGGCGCGGTGCCGGCCGCGGACGGCGAGGTGCTCGCCGCCCGGCTGCGGGCGAGTGGGCTGGTGGCGGTCGACGCGCTGGCGCCGGGCGGCGCCGAGGCCGGCGCTCCGCACCCCGTCGGCGCCGTGCTGCGCGGCGAGCTGCCCGGCAGCGGCGCGCTGCGCGTGCTGCTGGTGGCCGGCTGCGTCGAGGACGAGGCGGCGTCGCTCGCCGGCCGGCAGCTGGCGCTGGCGGTGGCGGCCGACCTGGCGCGCACCCCGCTGCGGCACACCGTCGAGCTGGTGGTGTGCGCCGCTCCGTTGCCGCCCGCCGCCGCGGCGCGCGCCTGGCTCGAGGCCGAGGAGGCGAGTGACGACGTCCTGGCGGCGCTGGCGGTCGAGCCGCAGGGCGGCGGCGCGCCCGCCCGGCTGGTGCTGCTGCCGGCCTTGTCTGCGGCCGGCCGCCGTCTGCCGCCGGCCTGGCTGGCGCACGCGGTGGGGCGGGGCTCGGCCGCCACCGGAGTCGCCGCCGCGGCTCCGCTCGCCGAGCAGCTGCTGGCGCGGTACGCTCGGCCGCGCCGCTCGTCGGCCGCGGTGCCGTTGCTGGCCGCCGGCCTGCCGGCGCTGGCGCTGGGCGAGCGGCGCGGGCCGCCGGCAGCGGCGTGGACCGAGCGCTGGCAGCTCGCCATCACGGGTGTGGTGCGCCGGCTCGACGGTCTCGCCGGCCGGCCGCGCGACGACGACCGCTACCTGGTCGCCGCCGGCCGCGTCTGGTCCCGGCGGGACCTGTACTGGGTGGGCTTTGCGGCCTGGGTGGCGCTGCTCGTGCGTGGTCTGCCCGGCGCCTGGCGGGGCGCCGCGGGCGGCGCTCGCCGGCGTCGGGGCCGCCGCTACCTGCCGGGCTTCGCCTTGCGCGTTGCCTACCTGGTGGCGCTGCTCATGGCGCCGGTGGCAGCGGTGACGCTGCTGCTGCCGGCGGCAGTGCTGGTGCTGCCGCGCTGGCACCGGGCCGCCGCGGTGCGGGTGGCGCGGCTGGCGGCGTTGGTGCCTGCCGCGCTGCTCGCCGGCCGGGCGGTGGTGGCGGTGGCGGCGGGCGCCATCGAGCCGTGGCCGGCCGACGGCTGGCGGCTGGCCGTGGTGGCGGCGGCGCTGGCGCTGGCGGTCAGCCAGATCGACCGGCCGCGGCCAGCTCGGCCAGAGTAGCGATCGCCAGGTCGCACTCGGCCTCGGTCGAGTAGAAGTGCGGCGACAGCCGGATGCCGGCGCCCGGCCGGAAGTCGCACACGATGTCGCGCGCCAGCAGCTCGCGGCACAGCCGCTCGGCGTCCTCGTGCCAGATCGTGACGGTGCCGCCGCGGTGGCGGTCGGCGCGCGGCGTGTGGAGCTCGAAGCCGGCCTCCTCGGCGGCCTCCATCAGGCGCCGGGTGAGCGCCAGCGAGCGCCGGCGGATGGCCTCGACGCCGACCTCGGCGATGATGCGGTAGCCCGGCCGGCAGGAGTGCAGCGCCGGCACTGCCGGCGTGCCGGAGAGGAACCGCCAGGCGCCGTCGGCGTAGCGGATGCGACCGGGGCGGAAGGCGAACGGCTCGCGGTCGGCCTGCCAGCCGGTGAGCGCCGGCTCGAGCTTCGCCGCCAGCTCTTCGCGCACCCACAGGTAGCCGGCGCCCGGACCGCCGCACAGCCACTTGACCGACCCCCCGACGGCGGCGTCGACGCCCCAATCGGCGAGCGCCAACGGCAGACAGCCGGCCGACTGGTAGACGTCCAGCAGCAGCAGCGCCCCGACCTGCCGGCAGCGCCGCGCCAGCGCCTCGGCGTCGAGCACGAAGCCGCTCTTGAACAGCACGTGCGAGATGCACGCTACCCGGGTGCGCTCGTCGATCGCCGCCAGCAGCGGCTCGAGGTCCAAAGTCATGCCGTCGGGCGACGGCACGTAGACCAGCTCGGCGCCGCGCCGCCGCTCGCCCTCGAGCAGGTACTGGACCGACGGGAAGTCGAGATCGGTGGTGACGATGCGGTCGCGCCCCGGCGGGTAGTCGAGGCACGACAGGAAGACGCCGCTGGCCAGACTGACGTTCTGGTGCATGGCGACCGTGCCGGGCGGTACGCCCAGAACGGGCGCCAGCAGGTCGCCGGTGCCCACCGCCATCTCCCACCAGCCCTCCGACCAGGCGCGCACGCCGCGCTCGTCCCAGGCGTCGGCGAACCGGTCGAGCTCGCGCCGCACGCCACGCGGCATCGCCCCCAGCGAGTTGTTGATCAGGTAGGTCGAGCGCTCGAGAATCGGGAACTCGCTGCGCCACTCGAGCAGCTCGGCGTGCGGCGCCGGCTTGGCGCCGGGGGCGGCCGGCGTCCGGGAGTCGGGCATGACCGTGGGGCGGCTAGCGGCCCTTCCATTCGGCGGCGCGTTTGGCGAGGAAAGCCTCGACCCCCTCCGCCTTGTCCTCGCTCGAGAAGCACAGGCAGAACAGGTCGCGCTCGTAGAGGATGCCTTCCTCGACCGCCATCCGCTCGCTGGCGCGCACCGCCTCCTTGGCGACACGCAGGGTGAGCGGGCTCTTGGCGGCGATCTTGGAGGCCAGCTCGAGGGTCCTGTCGCGCAGCTCGGCGGCCGGCGTCACCAGCTCCACCAGCCCGATGGCGCGCGCCTCCTCGGCGCCGATCATCTCGCCGCTCAGCACCAGCCGCAGGGCGTGCCCCAGGCCGACCAGCCGGGGCAGCCGCTGGGTGCCGCCGCCGCCGGGGATCAGACCCAGGTTGATCTCCGGCTGGCCGAAGCGGGCGGTGTCGGCAGCGACGCGGATGTCGCACGACGCCGCCAGCTCGCAGCCGCCACCCAGGCAGAAGCCGTTGATCATGGCGATGACCGGCTTGGGAAACGACGCCATGACGTCGAAGATGCGCGGGCTGCGCATCGCCTCGCGCTGATCGAACGGCGAGCGGCCGGCGAACTCGCCGATGTCGGCGCCGGCGACGAACGACTTCTCGCCGGCGCCGGTGATCACCACCGCACCGGTGCCGGGGTCGTTCTCGATCTCTCCCAGCAGCGCCAGCATCTGGTCGCGCACCTGCTGGTTGAGGGCGTTCAGCTTGTCGGGGCGGTTGATGGTGAGGACGGCCACTCGGCCCTCCTGCTGTCGCAGTACGGTGTCGGACATGGTTCGCGGCTCTCCCTCGGGGCTATCGGTGCCGCCAGCTCGGACGCCGCTTGGCGAAGAACGCTTCGATCCCTTCGCGCGCGTCCTCGGTGGCGAGCAGTTGGTCGCGGTACAGGCGCTCTGTCTCCTCGAGCGCCTGCTCGAACGGCAGGCCGTCGCCGGCGCGCACGGCCTGCTTGATGATGCGGGTGACGGCGGCGCTCTTGGCGGCCAGGCGCTCGCCGATCTCGCGCACGCGCTGGTCGAGCCGCTCCGCCGGCACCCGCCAGGTGACCAGGCGGAGCTGCTCGGCGTCGGCCGCCGACAGGATGCGGCCGCTGAGCAGCAGCTCGAGCGCCCGCGCGCTGCCGAGCCGTGCCGGCAGCAGGGCGGCGGCGGCCGGCGGGAAGCAGCCCAGGTCCACCTCGGGCTGCCCGAAGCGGCTGTCGTCGGCGGCCAGCACCAGGTCGCAGCTCATGGCCAGCTCCATGCCGCCGCCCAGGCAGTGGCCCTGCACCACCGCGATCGACACCGCGGGCAGCCGGCGCAGGGCACGCAGCGCGCGGTGGAACTCGGCGAGCATGCGCGGCGCGCGCTCGGCGGTGTGGTCCTCGACCGCGGTGCCGGCGCAGAAGGCGCGCCCGCCGGCGGAGCGTAGGAAGAGCGCCTGCAGGGCGTCGTCGAGGACCAGCTCGTCCAGCTGCCGGCGCAGCAGCCGCAGGGTGTCGAGATCGAGCACGTTGAGCGGCGGCCGGTCGAGCACCAGCTCGGCGAGGCGGCCGTCGCGCACCAGCCGGATCGGCTCAGCCATCGCCCGCGGCCTCCAGAAACAGCCGCCACAGCCGGCGCTGCAGCGGCACGTCGACCAGGTTCTCGGGGTGCCACTGCACGCCCTTGACCCACCAGTCGCCGTCCTCGACCACCGCCGCCTCGACCAGGCCGTCGTCGGAGCAGGCCACCGCGCGCACGCCGCGCCCCGGCCGGCGGATGGCCTGATGGTGACGGCTGTTGACCGGCAGCGGGTCGGCGGTCAGCAGCGCCGCCCACGGGTCGCCGTTGGACTCGCCGCTGACGCGGTGGGCGATGGCGGAGTGGGGCCCCTCGGGGTCGTGATCGAGCGCGCCGGCGACCTGGCTGGGGATGTCCTGCCACAGCGTGCCGCCGAGGAAGACGTTGACCGTCTGCAGGCCGCGGCAGACCGCCCACACCGGCCGGCGCGCGGCGGCGGCGCCGGTCAGCAGCCGCCACTCGATCTCGTCCAGGTCGGGCATCAGGCTGAGGTTGGCGTCGGCGCGCGGCTCCTCCCCGTAGCGCCACGGCTCCATGTCGGGGCCGCCGCACAGCAGCAGGCCGGCGGTCTCGGCGCCCAGCCGCTCGAGCTCGCCCGGCGGCTGTTCGGGGGTGACCAGCACCAGCTCGTCGTCGGCCGCGCCGGCGACGCGCATCGCCTCCAGGTACGGCCCGGCCTTGCGCCGGCTCTCGCAGCACACCACCAGCCGCCGGCTCATGACGGCTCCGCGGCGACCAGCGCCGCCAGGCCCATGCCGCCCGACACGCACAGGGTGGCGATGCCCAGCCTGCCACCGCGCGCCGCCAGCCCGGCGAGCAGGGTCACCAGGATGCGCGCGCCGGTGCAGCCGATCGGGTGCCCCAGCGCGATGGCGCCGCCGTCGGGGTTGACCCGTGCGCGGTCGAACGGCAGCCGATCGAGGCAGGCCAGCACCTGGCTGGCGAACGCCTCGTTGAGCTCCACCTGGTCGACGTCGGCGGGGTCCAGCCGGTGGCGCTCGAGCAGCCGTTCGCACGCCGGCACCGGACCGATGCCCATGATGCGCGGCTCGACGCCGACCACCTGCCAGTCCAGCAGGCTGCCGGCCACCTTCAGACCCAGCTCGCCGGCAGTCTGACGGGTAGTGACCAGCAGCGCGGCGGCGCCGTCGGTGATGCCCGAGGCGTTGCCGGCGGTCACCGTTCCGCCGTCGCGGAACACCGTCGGCAACCTGGCCAGCCGCTCGGCGGTGACGCCGTCGCGCGGATGCTCGTCGGCCTCGACCCGCCGCTCGCCTCGCCGCTCGGGCACCGTCACCGGCACCACCTCGGCGGTGAACCGCCCGGCGGCGCGCGCCGCCTCGCAGCGCTGCTGGCTGGTGGCCGCCCAGTCGTCGGCCGCCGCCCGGCCGACGCCCGCCTCGGCGGCCAGCTCTTCGGCGGTCTCGCCCATCACCAGCCCGGAGAGGGGATCGCAGAAGCCGTCCTGATACATGCCGTCGACCAGCTGCCGGTGGCCGAGGCGGTGGCCCCAGCGCGCCGCCGGCAGCAGGTAGGGCGTGTTCGACATGCTCTCGGTGCCGCCGGCCAGCACCACCCGCGCCTCGCCCGTGCGCAGCAGGCGCGCCGCGCACAGCACCGCCTGCAGACCCGAGCCGCAGGCCTGGTTGACGGTGAACGCCGGGCGGTCGTCGGGCACTCCGGTGCGGTGGGCGACCTGGCGGGCGGTGTTCGGCCCGCCGCCGGCCTGCCGGGCGTGGCCGAACACCGTCTGGTCGACGGCCGCCGGCTCGAGCCCGGCGCGCTCCAGGCAGGCGGTCGCCGCCGCCGTCGCCAGGTCGGCGGCGGAGAGCGGCGAAAGGCTGCCGCCGAACTTGCCGATCGGTGTCCGCACCGGCGCGGCGAGGACGATCTCGGCGTTCGGCTCGGGCATGGCGGCGGCGCGGCCCGCTCTACTCACCGGCTGCGGGTGAGTCGAGCGGCCTCAGGCGCCCTGGAACTCCGGCTTGCGCTTGGCGACGTAGGCGTCGAGACCCTCGCGCGCGTCCGGGCTCTCGAACAGCTGCTGCTGGAGCTCGCGCTCGATCGCCAGGCCGCTCTCGAACGGCACCTCGGCACCGGACTGCACCGACCGCTTGATCCGGCCGACCGCCTTGGCGGCCTTCGCCGGCGGGCAGAACTGGCGCGCGTAGGCGTGCACCTGCTGCATGAAGTCGTCGCCCTCGAAGATGGCGTTGACCAGCCCGATCCGCTCGGCGTCCTCGAAGTCGATCAGCCGGCCGGTGGTCATCAGCTCGATGGCGCGGCTCTTGCCCACCAGCCGGGCGAGACGCTGGGTGCCGCCGGTACCGGGCAGCACGCCGAGGTTGATCTCGGGCAGGCCGACCTTGCCGGCACCCTTGCGGGCGAGCCGCAGATCGGCGGCCATCGCGATCTCCAGGCCGCCGCCGACGGTATGCCCGTTGAGCGCCGACAGCACCAGCTTGGGGGTCTGCTCGAGGCGGTTCAGCGTCTCGTTGGCGTGCAGACAGAAGAAGTACTTGAAGTACGGGTCGGAGGTCTGCAGCATGTTGATGTTGGCGCCGGCGCAGAAGAACTTCTCGCCCAGGCCGGTCATCACGATGACCGAGACCTGCTTGTCGAAGCGCGCCTTGAGGATGGCCTCGTCGAGCTGGCGCATCATCTCGTAGGTGTAGGTGTTGGCCGGCGGGTCGGCGAGCGTCAGGTAGGCGACGCCCTCCTTGACCTCGTACTGGACGAGGGTGCGCTCCGCGGTCGCCGCCTCGGCGGTTGGCTCAGCCATTTGCTTCCTCCCGTGGTGTCTGGGTTGGGTGCGGAGGGGGACCCTCCGTGAATCGTCGAACAGGCTCATTCTGTCAGGGAAGCGGTGAGCGGTACAAATCAGGGGCTGCCCCGGCGGCGGCACCGAGCCCGGCCGGCGGAGCGCCGCGCGGGTCCCGCCGAGGTCGTGTTTCGGCTACACTTTGCCGTTATCCCGGGTGCTCCCGCGCGGAGCGCCGCCACGGCACGCCAGCGATGATCACCGGCTACAACACCGACGTCTCCCACAACGGCCAGGTGCTCCACGTCCAGACCGAGGACAAGGGCATCGCGACGGCGTGGATCGAGAGCCTGGTCTACGCCGGCGGCCAGATCCTGGCTCGCAAGCGGTCGAGCTACAAGACCCTGCTCGACGAGGGCAAGGGCAAGTCCGCCATCTTCGAGCTGATGGACCGGCAGCACCGGCTGGTGATCGCGGAGATCCGGCGAGGGCGGTTCGACGCCAGGCTCGCCGGGCTGACCGGCGACGCCCGGGGCGAGCGCAGCGCGGCGGCGGTGGTGGCCGAGGCGGCGGCGGTGGAGGAAGCGTCGGCGTCGGCCGAGCAGCCGGCGGCCGAGGCCGGACCGAGCCTCGACCAGGTGATCCTCGACTACCTCAACAGCGAAGCGGAGCAGGAGCAGCTGGTGCTGGTGTTGGACGTCGAGGACGAGCTCGCCCTGGGGCGCCCGGCCAGTCTCCAGCTCACCGCCAAGTCGAGCGTGTCGTCGCAGCCGGTGGTGGGCGCGGCGGTCGAGGTGCGGATGATCTCGACCGTCGACGAGCCGGCCACCCTGGGCTCGGGAAAGACCGACGCCGCCGGCCGGCTGCGGATGCTGGTGGACGTGCCGGCTCTGCAGCAGGGCACCGCCGCCCTGATCGTCAGCGCCGCGAGCGAGATCGGCAACGCCGAGATCAAGCAGCTGCTGTGACCGGCGGAGCGCTCGAGGTCGAGGTCAACGGCGAGCGGCGGACGCTGGCGGCCGGTACCACGGTCGACGCGCTGGTGCGCCGCCTGGGCCGCGACCCGCGCACAGTCGCCGTCGAGCTCAACGGTGAGATCCTCCCCCGTGCCCGCTACGCTGCCGAGCTGGCCGACGGCGATCGGGTGGAGGTGGTGCACTTCGTGCAGGGGGGGTAGGGGAGCGGCAGGGAGTCGGCTTCGGGCCGGGTGCGCTGGCCGTGTGGGATGCGGGCTTCGGGTCGGGTGCGCTGGCCGGTCGGGGTCCCGGGGCTGCGCTCCAGAGGCGAGGGTGATGTCGCTCCGCCCCGGGCCCCACCCGGCTGGCGCACCCTCCGGGGGTGGTTTCCGGGCTGGTGTCGCTTCGAGGGCTCGGGGGTTGGGGCTCGAGAGTGCTAGGGGACCGGAGTCGGAGCCCGTGCAAGTCACCACAGGCTTGCAGCAGCGCTGGTGACTTCGGCCGGGTGCTTGGCCGGTCGGGGTCCCGGGGCTGCGCTCCAGAGGCGAGGGTGATGTCGCTCCG
>JBFGNS010000091.1:0-17797 GCA_041574955.1 Thermoanaerobaculia bacterium | reverse complement strand
TGCGCCGAGCGCGCAGCCCGCCGGTACCGGTGGGACGCGGTGGCGGCCGGCTACGCCACCCTCTTCCAGGCGCTGGCCGGCCGGGCGGACCGCGAGGCGTTGAGGCACGTCTACCGGCCCGAGAGCTTCGCCGGGCCGGAAGCGGGCACCGGCGGCTAGCTCCCTCCGCTCGCGACCGGGTGGCGTGGTAGCCGTGACCCGTCGCCCGCCGGCTGTCCGGCGGCCGGCCGGGGTATGCTCGGACAGCTTCGAACAAAAAGACCACGGGCTCCGCCACGGCCGGGCGAGCCGATCCGGTCCTCACCGGCCGGCGCCTGTTTCATCACCCTGGAGGGAGGGTCTCTCGATGCTCGGCAAACGCCTGTTTGTCTTCCTGCTCGCAGCGCTGCTGGCGCCCGAGGTCGCCGTGCCCCAGGAGGCCGGTCCGGCGCTCCTCCTGATCCTCGACGCCTCGGGCTCGATGTGGGGCCAGATCGAGGGCGAGAACAAGATCGTCATCGCGCGCCGGGTGGTCGGCGATCTGGTCGACGGGCTCGACTCCGAGGCGCAGATCGGGGTGGTCGCCTACGGCCACCGCCGCGAGGGAGACTGCGACGACATCGAGATGGTGGCGCCGATCGGCGCGCTCGACCGCGCGGCCATCCAGAGCACCGTCGACGGTCTCAACCCCAAGGGCAAGACTCCGATCACCCAGGCCGTCGAGCACGCCTTCGGGGTCATCGCCGGCCGCTCGGCGCCGACCACGGTGGTGCTGGTCAGCGACGGGCTGGAGACCTGTGGCGGCGATCCGTGCGCCGCGGTACGCGCCGCGAAGCAGCGGGGCGCGAGCTTCCTGCTGCACGTCATCGGCTTCGACGTCGCCGGTGAGGACGTCTCCCAGCTCGAGTGCGCCGCGCAGGCGGGTGAGGGGCTGTTTCTGAGTGCCGAGAGCGCCGACGAGCTGGCCGGTGCTCTCGAGCGGGCGGCGACGCTGACACCGGAGGTGCCGGCCGGCCGGCTGGCGGTCACCGCGGTGGCCGACGGCGAGCTCCAGGACGCTGCCGTCCTGGTGACGGACGCCGCCAGCGGTGACGAGGCCGGCAACGGGCGCACCTACGCCTCTCCCGAGACCAACCCCCGCGTGATCCCCCTGCCCGACGGCACCTTCGACGTGACGGTCGAAGCGGTGGGCATCCGCGGCGACGCCACCCGCCGCTTCCAGGTCGAGATCGCCGACGGCGGCCGGGTCGAGCGCGAGGTGGACTTCTCGACCGGAGAGCTGGTGATCGGGGTGACCCGCAACGGCGAGCCGTCGGACGCAGTCTTCCGGGTCTCGCTGCCGGACGGCGGTGAGGTGGCCTCGGGCCGCACCTACACCGCGCGGTCGAGCAACCCCGCGTCCGTCCGGCTGACCGCCGGCGACTACGCGGTGAGCCTGAAGTCGGTCGAGATCAGCGGCGACGCCGAGCACGGGTTCGGGGTCGTCACGGTGGCACCGCAGGGCCGCGCCGAGCTGGCACACGAGTTCGCCAGCGGCACGCTCAGGGTCGGCGCGGCGCGAGGCGGCGAGCTGGTCGACGCCACCTTGAGCGTGGTCGACGCCGCCAGCGGCAAGCCGGTGGCGCAGGGCCGCACCTACACCAGCGAGCGCTCGAACCCCAAGAGCTTCATGCTCCAGCCCGGCGACTACCGGGTCACGGTCAAGGAGATCCGCGGTGCCGGTACCGAGATCTCTGTGTCGCTGGAGCAGGGTCAGACGGTGGAGCGCATGGTGGACCCGTCCGGCGGCGGCTGAGCCGGGATCCTCGCCCTCGGTCCGGTCGAGCCGTCGGCCGATCAGCCGGTCAGCCGCCGGTCGAGGCTGCGGTACTGGATCGCCTCGGCGACGTGTGCGGCCGCGATCCGTTCGGACGTGGCCAGGTCGGCGATGGTGCGCGACACCTTGAGGATGCGGGTGAGCGCCCGCGCCGACAGGCCGAGCCGCTCGAACGCGGCGTCGAGCAGCCGCCCGGCGGCCGGGTCGGGCCGGCAGTGGCGGCGCAGGTCGGCGTCGCCGAGCGCGGCGTTGACCGGTTCCGGCGCCCCGGCGAGCCGCCGTTGCTGGCGCTCCCGCGCCGCGCGCACCCGCTCGGCCACGGCCGCTGTGCCCTCGCCACCGGCACCCTTGAGCTCTTCGAGCGTCACCGCCGGCACCTCGACGTGGAGGTCTATGCGGTCGAGCAGCGGTCCCGACACCCGGCTCCTGTAGCGGGCGATCTCGTTGCGGGTGCAGCGGCAGTCGTGACGGGGATCGCCCAGATGGCCGCAAGGGCACGGGTTCATCGCCGCCACCAGCGCGAAGCGGGCGGGAAAGCGCAGCCGCGCCTTGACCCTCACCACCTCGACCTCGCCGTCCTCGAGCGGCTGGCGCAGCGCCTCGAGCGCGTCGCGCTTGAACTCCGGCAGCTCGTCGAGAAACAGCGCCCCGAGGTGGGCGAGGGTCACCTCGCCGGGACGCGGCATGCTGCCGCCGCCGATCAGACCGGCCGTGCTGACGCCGGCGTGCGGGGCGCGGAACGGGCGGCGGTGTACCAGGCCGTCGAGCGGCCGGTCGGCGGCCAGCGACTGGATCTTTGTGACGGTGATCGCCTCCTTCAGGGTCAGCGGTGGCAGCAGGTCGGGCAGCCGGCGGGCGAGCATCGTCTTGCCCGACCCCGGCGGCCCGATGAGCAGCAGGTTGTGGCCGCCGGCGGCGGCGATCTCGAGCGCCCGCTGGGCCGCCGCCTGGCCGCGCACGTCGGCCAGGTCGGCCCCGGGGTCGGCGCGCTCGCCGGCGTGGCTGGGCGGCCGCGCCGCCGGCAGGCGGCTCACCCCCAGCAGATGCTCGACCGCCTCGGGCAGCCCGGCCAGGCCGCGCACCGGCGGCTCTCCCAGCGCCGCGGCCTCGCCCGCGTTGGCCGCCGGCAGCAGCAGCTCGCGCACCCCGAGGCCGCGCGCCAGCTCGCCGATCGCCAGCCCGCCGCGCACCGGCCGGACGGCGCCGTCGAGCCCCAGCTCGCCGCACACCAGCCGCCCGTCGAGGCAGTCGCCGGGCAGCTGCTCGGTACCGACCAGCAGCGCCAGCGCGATCGCCAGGTCGAGGTGGTTGCCCTCCTTCCTCAGGTCGGCCGGCGCCAGGTTGATCACCACCGCCCGCGGCGGCAGCTCGAAGCCGCAGTTCTTGATCGCCGCCCGCACCCGCTCGCGGCTCTCGCGCACCGCGGTGTCGGGCAGCCCGACGATCGAGGTCTGCGGCAGCCCCAGACGCACGTCCACCTCGACGTGGATGGCCCTCGCCTCGATCCCCCACGGGGTCGCGGCCGTGGCGCGCGCCAGCATCGCCCGATCAGACGGAAACCCGCAGCGCGATCTGACCGTCGGCGCCGCCAGTTAAGGAGTCCGCTATGTGATCGAGCGCGGTGGCGGTGATACTCTCGCGCCGTTCTACCAGGGAGGGAACGCATGAAATACGCCATCGGCTGTCTGCTGGTCCTGCTGCTCGTCGGCGGGCTGCTTGTCGTCTGGGGGATCGGCATGTACAACGGGCTGATCGCCGGCGAGGAGCGGGTCACCGAACAGTGGGCGCAGGTCGAGACCGCCTACCAGCGCCGTGCCGACCTGATCCCCAACCTGGTGTCGACGGTGCGCGGCGCCGCCGACTTCGAGCAGGAGACGCTCAACCAGGTGATCGAGGCGCGCAGCCGGGTGGGGCAGGTGCGGGTGGAGAACGCCGCCGAGGTGATCAACGACCCGGCGCGGCTGGCGCAGTTCCAGGCCGCCCAGGACGCGCTGTCGTCGGCGCTACAGCGTCTGCTGGTGGTGGTCGAGCGCTACCCGGAGCTGCGGGCGGTGCAGGCGTTCCAGGACCTGATGGTGCAGCTCGAGGGCACCGAGAACCGGATCTCGGTGGCGCGCACCCGCTTCAACGAGGCGGCGCGCGAGTTCAACACCCGGCTGCGACGGTTCCCGACCCGCTGGGTGGTCGAGATGCTGGGCTGGGGCTTCGAGGCCAAGGCCTACTTCAGCGCCCAGCCGGGTAGCGAGGAAGCGCCTCCCGTGAGCTTCGACTGATCAGCTTCGACTGATCAGCTTCGACCGAGCCCGGCCGCGTCCCGGTTGGCCTCGAGCCGGGGCTCGAGCAGCTCCCGCAGCCGCTGCGCGAGGGCGCCCGACGAGAACGGCTTGTGCAGGAAGTCGATGTCGCCGGCGCCGGGCGCATCGTCCGCCAGCGGCTCCGGCTTCTCGGTGTAGCCGGACATCAGCAGCACCCGCAGGCCGGGCCGCGCCTCGGTCAGCCGGCGAGCCAGCTCGACCCCGTTCATGCGCGGCATCACCACGTCGCTCAGCAGCAGGTCGATCGGCCGCTCGGAGCGCGTTGCCACCTCGAGCGCCTCCTCGCCGTCGCTGGCGGTCAGCACCGAGTAGCCCAGCCGCTCCAGCAGTCCGCGCAGGAAGTCGCGAACCGCCGGCTCGTCCTCGACCAGGAACACCGTCTCGCTGCCGCCGGGCAGCCCGGTAACCGTCTCGCGCGGCTCGCTGCTGGGCGGCTGCTCTTCGGTGACCCGCGGCAGGAAGATGCGAAACCGGCTGCCGCGGCCGCGCGAGCTGTCGACCACGATCTGGCCGCCGCTCTGGCGCACGATGCCGTAGACGGTCGACAGCCCGAGCCCCGACCCCTTGCCACGCGGCTTGGTGGTGAAGAACGGCTCGAAGATCTGGTCGCGGATCGTCTCAGGGATGCCGACTCCGGTGTCCTCGACCTCGAGCAGCACGTACGAGCCGGGCTCGAGACCGGCCGGCGCCGCGGTGGCCTCGGCGTCGAAGGCGATGTTGGCGGTGCGCAACGTCAGCACGCCGCCTTCGGGCATCGCGTCGCGGGCGTTGATGCCAAGGTTGAGCAGCACCTGCTCGATCTGGTTGGGGTCCGCCTGCACCGCGCCGAGCTCGGCGTCGAGCTCGCTGATCAGCTCGATGTCCTCTCCGATCACCCGCCGTAGCAGCTTCTCGATCGCCGACACCGAGCGGTTGAGGTCGAGCGTCTCGAGGGCCAGCACCTGCCGCCGGCCGAACGCCAGCAGCTGGCGGGTGAGGTCGGCGCCGCGCTTGGCGGCCGCCTTGATCTCGTCGGTGTGCCGGCGCAGCGGGCTGTCGTCGGGCACCGCCATCGCCAGCAGGTCGCTGTAGCCGATGATCGCCGTCAGCAGGTTGTTGAAGTCGTGGGCCACGCCGCCCGCCAGCCGGCCGACGGCCTCCATCTTCTGCGCCTGGCGCAGCTGCCGCTCGAGGTCCCGCTGGCCGGTGACGTCGCGCATCAAGCCGCGCACCGCCACCACCCGGCCGCGCTGGTCGCGGTCGGCGCTGGCGCTCGCCAGCACCGTCAGCCGGCGGCCGTCCTTGGTGCGCACCTCGAGCTCCAGGTCCTCGACGAAGCCGCGCACGGTGAGCGACTGCAGCATCCGAGTGCGGTCCTCGGGGCGCAGGTAGATCTGCTCACCGAGGTCGACCTCGAGCATCTCCTCGCGCGACGGGTAGCCGAACATGCGCACGCCGGCCGGGTTGATGTCCAGCATGCGACCCTCCGGTGTCGCGATGTAGATGGTGTCGCGGGACTCCTCGAACAGCCGCCGGTATTTCTGCTCGGAGGTGCGGATAGCCTCCTCGGCCTTGCGCCGCTCGGTGATGTCGGCCACCGTGCCGACGTAGCCGGCAACCTGCCCCCGGTCGCTGAGCAGCGGCACCGCCTGGCCGACCACCCAGCACTCGGAGCCGTCCGGTCTGAGCATGCGGTACTCGCCCGCCTGGACCGTGCCCCCCACCGCCACCGCGTCGCGCCACTGCGTCACCAGCCGCTCGCGGTCGCCGGGGTGGAGCGCGCGCTGCCACCCTTCGCCCAGCGCCTCCTCCGGACCGAGGCCGGCGATCTCGCACCACGCCCGGTTGACGTACACCGTCCTTCCGGCCTCGTCGGCGTGGAAGATACCGGTCGGCGAGTGCTCGGCGAGGGCCTGGAACCGCTGCTCGCTGGCTCGCAGGCGGTCCTCGACGGCCTGGCGCTCGCTGATCTCGCGCTCCAGCGACCGGTTGACCGCCAGCAACTCGGCGGTGCGCTCCGCGACCCGCTTCTCGAGCTCCTCGCGATCCAGCCGCAGGGCGGCGTTGGCCTCGAGCAGCTCGTCCGAGGTCAGGTCGAGCGAGCGCTCGAGCAGCTGCCGGTCGGCGTCGGCCTGCTCGTAGGCCTGACCGACGGCGGCGACGAAGTCCGCCAGCTCCGGCGGCACCTGGGCGATCGAGCCGAACCGCTTCTTGAGCTGACGTTCAAGGAGCTTGTGCACGCTAGCGCTCGGAGAGCGTGGTGATCGTCATCGTCTGGTTGTGCAGCTCGCAGCGCGCCGACGGCGTCAGCGGTGAGATCTCGCCGTAGGAGTAGAAGCCGGTCAGCACGGTGCCGCTGCCCAGCACGTCGCGCACGCTCTCCACCTCCTCCTCGGTGCGCTGCTTGAGCACCATCCGCCGGCCGACGCAGCTGATCAGCAGGGCCAGGTCGGGCGACTCGGCGCCCAGCGAGTCGTAGCTCGAGCGGGCGGCGCCGGTGGCGCCGTCGATCAGGCGCTCGAAGTTGGCCTTCATGAAGCGCGCGTAGGCTCCCGCCGGCATGTCGCCGGCGAAGGTCATGCTCTCCTTGTTCTCGTCGATCGACAGCACCGTGCGCACCACCGGTCCGTCCCCCCGGCTCTCGGGACGCAGCGCCAGCGGGAACAGCAGAGCGGAGGCCGGCAGATCGCGGGCGTAGTCGCCCAGGTAGCGCTTGTACAGCTGGAGCGCCGAGCGGCCGTCGAGCTCGAACAGCACGTTGCCTTCGGCGCGGGTGATGAGCCGCTCGGGCCCGAACGGATCCCAGCCGCCCAGCGAGCCGTAGCCCACCTTGAGGCGCTTTCCGTACAGCCCGAGCGCCACGATGTGCCCGACGCGCGGCTGGGTGCCGAGAAACACCAGGGTGTCCTCGAACCGCTCGCCGTCGCCGGCCAGACCGCCGGTGACCTGGATGCCGTCCGGCAGCTCCTCGACCAGGCCCCGGACCAGGGCGCTGCCGTTGACCTGGGTGCCGTCGGCGATCACCACCACGTGGGCCAACTCGCTGGCCGGTAGCCGCCGCGCCAGCCGCTTGCCGGCGTCCAGGCTGCCGTCGGCGTCCGCCAGGGCCAGCTCGACCGCCTGGACGCTGCTGTGCTCGAATTCGACCGCGGTGGCCACCAGGAGCCCGTCGGAGACGCTGGTGCCGGCGATCTCGCCCGCCGTCGAGCAGCCGAGCACCACCGCCCGGGCGTACCGCTCGCCCAGCTCGGCGAGCGGCGGCGAGTCGCGCAGCACCTGCTTGCCGGCGAACACCAGCACCAGCTGGGCGTCGGGCAGGTCGGTGGCCGCGGACCCCAGCCAGCCGGCGCGAGGACACCACTGCCGCTGTTCGATCCTCATGGTCCCTGCCTTCCCCGAGGGCGTCAGGCTCCCTCCCGCCAAGGCGGCTCCTCGTGTCGACGTGTGTTTGATTATACGCTTCCGGGCGGGGTCCTCGGTTTGGGAGCCCGCAGCGAGACGCCGATGATCCAGCTCGACGGCACCAGCCTGACCCTCGAGCAGTTCGAGCAGATCGCCCGGCGGGGAGCGACCTGCGCCCTGTCGGACGCCGCCGGCCAGCGGATCGCCCGGGCGCGGGCGGTCGTCGAGCGTCTGCCGGAAGACGCTGTGGTCTACGGCGTCAACACCGGCTTCGGTGACCTGGCGTCGGTGCGCATCGACGCCGACAAGCTCGGCAGGCTCCAGCGCCAGCTGCTGTGGAGCCACGCCGCGGGGGTCGGTCCGCCGCTGGCGGACGAGGCGGTTCGGGGCATGCTGCTGCTGAGGGCCAACACCCTGGCGCGGGGCAACTCGGGGGTGCGGCCGGCGGTCGTCGAGCTGCTGCTGGAGCTGCTCAACAAGGGAATCCTGCCGGTGGTGCCGAGCCGCGGCTCGGTCGGGGCGAGCGGCGATCTGGCGCCGCTGGCCCACCTCGCCCTGCCGCTGACCGGCTCCGGCCGGGTGCGCTGGAACGGCCGCGAGCTGCAGGCGGACGCGGCGCTCGAGCGAGCCGGTCTCGAGCCGCTCGAGCTGCGCGCCAAGGAGGGGCTGGCGCTGATCAACGGCACGCAGGCGATGACCTCGCTGACCGCCCTCGCGACGCTCGAGCTGCGCCGTCTGGCGAAGGTGGCGGACCTGGTGGGCGCGCTCACGGCGGACGCCGTGCGCGGCTCCGACGACGCCTTCGACCGCCGGCTGCACGAGGCGCGCCCGCACCCCGGCCAGCTGGCCAGCGCCGCCAACCTGTGGCGGCTGCTGCAGGGCTCGGAGATTCGCGAGTCCCACCGCGTGGGCGATCCGCGGGTGCAGGACCCCTACTCGGTGCGTTGCATGCCGCAGGTCCACGGCGCGGTGCGCGACCTGATCACCGACGCTGCCGCCAAGCTGGCCATCGAGATGAACTCGGCCACCGACAACCCGTTGATCTTTCCGGGGGACGGTGCCGTCCTCTCGGGGGGCAACTTCCACGGCGAGCCGGTGGCGCTGGCGGCCGACTGCCTGGCGATGGGTGCCGCCGAGCTGGCCTCGATCAGCGAGCGGCGCACCGAGAAGCTCACCGACGCCCGCTTCTCGGGCCTCGAGCCGTTTCTGGCCGACGATCCGGGTCTGGAGTCGGGCTTCATGCTCGCCCAGGTGACCGCCGCCGCCCTCACCGCCGACTGCAAGCGGCTGGCGCAGCCGGCCGCCACCGACTCGATCCCCACCTCGGCCGGCAAGGAGGACCACGTGTCGATGGGCATGGGTGCGGCGCTCAAGCTGCACGAGTCGCTCGGGCTGCTGCGCCAGGTCCTGGCCATCGAGCTGCTGGCCGCGGCCCAGGGGATCGACCTGCTGCGCCCGCTCACCTCCAGCGAGCCGCTCGAGGCGCTGCACGGTGAGCTGCGGCGACGGGCCGGACGGTGGCGGGAGGACCGCCCGATGGCGGACGATCTGGCCGCCGCCGACCGGTTCCTGGCGGGCGAGATCGATCCGCTGCTCGAGCCTCTCGGGTAGCGCCGGCCGGCGGCGCCGGCGGCGGGACCGCAAGCGGCTCCCAGCCGCCCGCGATCCCGTAGAATCGGCGCATGACCCTCCAAGAGACGCGGCCGCGGACGGTGCGCGCGCCCCGCGGTACCGAGCTGAGCTGCCGGGGCTGGCAGCAGGAAGCGGCCCTGCGCATGCTGATGAACAACCTCGACCCCGAGGTGGCGGAGCGGCCGGAGGAGCTGATCGTCTACGGCGGCTCGGGCAAGGCGGCCCGCGACTGGCGGTGTTACGAGGCGATCGTCGCCGAGCTGCGCCGGCTGGGGGACGAAGAGACCCTGCTGGTGCAGTCGGGCAAGCCGGTGGCGGTGTTCCCGAGCCACCGCGACGCGCCGCGGGTGCTGATCGCCAACTCCCTGCTGGTGCCCGCGTGGGCCACCGCCGACGAGTTCCGCAGGCTCGAAGGTCTGGGGCTGACGATGTACGGGCAGATGACCGCCGGCTCCTGGATCTACATCGGCACCCAGGGCATCCTGCAGGGTACCTACGAGACGCTGGCCGAGTGCGCCCGGCAGCGGTTCTCCGGATCGCTCGCCGGCCGGCTGACCGTCACCGCGGGGCTCGGCGGCATGGGCGGCGCCCAGCCGCTGGCGGTGACCCTGAACGAGGGCGTCTGCCTGGTCGCCGAGGTCGATCGTCAGCGCATCGAGCGGCGGCTGAGCACCCGCTACCTGGACCGGCTGGCCGACGGGCTGGACGCCGGCATCGACGAGGCGCTGGCGGCGCGCGACGCGCGGCGGGCGGTGTCGATCGGCGTCGAGGCCAACGCCGTCGACCTGCTGGCGCGGCTGGTCGAACGCGGCCTCGTGCCGGACGTGCTGACCGACCAGACCTCGGCGCACGACGCCCTCGACGGCTACGTGCCGCACGGGCTGCCGTACGCCCGGGCGCTCGAGCTGCGCGCGGCCGACCCCGAGAGCTACATCCGGCGGTCCAGCGCGTCGATGGCCGAGCACGTGCGGCTGATGCTGGCGCTGCAGGAGGCGGGCGCCGTCACCTTCGACTACGGCAACAACCTGCGGGGGCAGGCGCGCGACGCCGGCGTCGCCGAGGCGTTCGACATCGGCGGCTTCGTGCCGCTGTTCATCCGGCCGCTGTTCTGTGCCGGCAAAGGCCCGTTCCGCTGGGCGGTGCTGTCGGGCGACCCCGACGACCTGGCGGCCACCGACCGGGCTATCCTCGAGCTGTTCCCCGAGGACCAGGCGCTCGCCCGCTGGATCCGGCTGGCCGGCGAGCGGGTGGCGTTCCAGGGCCTGCCGTCGCGCATCTGCTGGCTGGGCTACGGCGAGCGCGCCCGCGCCGGGCGGGCGTTCAACGAGCTGGTGGCCAGCGGCCGGGTCAAGGCGCCGATCGTCATCGGCCGCGACCACCTCGACTGCGGCTCGGTGGCGTCGCCCAACCGCGAGACCGAGGGCATGCGCGACGGCTCCGATGCGATCGCCGACTGGCCGGTGCTCAACGCCCTGCTCAACGCCGTCAACGGTGCCACCTGGGTGTCGGTCCATCACGGCGGTGGAGTCGGCATCGGGCTGTCGATCCACGCCGGCATGGTGATCGTCTGCGACGGCAGCGAGGAGGCGGCAGCGCGTTTGCAAAGGGTGCTGACGGGCGATCCCGGTCTGGGTGTCGCCCGCCACGCCGACGCCGGCTACGACGAGGCCGTGGAGTGCGCTCGCCGGGCGGGCATCCGGATTCCGATGCTCGGCGGCGACTGAGACCGCGGGCCTCGCAAGGCCGACCCGACCCTCATGGGCTCGCCCCCGTCCACCGCCCGCGTTCGTCCCTGGCTCGCCGCCGGCCTGCCGGCCGCGACCCTGGTACCGGGGCCGTGGGGAGTGGCGGCGGTGGTGGGGGTCGCCGCCGGGTGGCTCTCCACCCGGCCGTCCCGCTTTGCCCGCCTGCTGCTGGCCGGCGCCGCGCTGGGTGCCGCCGCGCTGATCGGGGCCGGCGCGCTGCCGTCGGTGGCCCGGCCGGTGAGCGGCGAGCTGCTGGCCGAGCGGGCTGGCGAGGCCTATGCTGCGATCTGGCGCCAGCTCGATGCGGTGGTGGCGGCCGGCGCCGAGAGCCTGGGCCCGCTGCCGGCGGACGACGACTCGCGGCTCGAGGCGTTCGAGAGCCTGGCCCGCCTGCTCGAGCGGCGCGGCGGCGACGAGCTCACGCTGCTGCTGGCCGATGCCGACGGCGCCGCCGTCGCCTGGGCCGGGGCCGGTCTGCTGCACGAGCCCGCCTTCGAGAGCCTGCAGGGTGTCCGGCGCTCCCACATCGCCGGCTTCAGCGCGGTCACCCTGCTGCGGGCCGAGCCGCTGACCGAGGGGCGGCGTCCCTGGCTGCTGGTGGCCGGCCGCAGCCTGTCGGCGGACCGGCTGCCGGCGGTGGGCGGGGCGGGCAGCGGGCGCCAGCTGCGGTGGACCCTGGTGCCCTCCACCGGGCCGGTGAGGCCGGAGCTGCTCAGCGTGCCGCTCGACGGGGCGCCGACCATGGTTATCGAGCCGCCGTCGCCGGCAGCCGGCAAGGCCCGCCTGCTGCCCGGCTGGCAGCGGCGTGCGGCCGCGCTGCTGGTGGCTCTGGCGCTCCTGGTGGTGGTGCTGCGCGCGGCTCCGCTCGGCGAGGGCGCGTTGCTCGAC
This sequence comes from Thermoanaerobaculia bacterium, assembly GCA_041574955.1. Taxonomy (GTDB): domain Bacteria; phylum Acidobacteriota; class Thermoanaerobaculia; order Multivoradales; family JAHEKO01; genus CALZJC01. The sequence goes on along the minus strand of JBFGNS010000091.1, from coordinate 6,041 downwards.
CTGCCGCTGCGCCCCGAGGGGCTGAGCGCTCTGGCGGTCGGCTGCCTGGCGCTGGGGGTGTCGCCGGCGCGCACCGCGGCGCTGGCGGCGGCGGCGGTCTTCGCCGCCGTGTGCTGGCGCCGGGGGCGGCTGCGGTCGGGCGGCGGGGCTGAAGGCTGGGGCGCCGTCGCCGCGCTGGTGGCGGCGGGCGTGGCCTGGGGCGGCCAGGCGCTGAGCGGGCCGATCGACCTGTCGACGGCGCTCGCCGCCCGGCCGTCGGACCTGGCCGTGCGACTGGCGCTGGCGGCGGTGGCGTTCGGGCTGCTCGGCCTGGCCGCCGGCCGGGAGGCCGCCAGCGAACGGTCCGGGGTCGAGCGGTGGGCGTGGCTGGCACTGGCCGCGCTGCTCGCCTCGGCGGCGGCCCACGACCTGGCGGCGGCGGCGCTGCCGCTGCTCGTCGCCGGCGGCTGGGCGGCGGGCCGCTGGGCGGCGCGGTCGGCTCGTCGCCGGCCCGCCACCCTGGCCGTGCTGTCGCTGCTGGCGGCGCTGATCGGGGCGGTGGCCTGGGAGATCGGCTACCGCGCCAACCTCCGGAGCCATCTCGAGACCGAGCTGCTGCCGCTGCTGGCACCCCCGACGGCGCTCGAGCTGGAAGCGCTGGCGGCCGACGTCACGGCCTACCTCGAGCGGGTGGATCTGGCGGCGCTGGCGCTCCAGGATCCCGATGTCCTGGACCGCCAGGATCTCGCTTTCGAGCTCTGGCACCACTCGCCGCTGGCGACGCGCGGCGTGCTGTCGGCGCTCACCGTGGTGACGGCCGCCGGCGCACCATCGAGCTTCGACTTCGGCCTGCCGCTGACCGCCGAGGGGCTGCCCGACGACTCGCCGCTGCGCCGGCCCGAGCCGTACCTGCCGCTGTGGGACGAGACCGAGCGGAGCGGTGCCGTCGCGCTGCTGCTGGGCGGCCGGGCGTGGGGCGAGGCCAGGTTCTGGCTGCGGCCGCGGCCGGGCTTCCGGCTCGCCGAGCTGCCGCTCGACGATCTCGCCGCCCGCCTGCTGCGCGGCGGGGCGTTTCTCGGCCCGCCCGGCGGCGAGCTGGTGGCGCCGGCCTCGTTCGCTCTCTACCGCGCCGACGGCGTGCCGGTCTACACCGTGTGGGGCGAGGGCCCGGTGCTGCCGGTTGAGCTGCGCGACGGCGGTCGCGACGTCGTCGCCACGCCCGCCGGCCGCGCGATGGTGGTCACCGCGCCCGGCCCGGACGGCGTGCGTGCGCTCTTCCTACCGCGGCTCGGCACAGCCGCGGCGCTCGAGCGGGTGGGAGCCTCGGCGCTGAGCGCGCTGGCGGTGGGGACCGTCTTGCTGGCCCTGGCCGTCGCCGCCGGCGGTCGGCGGCGCGCGGTGCGGGTCCTGGGCGGCGCCTTCCGCTACTACTCGCGTCGCCTGCTGGCGGTCTACGGGTTGCTGCTGCTGCTGCCGGTGCTGGTGCTGAGCGCGGTGTTCGTGCGGTTTGCCAGCGAGCGGCTCGAGCGCGCGCAGCGCGGCACCGGCGAGGCGGCGCTCGAATCCGCCCAGCGGGTGCTGGGGGAGTACGTGCTGAGCCTGGACACCGGCTTCGTGATCGACACCCTGCTCGACAACGATCTGCTGGAGTGGCTGGCCGGGGTGGTGCGGCACGAGGTCAACCTGTACTGGGGCAGCAAGATCTACGTGTCGAGCAAGCCGGAGCTGTTCACCGCCGGCTTCCTGCCGGGGCGCATCCCGGGGGAGATCTACGCCCGGCTGCTGCTGCGCTCGCGCGAGCGGGCGTCACGCATCAACCGGGTGGGCGGCGCCGACTACCTGGAGCTGTACGCGCCGCTGCGCATCCCGGGGGTGGCGCTCGACCGGCCGCGGCTGGTGCTGTCGGTGCCGCTGCTGGCGCAGCAGGAGGAGGTGGCGGCCGAGATCGCGTCGCTCAGGCGGCGGGCGACGCTCATCGCCAGCGCCGTGCTGCTGCTGATGGCGGCGCTCGGCGCCCGGCTGGCGCGCGGCTTCACCGAGCCGCTGGGCGAGATCGCCCGCGGTACGCAGCGCATCGCCGAGGGCGCCAGCGAGCTCGGCTACGAGCCGTCCGACCTCGAGCTGGCCAGCCTCGCCGAGGCGATCGACAGCATGGCGGCGCGCATCGCCGAAGGGCGGCGGCGCCTGACGCGCGAGAAGAAGGTGGTCGAGCTGATGGTCGAGAACATCACCTCGGCGGTGGTGTCGCTCGACGCCGCCGGCCGGGTGGTGCTCGCCAACCGGCTGGCCGCCGAGCTGCTGGGAGCGCGCGTCGGCCGGCCGCTCGAGGCGGCGGCCGAGCTGGCGCCGGTCGCCCGCTTCGTGGCGGCGGGCGGCCACCGGCCAAGGCAGGAGACCGTCAGCCTGGGTGACGACCCCGACAACGCCCGCGACTGGTCGATGGTGTGGGCACCTCTGCCGGGCGAGGGCGAGCCGGCGGCGCTGCTGGTGGTCGAGGACGTGACCGAGGTGGTGCGCGCCCAGCGGCTCGAGGCGTGGGCCGAGATGGCCCGCATCATCGCGCACGAGATCAAGAACCCGCTGACGCCGATCCGCCTCTCCGCCGAGCACATGATCCAGGTGTGGCGCGACCACCGCGAGGAGTTCGAGAAGATCTTCGAGCGCTGCACCGAGAACATCCTCGAGCAGGTCGACGAGCTGCAGGGCATCGCGATGGAGTTCTCGACCTACAGCCGGATCCCGCGCCTCGAGCGGCGCCAGGGCGACCTCGCAGCCACCGTCGCCGAGGTGGTCGAGGCGTACGCCGCGGCGCCGGCGCGCGGCGTGCGGGTGGTGCTCGGCCCGGGGCCGGCGTCGCTGCCGCTCGAGTTCGACGCCAAGCTGGTCGGCCGCGCGTTGCGCAACCTGATCGAGAACGCGCTGCGTGCCAGCGGCGAGGGGGGCGAGGTGCGGGTGGCGCTCGAGGCGGGGGAGCGCGAGGCGGTCGTGCGGGTGGCGGACCGCGGGCCGGGCGTGCCGCCCGGTCAGCTCGGCCGAATCTTCGACCCGTACTTCTCGACCCACGACACCGGCACCGGGCTCGGCCTGCCGATCACCCGCCGCATCGCGGAGGCCCACGGTGGGACGGTGGGGGCGCGCAACCGGCGGGGCGGCGGCCTCGAGGTTGCCATCCGGCTGCCGCTCGACCCGCGCGCCGGCCGTGCCAGGACGGCCGCCGGCAACGGCGCACGCGCCGCCGGCGGCGGCGGCTGATAGCGTCGGCGGCCTCTCCCTCACCGCCCCTTACAGACCCCTCCACCGAGCCAATACTCCGGGAGCCGCCGATGAAGACCGCCGCCCTCTCCTCGCTCACCCCGTTGCTGGTCGCCGCCCTGACGGCCGCCGTACCCGTCGCCGCCCAGCAAGCCGCTCAGGAAGGCGGTGGCCCGGACAGCGGCGAGCCGCCCGGCTTCGAGGAACGGCTGGCCGGGCTCGAGGCCCGCCCGGGCCTGCTCGACCTGCACCTCGACCGGGAGGCGGGCAAGGTCTGGCTGGAGCTGCCGGCGGCCACCGGTCCGCGCGGACTGGTCGGCGAGTATCTGTACGTCGAGGGGCTGGTCAGCGGGCTGGGCTCGAACCCCGTGGGGCTCGACCGGGGCCAGCTCGGCCGGGCGCGCCGGGTGCAGCTCCGCCGGCTGGGAGGCCGAGCGGTGCTCGAGGAGCTCAACCTGAGCTACCGGGCCCAGACCGACGCCACGGCCGAGCGGCGGGCGACGCGCGAGTCGTTCGCCACCTCGGTGCTGTGGGCGGCGCCGATCGCCGCCACCGCCGAGGACGGCCGAGCGCTGGTCGATCTCACCGGCTTCATCGTGCGCGACGCCCACGGTGTCGTCGAGGCGCTGCGCCAGGCGGAGCAGGGCGAGTTCCGGCTCGACCCCGAGCGCTCGGCGGTCGACCTGGACGCCTGCCTGGCGTTTCCGCAGAACCTGGAGCTCGAGGCGCTGCTGACCTTCGCCGGCGACAAGCCGGGGCCCCTGGTGCGCTCCACGGCGCCGACCGGCGAGGCGGTGACGCTGGTGCTCCACCAATCGCTGCTGGCGGTGCCGCCCGCCGGCTACCGGCCACGCGAGTTCGACCCGCGGGCCGGCACGCTGGCCATCCAGTTCGCCGACTACGCCGCGCCGCTCGACGCCCCGCTCGAGCAGCGCTGGGTGATCCGCCACCGGCTGGAGCGCGAGGATCCGGCGGACCCGGCCTCGCCGGCGCGGCGGCCGATCGTCTACTACGTCGACCCGGCGATCCCCGAGCCGGTGCGCGGCGCGGTGATCGAGGGCGCCGGCTGGTGGGCGGAGGCGTTCGCCGCCGCCGGCTTCGCGGACGGCTACCGCGTCGAGCTGCTGCCCGAGGGCGAGCACCCGCTCGACGCGCGGTTCAACGTCATCCAGTGGGTCCACCGCTCGACCCGCGGCTGGTCGTACGGCGGCGGGGTGGTGGATCCGCTCACCGGCGAGCGGATCAAGGGCCACGTCAGCCTGGGCTCGCTCAGGGTGCGCCAGGACCGGCTGCTGTTCGAAGGGCTGCTCGGCACCGCGGCCACCGGCAGCGGCGCTGCCGACGATCCGGTCGAGCTGGCGCTGGCGCGCATCCGCCAGCTCGCGGCCCACGAGGTGGGTCACACCCTGGGGCTGGCCCACAACTTCGCCGCCTCGACCTACGGCCGCGCCTCGGTGATGGACTACCCGGCGCCGCTGGTGCGCCCCGCGGCCGACGGCGGCGTCGACGTTTCGGCGGCCTACGCCGTCGGGGTGGGGGAGTGGGACGTGCAGGCGATCCGCTACGCCTACACCGAGTTCGCGCCGGGCGCCGACGAGGCGGCCGAGCTGGCGACGATCGTGCGCCAGGGACTCGACGAGGGCCGCGTGTTCCTGTCCGACGCCGACGCCCGGCCGCCCGGCGCCGCCCAGCCGCTGGCCGCGCTGTGGGACAACGGCGCCGACCCGGTGGAGCAGCTGGCGGTCGACATGGAGGTGCGCCGGCGAGCCCTCGAGCGGTTCGGCGCCGCCAACGTTGCGCCGGGGCAGCCGCTGGCGCTGCTCGAAGAGGTGTTCGCGACGGTCTACCTGCGCCACCGCTACCAGCTCGAGGCGGCCGCCAAGGTGGTGGCGGGGCTCGACTACCGCTACGCGATGCGCGGCGACGGCCAGGGCCTCGCCGTGCCGTTGCCGGCGGTGCGCCAGCGGCGGGCGCTTGGGGCGCTGCTGGCCACCGTCGAGCCCGCCGCGCTCGACGTTCCGGAGCAGGCTCTGCGGCTCCTGCTGCCGCGGCCGTACGGCTACCGTCCCAACCGCGAGCTGTTCGACGGCGCCACCGCCCCCGCCTTCGACGCGCTGGCCGCCGCCGCCACCGCCGCCGACCTGACGCTCGGCGTCCTGCTCCAGCCCGAGCGCGCCGCCCGGCTGGTCGACCAGCACCGCCGCGTGCCCGATCTGCCCGGCCTTGCCGAGGTGCTCGACGCTGCGGTCGGCGCGATCTTCGCGACCGCCGCCGAGGCCCCCCGCCTCGCCGAGCTGCGGCGCACCGTCCAGTCGGTGCTGGTGGCCCGCATGATCGACCTCGCTTCGACCGCGCCCAGCCCGGCGGTGCGCGCCCGGGTGGAGGAGCGCCTGGCGCGGCTCGCCGGCACCCTGACCGCCGCCACCGCCGGCGACCCGGCCGCGCGCGCCCACCGCGCTGCCGTGGCCCGGGCCGTCGAGCGCCACCTGACCCGCCCCGCTCCGGCCGCCTCCGACCCGCCGCCCGCTCCGCCCCCGCCCCCGGGCTCACCCATCGGCGCCTCCCCGCTCGTCTTCGAGCTCACCGGCTGCAGCGGGCCGGACCAGCGGTGACAGGATACTCAGGGTACCGTCGTCTCCGAGCATGACGGGTGACGCTGAGTATCCAGTCACCGCTCTCCCCCGGCATCACCGACCTCTCTCGGGACAGCCTCGAAGCGAGCCCCGGGACCAGCGGTGACAGGATACTCAGGGTACTGTCGTCTCCGAGCATGACGGGTGACGCTGAGTATCCAGTCACCGCTCTCCCCC
>JBFGNS010000090.1:0-17803 GCA_041574955.1 Thermoanaerobaculia bacterium | reverse complement strand
TCCACCTCGAGGCGGCCTACCGGGAGGTGCTGCGCAAGGCGGCCCACCTCGACCCCGAGGTGCGCCACCGCTTCCTGCTCCAGATCGCCGACAACAAGGCGATCGTCGACGCCGCCGCCCGCGCCGGCCTGGCCGCCGAGCTGTAGGCCCTACTCGGCACCGGGGGCAGCGGCCGGCCGACCCACATCCGGCCCGCTGGCGCCTAGGTAGCGCTCGATCCGCCGGCGCTCGTCGGGCGTGAGCTGCCCGGCGTCGACCAGGAAGCGCTCGCCGGCGCGCGGCACCGGCAGGGCGAGCCGCGACAGAGCGCGTTCCAGGGCGTCGCAGCCAACCACCCAGACCGCCAGCCGGCAGGCGCCGACCACCCGCCCGGCGAGCCGGCTGTCGATCGCCACCTCGAGCACCGGCGGCGCCTCGACGACGGTCAGCAGGTAGCCCGCGTCGAAGCGCTCGATCTCCACCACGCCCTCGAGCACCAGCCGCTGGCGGGGAGCGGTGACCTCGTCCTCGAGCGCGCTCGACATCCCGGCCACCGTCATCTCGGCCTCGAGCACCGCCGTGGCCTCGAGCTCGGCGGTGGCCACCACCCGGTGGCCGCCGGCGGCGCGCGGCATGAGCACGATGCGGTTCTGCCACAGCCGCACCGAGTTGCGCTCCGAGCGCAACCTCAAGCCGACGCCGCCGGCATCGACCGGCACCAGCTCGGGGGCGAGGTCCTCGTACAGCCCGTTGAAGCGGTCGAAGGCCAGCTCCAGCCGGCGGCCGCCATCGGCGAGCGCGCCGGTGGCCGGCGCCAGCACCACCACGAGGGCGAAGAGCGGCGCCCGCCGCCACCACCGGCTCACGGGTAGTAGCCGCGGGTGGTGCGCGCCTTGAGCTTGCCGCCGCGCACCTTCACCTCGACCTGCCGGAAGGCGCCGTCGCTGTCCGGGCGGTCGGAGGTGTAGGCCAGCAGGTACTGGCTCCTGAGCTCCTCCTCCACCTCGCTGTAGACCCCCGCCAGCTCCTCCGCCCGGCTGATGAAGAAGGCGCGACCGCCCGACTCCTCGGCCAGCTGGGTCAGCTTGCGACGGATTCCGACCTCCAGCCGGTCGACGTCGAGCCCGACGCTGTAGACCGCCACGCCGCTCCTCCTGGCGTACTCCATGGCGTCGCGGAACGGCACGCCGCTGGCCGTGTCGTCGCCGTCGGACAGCAGGATCAGGGCGCGCTGACCGCGCACGCCGCGGAAGTAGTAGAGCGCGGTGACGATGGCGTCGTGCAGCGTGGTGTAGCCGAGCGAGCGCAGGCCGCTCAAGCTGCCCTCGAGCGCGCTGACGTCGTCGGTCGGCGGCATCAGCAGGTACGGCTGGTCGGAAAAGCCGAGCACGAACGCCCGGTCGCTCTGCTTCATGATGCTGCGCAGGAAATCGACCGCCGCCTGCTGCGCCTCGGGCAGCGACGACACCATCGAGCCCGAGGTGTCGATGGCGATGCCGATGGTCAGCGGCAGGTCGCGCACCAGCTCGAACTTGGAGATATTCTGGCGCCGGCCGTCCTCGAAGACCTCGAACTCCTCGACCGTCAGGTCCTTGACCAGGCGGCCGCTCCGGTCGGTCACCGTGGTGTACAGCTCCTTCAGGTTGACCTCGACCTCGTCGAAGTAGTCGGGCGTGTTCAAGAACCGTACGTCCTCGGCGCGGCTGCCGTCGTCGAGCGTCACCACCGCGGTGAGGTAGGCGATCTCGCCGCCCGCCGGCACCTCCACCCGCGCCTGCCAGGGCGGCTTGGACAGGCTGGCGACGAGCTGCTCGTTGAGCACGAACTCCACCGACTCCACCCGGCGCTCCTCGGGCACGGTGATCTCGGCGCGGGCCTCGACCGTGCCGCTGACGCCGCGGCCCCGCCGCGGCTCGACGATGCGGATGGCGAGCGCGCCGCGCGCCTGGTTGATGATGATCTCGTCGGCCGCCACCAACTCGCCGTCAGCGTCGTAGCCCTCGACCCGCACCAGCTGCTCGACCGGGAAGTTGGACAGCCTGAGCTCGGCCGAGAACGGCGGGCTGTTGCGGGTGAGCTGCGGCTGGTCGTCGACCAGGAACACCACCTTCTGGATGCTCTCACCGGTGACCAGCGCCTCGGCGCGCCACAGCCCGACCACCACGTCGGTCTCGGGCGGCACCAGCAGCAGGCTGTCGCGGCCGGCCACCCGCTTCAGCTTGAGCTCCTCGCCGAGCGCGACGATCACCTGCTCGGGCACCTCCGGCTCCTCCACCGGCCGCGGCTCGGCCGGCACCTGGAACGCCAGGTTGACGTAGGCCTCGGCACCGCCCACCTCGTCGCGCAGCCGGAGCCGCGCCACGAACCGCTCGTGCGGCCTGAGCGGCCGCTCGATGGCCAGCGCCAGCGGCCCGCCGGCGTCGGGCGGCAGCTTGAAGCGCAGCCGGAACCGCTCGAACTCGCGGCCGCGGTTCTCGAGCAGCCCGTCGACCCCGACCTGGAGCTCCGGCTTCTCCAGCTCGGCCGCCGGCTCGAGCGCCACGTTTTCGGGCAGGGTCACCAGGATGCGGGTGACGATGCGCTGGCGCTGCCAGTCCGGGAACAGCACCTCGACGTCCGCCACCTCGAGGTCGAGCGGCGCCTCGGGCAGCGGTGTGGCCGCGGCGCGCTGCGCCCACGCCGCCAGGTCGGCGGGCGGCTTCAGCACGTCGATCAGCTGCTGGTTGGTGGGGCGCTGGCGGCGGTAGCCGCGCAGCCCGTCGATGCCGGTGGCCTCGTCCACCCGCGGCGTGTCGGGGCAGGTCTGCAGGTCGAACCGCTTGGCGCGGATCAGGCCGCGCAGCTCCTCCCACTGCTCGAGCCAGTACTGCATCTCGGAGCTGTAGAGCGCGCGCTTCGACTCGACCGGCAGCCACAGCCGGTAGGGGCTGTCGGGCGCCGGCTTGTACAGCACCAGAGGCGGCGCCGGCCCGCCCTCACCGTAACGCCAGATCTCGAGCGGCACGAAGGTCTGGCCGCACTCGATCTCGAGCCGCTCGGCCGGCGCACCGTGCAGGAACAGCACCCGGGCGCGCGCGTCGAGCAGGCCCAGGAACTCGGAGCGCACCAGCCGCTGGCGGCGGTCGATTCCCTCGACCAGCTCGTTTTGCGGCGTGTCGGGCAGCGGATCGGCGAGAAACGCCTCGATGAACCCGCCGCGTCCGGCCTCGTCGAGCGCCGCCAGCTCGGCGCGCTGCTCCTCGCCGAGCAGCAGCCCGGCGCCGTCCTCGACAAACGCCCGCTGCGGCTCGGGCCAGGAGGCCGGGGCGGGCGCGTCGCCCGAGCCCGAGGCCACCGGCAGCGCAAGCAACAGGATCACGGCTCCGGTGCCGGGCTTCAGACGCATGCGCTCCCCCATTGGCCGTCCCGTCTAGCAATCCCGCTGCCAGATGGGGTGCCGCCGCACCTGGCATTCGTCGCGGGCTGACTCTATAGTGTCGAGGCCGGCGCCGGCCGCCGACCTCAGCTCCCCGCCTGCCGCCGCCGTCGCCGCCATGGCCGCCTCGCGCAAGAACGTCCCGATCGCCGAATGGCAGGAGGGCGACACGATCGTCGGTTTCGCGCTGCTCGCCCGCAAGGAGCTGCGCCAGGACCGCAACGGCCGCGACTACCTCGACCTGATGCTGCAGGACGCCACCGGCTCGATCTCGGGCAAGGTGTGGTCCGACTCGCCGGCGCTCGGCAACCGGTTCGAGGCGCACCAGTTCGTGGCCTTCAAGGGGCTGGTCAAGCGCTATCGCGACCAGCTCCAGGTGAACGTCGTCGAGTGCCGGCGGGCCACCGAGGAGGACCGCCGCCACGGCTTCGACGAGGCCCGGCTGGTGCCGTCGACCACCGAGGACATCGACGACCTCTGGGCGAGACTCGAGCGGCTGCTCGCCGAGCGCATCGACCGTCCGGTGCTCCGGCGGCTGGCGGATGAAACGCTGGCGGCGCACGGCGCCCGGCTGCGCGAGCACCCGGCCGCCAAGTCGATCCACCACGCCTACCGCGGCGGGCTGCTCGAGCACGTGGTGTCGATGGCCGAGCTGGCGGTGGCGGTGTGCGACCACTTCCCGAGGATCGACCGCGACCTGGTGCTCGTCGGCGTGCTGTTCCACGACCTCGGCAAGCTCGACGAGCTGGGCGCCATGCCGGCCAACGACTACACCCTGACCGGCCGGCTGGTGGGGCACGTGGTGCTCGGCCGCGACCTGCTGCGCGAGCGGTGCGCGGCGATCGCCGGCTTTCCAGCCGACCTCCAGCTGCAGCTCGAGCACCTGGTGCTGTCGCACCAGGGCCGGCTCGAGTTCAGCTCGCCGGTGGTGCCGATGACGCCCGAGGCGTTCGTGCTGCACGCTCTCGACGACCTGGACTCGAAGCTCAACCAGCTCGAGCAGGCGCGCGGCGGCGGCGAGGAGCTGCCCTGGATCCGCGCCCTTGGGCGCTTCGTCCACCTGGGCGGGCTCGAGGGAGAGCGCGAGGAGGCCGGCCCGCTCGAGGCCGGGGCCGAGCCCGAGCCGGGGAGTGGCGGCTACCCGGAGGGCGCGCCGCAGGCCAGCTCCGGCACAGCGCCCGAGCCCAGCGCTGGAAGCGAAACCGACGAGCCCGCCGACGACGTCACCGACGAGCTCACCGGCGAGCCCGCTCTGCCGTTCGACGAGCCCGGCCGCTGACGCCGCAACCAGCCGGAGGGTGGGGCGCCGCGGGCCGCCTAAGGCGCCATGCGGTAGAGCATCCAGTAGACCGCCACGCCGGTGGCCGAGACGTAGAGCCAGATCGGCAGCGTCCAGCGGGCGATCGCCCGGTGCCGGTCGAACCGCTCGCGTAGCGCCCTGACCAGCGTGATCACCGCCAGGAACGGCACCGCCGCCGCCAGCACCGTATGGCTCAGGAGCACGGCGAAGTAGAGCGTGCGGACGGCGCCGGTGCCCTGGAAGCGCACCGAGCCGACCTGGAAGTGGTAGACGAGGTAGCTCACCAAGAAGAGCGTCGAGCAGGCGAACGCCGCCAGCATCACCGCCCGGTGGGCGGCGAGCCGCCGCCGCCGGACCAGCAGGTAGCCGACAACCAGCAGCAGCGCGCTCGCCGCGTTGAGCGAGGCGTTGACGGTCGGCAGGTCCGTCAGCTCGAGCATGCGGAGGCGGCAGGCCGGTGGCGCCTGGGGTCGAGCTCCCTACGCCGTGGTGTCAGTGGGCGTGCCCGGCGCCGCCGCCGTGGCCCGAGTGGTCCTCGGCCGGCGCGGACTGGGCGGAGTCCGCCTGGGCGGCCTCGCCCGGGTTGGGCGTTGCGGCGGCCGCCGGCGCCGGCGGCGCGAGCTGCGCCAGCTGCTGACCCATCCAGGCGTCGAAGCCGTCCTGCGAGTGGACCATGAAGAAGCCACGCATCCGGTAGTGGCCGAGGCCGCACAGCTGGGCGCAGGCGATCTCCCAGCAGCTCTTGGAGGCCGCGCAGGCGGGGAACTTCGACTCCTCCGGCGTCGTCATCACCGGCTTGAAGTGGATCGGGATCTCCATCCCCGGCACGGCGTCCTGCTTGACCCGCATGGTGGGCAGGAAGAAGCTGTGGATGACGTCCTTCGACCCCAGCAGCAGGGTCACCGGCCGGTCGACCGGCAGGTGGAGCTGGTTGATGGTGACGACGTCGTCGGCCGCCGCCGCGTCGCCGCGGTCGAGGCCCACCGGGTTGGCGGCGTCCACCAGCCCTGGCTCGGTCTTGCCAAACACCCCGTCCGGGCCCGGGTAGTGGACGTTCCAGGCGAACTGCTCGCCGATCACCTTGACCACCAGCGGATCGTCGGCGGGGTCGGGCGGCGTCACCCAGCGCGCCCAGGCGGGTATGGAGAACGCCGCCAGCAGCACTACTTCCGCCACCACCACGCTGACCTCGACATAGCTCGAGAAGTGCGACTGCGCTCCCTGGTAGCTGGCCTTGGGGTTGCGGCCGGCGCGGAAGCGGAACAGCACGTAGACGAAGTAGAGCCCCCAGCCGACGAACAGCACCGCCATCAGCCAGTGGACGAGACCGGTCATGTAGTCCAGCTCGGCGCCGTGCGCCGAGCCGTCGATGGGCATCCAGCGCTGCAGGAACTCGGTCATCTAGTGCAACCCCCCTTGAATCAGATGCAGGCTCCGGCGCCGCTCGCGCAGCCGCCGGGAACGGTTGCGGAAGTGCAGAAACAGGGCGACGAAGCCGATCTGGACCAGACCGATCACCGCCAGCAGCGCCAGGATGCCGTTGTTCATGCCGCGGGTCATCGCCGAATCGGCGGCGCCGAAGCAGACGGCGCAGGCGCGCGCCGCCGCCGGCGCGGCGAGGAGCGCCGCCACCCACAGCCAGAGGCGCCGCGCCGCGCTCACCGCGGCATCTCCCGGAACTTGCGCAGCACCTTGAGCCCGTAGACGGCGAGCGCCGCGCCGGCCAGGAAGAAGCCGGCGCCGAGCGCCAGGTCGCCGGCGTCGCCGGTCGCCAGCCAGCGGTGGATCCCCCAGCCGCCGACCAGCGCCGCCATCAGCACCGACAGCGCGATGAACACCAGGTGGAAGATCTTGAGCGACAACGACAGCGGTCCCGGGCCGGCTAGCCCGACAGGTGGTCCATGAACGTGCCCAGCGGCAGCAGCATGAGCGCCACGAAAAACGCCACCGTCAGCAGCAGCACCGAGTAGATCAGCTTGCGCTCCGAGATGAGGTGCATGAAGAAGCAGGCCACCAGGCTGCCCTTGATCGAGGCGATGAACAGCGCCAGCGCCACCGCCGGCCCGAAGCTCAGGTGGAGGTAGCTGACCGCCACGGTGACCACGGTCAGGAACGCCAGCGCGACGAAGACCAGGATGTAGGTCCGGGTCTCCTTCTTGATCTCTTCGACGGTGTGTCCGGCCATCGGCTCCCTCCAGGCTGAGCGGGCTCAGTGTTTGCGACGAATCGCGAACGCCGTGCGCGGCGCCCGGCGGGGACCGGACAAACCCGCACCGGGGGGACGGGGAAGGCGCATGGAGTTCACTCGCTCGGGGCTGCTCAAGACGGCGTGTTGAGGCGGGCGGAGTCTACGACAAGCGCCGGAGGCCTGCAAACGCCCGGCGCGGGCCGGCGGCGGCCGCCATCGACGGCGCCGACGCGTCTGCCCGACACACCCGCCGGCTGGTGGGGCTTGCGCAGCTGCTTTCGAGCCCACCTCCCGGCGCGATCTCCCGGGCCTGCCGGCCAGGGGGTGGTCCGAATCGCCGTCGGTCCAGCGAGCCCGCTCACCCGGCCGCGGGTCCAGCAGATCTGGGCGCAGCCCTCCTGGCCAACCCTCCAAGTGCCGCCCGACCGTGCCCGCAGGCGGCTCCAGGGCCGGACGATAGCCGGCGAAACTCTCTCTTGACAGCAATCGCGTTGTCGCGCAGGATACGCGCCGTTTTCTTTGAAATCTCATTCTCAATCCGAGCTGTCGCACGGCCACCGGGTGGCCGCGCTGAGCACGTCGGGGCCTACCGACCAGACAACAGCGCCTTACCTCATCGAGGAGGAAAGACAACCATGCTTCGTAAGTCTCTTCTGTTAGCAGTCGCGGCGGTTCTGGTCTTGGCGGCCTCGGCGCCTGCCGCAACCACCAGCTTCAAGGTGCCCTTCTCTCGCATCGACGAAATCGAATGCGTGCCCCCCGACCTGGTGCTCCTCGAGGGCACGCTGCACATCGTCGAAGGGGTGACGGTCGACCGCAACGGCGGCCTCCACGGCCATATCTCGCTGCAATCGCAGGGCATCACCGGCGTGAGCCTGCTGAACGGCACCGTCTTCCGGGTCGTCGGCGGTACCCGCCTGATCGTCGGGCTCGACGGCGAAACCGCACCGCTGATCGGTACCTTCGTCAACAGCTACCGGCTCATCGCGCCGGGACCCAACAACAACTTCCAGGTCCAGGAGACCTACCACTTGACCGTCGATGCGACGGGCAATGTCCGGGTTCTGCTGATCAAGGCCGAAGTCCGCTGCAACGCCTGACATCGGATCGGTGCGGGCGGGGAGACGGTCGCGACTTCCCCGCCCGTCCGGCGCCGGGCGCCCCACGCGCTCGCTACGGGACTACAGCAGGTACAGAATCGGGAACAGGAAGATCCAGACCAGGTCGACGAAGTGCCAGTACAGGCCGACGACCTCGATCCGGTTGGTGAAGCGCTCGGGCTCGGTCTTCCACATGCGGGCGCCCGGCCCCAGCAGGTAGGCGATGACCACCATGCCGCCCACCACGTGCAGCCCGTGCAGACCGGTCATCATGAAGTAGGTGGCGTAGAAGTTGTCGGTCGCCGGGTAGAGGCCGTGCGAGAACTTGGAGCCGTACTCGATCGCCTTGATGACCATGAAGCCGAGGCCGCACAGGAAGGTCAGGCCGAGGTACAGCCGGTGCTTCTTGAAGTCGTTCAGCCTGAGCGACGCCCAGGCCATCACCATGGTCACGCTCGAGGCGATCAGCACGAAGGTGTTGATCGTCGCCAGCGGCACGTTGAGCTTCTCGTAGCCGTGCGGCCAGTACTCGACGCCGGTGCGCAGCAGCACCAGGCTCGAGAACAGCGCGCCGAACAGCATCACCTCCGAGGCCAGGAACAGCCACACTCCCAGCTTGGCGTTGTACAACCCGGTGTCGGGCCTCGCCTCTTCGTTGTAGGGAATCTGCATCGCCGTTCTCCTCTAGCCCGCTAGCCGGCCTGCGGCGCGGCGCTCTGTGGCAGGTACTCGTCGTCGGCGTCGGGCGGGCTGTACTCGTACGGGCCGCGCACCACCACCGGCACCTCGGGGAAGTTGCCGTGCGCCACCGGCGGCGAGGGCGCCGCCGCCCACTCGAGCGTGGTGGCCTGCCACGGGTTGCCCTCGACCTTCTCGCCGCGCTTGATGCTCCAGAAGAAGTTGAAAAGGAACGGCAGCTGGGCGAGGAGCAGCCCCCAGGCGCCCCACGACATGAACTCGTTCCACTCGAGCACCGGCTGAGCGTGGGCGTACTGGTCGCCGCCGTCGTACAGCCGGCGCGACACGCCGGCCAGGCCCTGGATGAACATCGGCATGAAGATGCAGTTGATCGCCACCAGCGACGGCCAGAAGTGGAGCTTGCCCAGCCGCTCGCTCATCCGCCGCCCGGTCACCTTGGGGAACCAGTAGTAGATGCCG
Organism: Thermoanaerobaculia bacterium; assembly: GCA_041574955.1. Taxonomy (GTDB): domain Bacteria; phylum Acidobacteriota; class Thermoanaerobaculia; order Multivoradales; family JAHEKO01; genus CALZJC01. The sequence goes on along the minus strand of JBFGNS010000090.1, from coordinate 8,663 downwards.
GCGAAGATGGCGAAGATCGTGCCCGGCGCCACCACGTAATGGAAGTGCCCGATCACGTAGTAGGTGTCGTGCAGGTGGATGTCCGACGGCGCCAGCCCGAGCGGCAGCCCGGTCAGCCCGCCGATGCCGAACATCGGCAAGAAGGCGAGGGCGAACAGCATCGGGGTGTTGAACCGGATCGAAGCGCCCCACAGCGACATCAGCAGCGCCGTCAGGATCACCACCGACGGCACCGAGATGATCATCGTGGTGGTCTGGAAGAAGGCGCTGATGGTGGTGCCCATGCCGGTCAGGAACATGTGGTGCGCCCAGACGATGAACGACATGAAGCCGAGGAAGACGGTGGCGTAGACCATCGCCTTGTAGCCCCACAGCGGCTTGCGGGTGTTGTTGGCGATGACCTCGGCGACGATTCCCATCGCCGGCAGGATCAGCACGTACACCTCGGGGTGGGCAAGGAACCAGAACAGGTGCTGCCAGAGCAGCGGGCTGCCGCCGCCGGCGATGTCGACCACCTCGCCGCTCACCACCAGCCCGGAGGGCATGAAGAAGCTGGTGTCCGCCACCCGGTCCATGAGCTGCATGAACGCCGCCGCCTCGAGCGGTGGAAACGCCAGCAGCAGCAGGAAGGCCGTCACCAGCTGCGTCCAGACGAAGAACGGCAGCCGCATGAAGCTCAGCCCCTTGGCGCGCAGCTGGAAGATGGTGGTGATGAAGTTGACCGAGCCCAGCAGCGACGAGGTGATCAGCAGCACCATCCCCATCAGCCACCAGGTCTGGCCCTCGGTGGCGATGTTGGACAGCGGCGGATAGGAGGTCCAGCCCGAGTTGGCGGCGCCGCCCGGAACGAAGAAGCTGGCCAGCATCACCAGGCCGCCCGGCAGGTAGCACCAGTAGCTCGCCATGTTGAGCTTGGGGAACGCCATGTCCGGGGCGCCGATCTGGAGCGGCACCACGTAGTTGCCGAAGGCGCCCACCGCCAGCGGCACGATGGCCAGGAAGACCATGATGGTGCCGTGCATGGCGCCGAGCTGGTTGTAGAACTCCGGCAGCATGATGCCGCCGGGAGCGTTGGTCTCGTTGACGATCGCCGCCGCCAGGGTCAGTACCACCAGCACCGGCGCCGCCAGCAGCAGGATCGAGCGCAGCGCCCAGCCCTTGGCCCGTTTTCGCAGCAGCGTCAGGTCGAGCGCCATCAGCACGGCGAACACCACCCACACCACCCCCAGCACGCCGATCGACGGCACGATCGCCAGCGGCTTGCCCGGGTAGGCGAGCTGCCAGCGCATCATCAGCATCAGGCCGAAGCCGAACAGCAGGAAGAACAGCGAGGTGATCGCGTACTGGATGCCGATCACCTTGTGGTCCTGGGAGAAGACGTATCGGGTCCAGAACGACTCCTCGGCGTGGCCGTGGTGCTCGTCGGCCGCCGGATGTACCTCGGCAACGCTCATGCGGGGGTCCCTCCTGGGAGATGGCCTTCAGGCCCGCCCGGCGCCGGCGCGCCGGCCGCGGCATACCCCTCGTAAGGCCCGCGCGACGGATCGCTGGCGGGCAGACCCGCACCGACGGGGCAGAAGAGGGGCTCGAAGCTCACTGGGTACGGAACCGCTTGCGCGGGATTGCTTTCAACGGCGGGCGGAGTCTATGACATGGCAGGCGGGGCCGCAACAAACCGGCACAGCCGCCGATACCGTGCCTCGGCCCTGCCGCGCCTCAGCCCTCGATCGGCAGCGGAGCGTAGCGCGGCTCGCCCTCCAGCCGGTGGCGGGAGAGCTCGTTCCAGATGCCGGCGGCCGCGCGGCGGCCGCGCTTCTCGAAGTCGCAGCCCAGGCCGGGCAGCTCGGCGGCGCGCGCCGGCAGGCCGGCCTCGTCGAGCCATCCCGCGGTGCGCTCGAGCTCGGCCAGGCTCAAGCGCGAGCAGCGCGCGCCGCGGTAGAGGTAGACCGGCAGCGGCCGCGCGGCGCGCTCGGCGACGGCCCGCAGATGCGGTTCGAGGTCGCCCGAGAAGCTGGCCGCGGCGGCGAAGTACTCCGGCTGCATCAGCCCGGCCAGCAGAGCGAAGCTGCCGCCGGCGCCGTCGCCGAACAGCACCACGCGCCGGCGGTCGAGCGCGTGCCGGCGGGCCAACCGGTCGACGATGGCGCGCAACAGCGCGGGGCCGTCGCGCGGCACCCGCCACGACTCCTGCGCCTCCGGGGCCAGCGCCGCCACCAGCACGCCCTCCTCGTCGGCCACCTGGCGCCAGCTGTCGATGGCGTAGCGGGCCGAGCGTCCGGAGGGGCCGAGAACCATCAGGACGGGCAGGGACTCGGGGGCCGTCTGCGGCGCGTAGACCGCCACCGTGCGCATCACGCCCAGCCAGCGGATCCGCTCCTCGACCGGCGCCCGCTCGCCGTCCCGCGCGGCCACGGGGGCGCCCGCCAGCGCCGCGGCGATCAGCCCGGCGAGCACCGCCGCCACCGCACGTGCGGCCGCTCGGGTGGCGGATCTCAACCTGGCCTCCGGGCGCGCCAGCGGTCCCGCTCGAGCCGGTACCGGTCGACGGCGCGGGTCTCGCCGCCGGCCGGCTCGGGCGTGAAGCCGAGCCGCTGGAGCACCGCGACCGAACGCCGGTTGGGCCGGTCGACGCTCGCCCGCAGCCGCTCGAAGCCGAGCCGCTCGAAGGCGTCGTCGATCACCGCGCCGGCCGCCTCGGTCGCGTACCCCCGGCCCCAGTGCCGGCAGGCGATGCCGTAGTAGAGCTCGAGAACCGGTGGGCGGTGGAACTCGCGCAGGCCGCAGCAGCCGACGATTCCGCGCCGGGCGCGCCGGCGCACCGCCCACGTGCCCCAGCCGTGGCGACGGAAGCCGCGGCGGGAGTCGGCGATCTCGCCGGCCACCCAGTCGCGCGGCATCTCCTCGCCGTCGAGCAGGTAGCGGCGGAAACCGGCTTCCGTGAACATCCGGTGGAGCTGGTCGAGGTCGGGGCCGCCGACAGGCCGCAGCCACAGGCGGTCGGTCAGCAGCTCGCGGGTCGCCGCGGCGGGCAGGCCGGCGCCGCCCGCCGGGCTCGGCCCGGGATCGCCGGCCGCTGCGCCTGCCCGCTCCACCCAGGAATCGTAACAGGCGTGTTTGCTAGATCGGTTTCAGATATATATGATCCCGATTTATGATCCCGACCCGCCAGACCCTCGAGCTTCTGCTGCTGGCGCTGCTCGAGCGGCGCCCGCGCCACGGCTACGGCCTGCGCGCCGACCTCCGCGCCGCCAGCTCCGGCCTCCTCGACCCGCCACCGGGGACCCTCTACCCGGCGCTGCGCGGCCTCGAGGCCGCCGGGCTGGTGGCCAGCCGCTGGCTCCCCGGCCCCGCCAGGCGGCGGCGCGTCTACAGCCTGACGTCCGCCGGCGGCGCCGAGCTGGCCCGCCGCCTGGGCGCCTGGTCCGAGGAGGTGGCCGCCATGAGCGCGGTGATCGGCGGCCGCTGAGCCGGCCGGCCGCCGCCCTTGATCCTCCACCGGCTAGCGGCCGAGCAGCTGGACCCAGAGGACCTGGTAGCCGGCCGCGCCGCGCCCGTAGGCCAGGCCGAAGCCGACCCGGGTGAGCTCGGGATCGAGCAGGTTGCGCCGGTGGCTCGGGCTGGCCAGCCAGCTCGTCACCACCTCCGACGCCGTGGTCGGCCCCTCGGCCAGGTTCTCCGCCGCCAGCGACACGCGGCAGCGACCGGCGTCGACGCGCTCGAGCACCCCGTCGCCGGCCGGCGAGGTGTGACCGAAAAAGCCTCCGCCCAGCATCCGCTCGGCGTACTCCTGGGCCACCCGCTCGAGGCACGGATCGGCCCGCAGCGGCGGCCGCCGCTCCCCGGCGCGGGCGGCGTTGGTCTCCGCCAGCAGGTCACGGCGCACCGCGCCCAGCTCCTCGAGCCCGTCCACCGCGGTGGCGAACCGATCGGCCGTGGAGCGGGCCAGGTAGAGCACGTAGAAGCGCACGCCGTCGAGCGGCGCCACGCCGACTCCCAGCTCCTCGAGGTCGGTGGCGAGGAAGTCGTCGTGCAGCGACTCGCCCGGCCGCAGCAACCGGTCAAAGGTCGAGCCGACGTCGGCGTCGCCCACGATCAGGGTGGCGGTGGCCTCGGCGACCTCGTAGCCGGCGTCGGCCAGCCGCCGTCCGAGGTCGCCCATCTCGTACGGCAGCTCGGCCAGCAGCTCGGGCCGCCGCGAGGGGAAGCCCCTCGCCTGCACCACCAGCGAGCGCGCCTGGTCGCGGGCGGCGACGCTCAGCGCCTCGACCCAGCGCAGCGGCGGCAGCTCGAGCGCCTGCCGCGTCGCGTTGAGCCGCGCCACGATCTCGGCGTCGGCGGCCGCGGCGGGGGCCGGGGCCGTCGCACCGGCCGGCCAGGCCAGACCGGTTACGGCCACCACGCCGAGCGCCAGGGCGCGAGCCGACCGGTGTGCCCGGCTCAACCGTCCAGCTCGTAGGCCACGCCCAGCCACTCGCGCACCTCGGCGTCGACCTCGTCGGGCGAGGCGAGGGGAATGCGGTGGGTGATGCGGTCGCCCTTCGCCAGCCCGCCGGTGTCGACCAGCCTTCGCGGCAGCTTCCGGTCGACCCCCTCGAGCGCCAGCCCGAGGTCGACCCGCGAGAGCGTCGCCGGCTTGACCTCGGCGAACACGTGGCTGCGGTAGAGCGGCACGATCGTCTTGCACGGGCAGATCCCGACGTCGTCGCCCAGCTCCAGGGCCGCCGCCAGCAGGGCGTCGTGGATCGGCCGCAGCGCCTGCTTGCGGCCGGCGTACATCGCCTCGACATAGCCGCGTGCCGCCGCCAGATAGGCCTCGGGGTCGGTGCCCTCGGCGCCCTTGCCCACCGAGCGCTCGGCGATCATCCGGGCGGTGGTGCCGCCGAGCCCGTGCTCCCGCTTGAGCCAGTCGCGGCGCTCCTTCTCGCCCGCCGGGGCGTCGGCGGCGAGCAGCGCCAGCCACTCGTCGAGCGATCGGCCGGTCTTGTCCGGGAGGTTGTCGAGGATCGAGCGGCCGTAAGCCACCGACGGGTGGACGCTGTAGCTGACGTGTCGCATCGCTGCCTCCGGGGTGGTGAGCGACCGCAGCGTACACCCTCGCCAACTGTCGCCGGCGCCCGGCAGCGGGGGCGGCCAGCTCAGCCGTCACCGCGCAGCGCGTACAGCCGGTTGTCCTCCACCCGGTAGTAGAGGGCGCCGACCGCCACCTTCGGGTACCGCTCGCGCAACCTGCGGGCTTCGCTCAGCACGAAGTCGATCTCGTTGCCGATCTCGAAGCGCGGGGCGAACTCGTCGAACTGCTCCCCGGCCTGCTCGACGCTCCAGCCCGCGCCCTCGACCAGCCCGCGCACAAACTGCTCGCGCCGGCCGGTGACCCCCGCCATGCCGCACTGGCTGTGCGCCACCAGAGCGATCGCCCGCACGCCGCCCACCGCGATGGCGAACGACACCTTGAACTCGCTGAAGCGCAGGTTGCCGCCGCCGGTGCGCACCACGTAGGCGAACCGCTCCGGCATGCGCAACCGCTTGCGGTGGTCCATGCACATCCCGACCAGCAGCTCGGCGCGCTCGTACTCGCCCCCTTCGACGCCCAGGTTGTGGAACCTGAGCAGGTCGCCCACCGGATTGCCGCGGTAGGCGGCGGGGATGTCCGACTCCCGCTCGATCGCGATCAGACGCTCCATGACGGCACGAGGCTATCCGATCAGCGGCCGGCCGCGGGAGCCGGCTCCTCGCTGAAGCAGTGGGGTCGCCGGCGCAGCAGCCCGGGCCGGCGGCACTCGCCGGCCAGCAGGCGCTCGATCTGCTCCACCCGCCGGGTGTTGGCTTGCGGGTGGCGGCGCCGATCCAGCCGGTTGGGGTGGTCCAGGGTCGCCAGCAGCGAGAGGAACTCCGCTCGCGACAGCTCGGCAAACGGCTTGCCGTGGTAGGTCTCGGCGCCCGCCGCCAGCCCGTTCACGGCCACGCCCTCGGGGCTCCCGAGATAGACGGTGGCGAGAAACAGCGCCAGCTGGTCGCGCTTCGATACCAGCGGATCGAGGGCGAAACGGGCGATCAGCGACTGCTCGATCTTGGCGAAACCCGGCCGGAAGCGGTCGAAGTAGAGGCGTTTGACCAGCGCCTGGCTGATGGTGGTCATGGTGCCGCCGGCGAAGTCCCAGCCGGGGTGGCGGTAGAAGCCGGGGTCTTGCACTGCCAGCAGCGCCTCGAGCTGCCACGCCGCCAGCTCCTCGGGTGCCGGGCCCTTGCCCGGCACGGCGAGCTCCGACGCCACCAGCTCCGGCGTCGCGCGGCGGGCCCGCGCCACCACCGCGGCGGCCCAGAACGCCGTGCCGGCCAGAATCACCGCCGCCGCCACGCCGGCGGCCGTGGCCCGGCGCCGCCAGGCGCTCACCCGTCCTCCCCGACCGCCGCCGGCACCGGGTTCAGGTAGTCGTGCCACAGCAGCCGGGCGGCGACCGCGCGCCACGGCCGCCAGCGGCCGGCGAGCCGCGCCAGCTCGTCGTTGTCGGGACGCCGGGGCAACCGCTTGACCCGCGCGGCGGCGCGCGCCAGCGCGAGGTCGCCGCGCGGCCAGACGTCGGGACGGCCGAGAGCCATGAGCAGGTAGATGTCGGCGGTCCAGCGGCCGATCCCGGGCTGGCGCATCAGCCGCGCCCGCGCCGCGGCGTCCGGCAGCCGGCCGAGCTCGGCGATCCGCAGGCGCCCGGCGGCCAGCTCCTCGGCCAGCTCGCGGCAGTAGCGCGCCTTCTGCCGGCTGAAACCGGCGGCGCGCAGGGTGGCGGCGTCGAGCTGCAGAAACGAGCGTGGGTCCAGCCGCGGCAGGCACCGCCGCAGGCGCTCGAAGGCGGCGCGAGCCGAGGCCAGCGAGACCTGCTGCTCGAGGATGATCCGCACCAGGGTCGGAAAGCCGGGGCGGCGCGCCCACAGCGGCGGCGGTCCGATCCGCTCCACCACCGCCGCCAGATCCCGGTCGCGGCCGGCGAGCACGCCGACGGCGTGCCGCAACCGCTCGCGATCGAGCCGCGGCGGCGGGTCGCCGGCGGTGGGCCTAGCCAGCTTCGCCCTCCGGGCCGTCAGCGGCATAGTCCAGCAGGCCGGTCTGGAAGATCAGCTTCCACCCGTCGCCGAGCCGCGTGTACACCTTGCACGCCCGGCCCAGCCAGTGGAAGTCACCTTGGCCGCGTGCCACTCCGTGACGGCGCCACAGGGTGTCGACGTCGACCACCGCAAAGCCGCCGTCGCCCTCCTCCGACACCACCACCCTGAGGGTCCGCCGGTGGTTGTGCACCAGCTCGTGGGTGTCGAACAGCTCCTGCCAGCCGCGCCGCCAGCGCTCGCGGTCGTAGCGGCCCCACTCCAGCACCCAGCCGAGCGGGTCGTGCGCTTCGGGGTGGGGCGGCCACGGCCAGACCATGTCCGGGTGCAGGAGATCGAGCAGCAGCTCGACGTCCCGGGTGTCCCAGGCGCGGGTCTCCCGCTCGACCATCGCCCGAATCGCTGCCTCGGCGTCGCTCACCGGCCGTTTCCGCGCCGGATTGTAACGGCGCTCGCCTCAGCCGTACGGCAGCCGGGTCGCCAGGTTGGCGAACAACAGGAGCCCGCCGGCCACCGCCCTGAGCCGACCCGCTAGCCGCGCGCCGAGCGCCGGGTCCTGGCCACCGCCGTTCATCCGTCTGAGCCAGCCGCGGCCCGCCGCACCGCCGGCAGCGACGACACCAGCGTGTCGAGCTCGGCGCGGTCCAGCAGCCGGCCGCCCAGGACCACCGCGTGAATCCGCCGCAGGTTGGCGATCGACTCCAGCGGGTCGGCTTCGAGCAGCACCAGATCGGCTCGCCGGCCGGGCTCGACGGTGCCCAGGGTGTCGGTCTCGCCGAGGTACTCGGCAGGGCCGAGGGTGGCGGCGGAGAGCGCCTGACGCGGGGTCATGCCCGCCTCGACCAGCAGCTCGAGCTCGTCGTGAAGCCCGGCGCCGGCCAGCGAGTACAGCTCGCCGGCGTCGGAGCCGGCCAGGACCGGCACCTCGGCCGCGACCAGCGCCGCCGCCAGCCGCCGCTCGGCGTACCAGCGCCCGCGCACGGCGTCGAGCGCCGCCGCGTCCATCTCCGCCAGCCGCTCGGCCCGCACGCTCCCCCATTCCGCCAGCAGGTAGGGCGGCGCCTGCGCGAGCGCGGCGGCCTCGAACACCCGCGGGTCGTCCAGGTAGGCGCGGTTGCGGCGCACCGCCAGGGTCGGCACCTGCCAGGTGCCGAGCCGCCGGAAGAGCTCGAACAGCGCCGGACAGTCGCCCTGCGGCGCCGGATCGCAGTAGCCGCCGATCTCGGCCTGCATGTGCTCGATGCTCAGGAAGCCGTCCTCGGCGGCGGTCGCCGCGTCGACCGACAGCGGCACGTGGCCGGCCACCGGCAGACCGTGGCGCGCCGCCTCGTCGAGGATCGCCCGGTAGACCTCCTCGGGGAGCTGCAGGTAGACCTTGACGAAGTCGGCGCCGGCGGCGGCGTTCTCGGCCACCCGCGCCCGCGCCTCCTCGGCCGAGCTCACCGTGACCAGCGCACGCGGGTCCGACGCCACGCCGTCGAGCCCCGGACCCGCCGCCACCACCCGCGGCTCGACCCCCGGCCGGCGCCCCGGGTCGCGCAGCCGCTGCAGCACCTCGAGCGTGCCGC
>JBFGNS010000089.1:0-18680 GCA_041574955.1 Thermoanaerobaculia bacterium | reverse complement strand
CGACCACCAAGACGGTGGTGACGGGTGTGGAGATGTTCCGCAAGATCCTGGACGAGGGTCAGGCGGGGGACAACGTGGGTGTGCTGCTGCGGGGTACGAAGAAGGACGAGGTGGAGCGGGGTCAGGTGCTGGCGAAGCCGGGCTCGATCACGCCGCACACCAAGTTCCGCGGCGAGGTGTACGTTTTGACCAAGGAGGAGGGCGGTCGTCACACGCCGTTTTTCAACGGCTACCGTCCGCAGTTCTACTTCCGCACCACCGACGTGACGGGTGCGTCGCAGCTGCCGGAGGGCACCGAGATGGTGATGCCGGGCGACAACGTCAACCTGGAGGTGGAGCTGATCGCGCCGATCGCCATGGAGAAGGGCGTGCGCTTCGCCATCCGCGAGGGCGGACGCACCGTCGGCGCCGGCACCGTAACCGAGATCCTGGACTAGAGCGATCCGCTCGCCGCCGGCCCGCGCCAGAGGAACCGATCGATGGTCAACGAAAAGATCCGCATCCGTCTCAAGGCCTACGACTACCGTAGCCTCGACGCCTCGACCTACGAGATCGTCGACACGGCCCGCCGCACGGGTGCGCGGGTGGTCGGCCCGATCCCGCTGCCGACCCACATCGCGCGCTACACGGTCAACCGCGGGCCCAACATCGACAAGAAGTCGCGTGAGCAGTTCGAGATCCGCACCCACAAGCGGCTGCTGGACATCTTCGAGCCGACCGGCCAGACGGTCGACGCCCTGATGAAGCTCGAGCTGCCGGCCGGCGTTGACGTCGAGATCAAGGCGTTCGGCAAGCAGGGGAGCGCGTAAGGCGATGAAAGGAATCCTGGGCAGGAAGATCGGGATGACCCAGATCTTCACCGACTCCGGCGAGGCGGTTCCGGTAACCGTCGTCGAGGCCGGCCCGTGCCTGGTGGTGCAGCGCAAGACCGCCGAGCGCGACGGCTACGACGCGGTGCAGATCGGCCTCGTCGAGCAGCGCCCGCTGCGCACGGTGAGCAAGCCGATGCGCGGTCATTTCGACAAGGCTGGCGTGGCGCCGATGCGGCGGCTCGTGGAGTTCCGCACCGAGGCCGCCGACGAGGCCAAGCCCGGCGACCAGATCAAGGCCTCGATCTTCGAGGTCGACGAATACGTCGACGTGGTGGCGCGCGGCAAGGGCAAGGGCTTTCAGGGCGTCGTGCGGCGCCACGGTTTCGGCGGCGGCCGGGCCACCCACGGCTCGATGTTCCACCGCGCACCGGGCTCGATCGGCCAGGCCTCCGATCCGTCGCGCGTCTTCCCGGGCGTGCGGCTGCCCGGCCAGATGGGCGCCAAGCGGGTGACCGCCAAGAACCTGAAGGTGGTGCTGGTCGACGAGGACAAGGGGCTGCTGTATCTCAAGGGCTCGGTGCCCGGCCCGCCCAACGAGATCGTCGCCATCCAGGCGGCCAAGAAGGGCAAACGATCATGAAGGTCACGGTCAAGAACCTGAAGAACCGCAAGGTGCGCGACATCGAGCTGCCGGAGGAGGTGTTCGCCTATCCGTACAAGGAGCACCTGATCCACCTGGCGGTCGAGGCGTACCGGGCGGCGCAGCGCAGCGGCACCCACCAGGCCAAGACCCGCGCCGAGGTGGCCGGCACCGGCCGCAAGCCGTGGCGGCAGAAGGGCACCGGCCGGGCGCGGGCCGGTAGCCTGCGGTCGCCGCTGTGGCGCACCGGCGGCGTGGCTCACGGGCCGCGGCCGCGCGCCTACGACAAGAAGCTGAGCGTCAGCGAGCGCAAGAACGCGCTCAAGTCGGCGCTGTCGCGCAAGCTGGCCGACGCCGAGCTGCTGGTGCTGGACTCGCTCGAGCTCGACAGCCACAAGACCGCCGAGCTGGTCAAGGCGCTGGCCAAGCTGGGCGTCGCCGGCAAGGCGCTGTTGGTGGACCGTTACGACAACGACAACCTGGCGCTGGCGGCGCGCAACAACCCGCGCCTCAAGACGGTCGATGCGCTCGGGCTGAACGTCTACGACGTGGTCGACCGGCCGCACGTGGTGGTCAGCCAGGAGGCCCTCAACCGGGTCGTGGAGGTGCTGGCGCGATGAGAGTCCAGGAAGTGATTCGCCGGCCGCTGATCACCGAGAAGTCGACCGAGCTGCGTGACGAGCGCAACATCGTCGCCTTCGAGGTCGATCGCCGGGCCAACAAGATCGAGATCAAGCGCGCCGTGGAGGCCCAGTTCAAGGTCAAGGTGGCCGACGTGCGGGTGGCGTCGATGTACGGCAAGCCGCGCCGGCAGGGCCGCTACGTGGGCCGCAAGGCGGACTGGAAGAAGGCGTACGTGCGGCTGGCGGCGGGCGAGAAGCCGATCGAGTTCTTCGAGGGAATGTAGGGCGACGATCGAGGTGCAAGATGGCAATCAAACAGCATAAGCCCACCAGCCCGGCGCGGCGGCAGCAGTCGGTGGCGAGCTTCGACGAGCTCACCACGGCGAAGCCGTACAAGCCGCTGACCTCGGGCAAGAAGCGCATCGGCGGCCGCAACAACCGCGGGCGGATCACCATCTGGTACCGCGGCGGCAGCCACAAGAAGCGCTACCGCGCGGTCGACTTCCGGCGCGAAAAGCACGGCGTACCGGCGAAGGTGGCGTCGGTGGAGTACGACCCCAACCGCTCGGCGCGCATCGCGCTGCTGCACTACGCCGACGGCGACAAGCGGTACATCCTGTGGCCGCACGGCGTGGCGGTGGGCGACGAGGTGGTGGCGGGCGAGGAGGCGCCGATCAACCCGGGCAACGCACTGCCGCTGCGCCAGATCCCGGTCGGCACCATCGTCCACAACCTGGAGCTGAGGATCGGCAAGGGCGGGCAGCTGGTGCGCAGCGCCGGTGCCGGTGCCCAGCTGATGGCCAAGGAGGGCTCCTACGCCCTGGTCAAGCTGCCCTCGGGCGAGGTGCGCAGGCTGCACGTTGAGTGCTACGCGACGGTCGGCCAGGTGGGCAACCTCGAGCACGAGAACACCTCGCTGGGCAAGGCCGGCCGCAAGCGCTGGCAGGGCCGCCGGCCGCACAACCGCGGCGTCACCAAGAACCCGGTGGACCACCCGATGGGCGGCGGTGAGGGCCGCAGCTCGGGCGGCCGCCACCCCTGCACGCCCTGGGGCGTGCCCACCAAGGGCTACCGCACGCGCAACAACAAGCGCACCGATCCGATGATCGTGCGCCGGCGCGGCAAGAAGTAGGGATCGGGAGACGGTATGGCTCGTTCACTCAAGAAAGGCTTCTTCATCGACGAGCGGCTGCATGCCCGCATCGAGGGCATGAACGCCAGCGGCGACAAGCGTGTGGTCAAGACCTGGTCGCGGCGCTCGACGATCATCCCGGAGATGGTGGGGCACACGATCGCGGTGCACAACGGTATGAAGTTCATCCCGGTCTACGTGACCGAGAACATGGTCGGGCACAAGCTCGGCGAGTTCGCCATGACCCGCACCTTCCGCGGCCACGGCGGCAAGCGCGCCGAGAAGATGGGGCGCCCGCGCTGACGATCGGCGGAGCGAAGACGATGGAATTCACAGCACGGCTCAAGTACCTCCAGACCTCGCCGCAGAAGGTGCGCCTGGTCGCCGACCAGATCCGCGGCCGCGACGTCCAGGAGGCCGCCAACCTGCTGGCGCTCAACGGCAAGGCGGCGGCACGGCCGCTCGCCAAGCTGCTGCGCTCGGCGATCGCCAACGCCGAGAACCGCGACGAGCAGGTCGACGTCGACCGGCTGTACGTCAAGGAGATCTTCGTCGACGGCGGACCGACGCTCAAGCGCATCCGGGCGCAGCCGATGGGCCGCGCCTTCCGCATCCTGAAACGGCAGAGCCACGTCACGATCAAGCTGGATACCCGCAAGGGTGAGACGGCGTAACGGGAGAGGATTACCGTGGGTCAGAAAACACATCCGTACGGCTTCCGGCTGGTCTACAACAAGCCGTGGCACTCACGCTGGTTCGCCGAGCGCGACTACGCCGATCTGCTGCAGGAGGATCTCGAGCTGCGCGATGCGCTCAAGAAGCGGCTGTCGCACGCCGGCGTCAGCGAGGTCGACATCGAGCGCGCCGCCGACAAGCTGCGCGTGACCATCCACACCTCGCGGCCCGGCATCGTCATCGGCCGCAAGGGGGCGGAGGTCGACAAGCTGCGCGACGACCTGATGAAGCGCATGGGGCGCGAGGTGCACATCAACATCCAGGAGATCCAGCGCCCCGAGCTCGACGCCCAGCTGGTGGCACAGAACCTGGCGGCGCAGCTGCTGCGCAGGATCGCGTTCCGGCGGGCGATGAAGAAGGCGATGGAGGCGGCGTTCCGCTTTGGCGCCAAGGGCTTCAAGATCATGGTGTCGGGCCGGCTCGGCGGGCGCGAGATCGCGCGCACCGAGTGGTACCAGGAGGGTCGTCTGCCGCTGCACACGCTCAAGGCCGACATCGACTACGGCCTCGCCGAGTCGTACACCACCTACGGTGTCATCGGCTGCAAGGTGTGGATCTACAAGGGTGATCTGCTGCGCGAGAAGCAGCGGCGGACGGCGGTCTAGCGGCGGCCGAGGCGAGCGAGGAACAAGACCATGTTGATGCCCAAGAAAGTCAAGTACCGCAAGCGGCAGCGGGGACGTCGCTCCGGGCCCGCCAAGGGCGGTGACTACATCGCCTTCGGCGATTACGCTCTGCAGGCGCTCGAGGCCGGCTGGGTGACGGCGCGCCAGATCGAGGCGGCCCGTATCGCGATCGCGCGCGGCGTCAAGCGTGGCGGCAAGATCTGGATCCGCATCTTTCCCGACAAGCCGATCACCAAAAAGCCGCTCGAGACCCGCATGGGCAAGGGCAAGGGCAACCCGGAGGAGTGGGTGGCGGTGGTCAAGCCGGGGCGCATCCTGTTCGAGCTGGAGGGGGTGCCGGCCGACGTCGCGCAGCACGCGATGACTCTGGCGTCCTACAAGTTCGGCATCAAGACCCGTTACCTGGCGCGCGACCAGGAGTTCGCGGTCTGAGGGGGTCTGGACGATGAAAGCGGCACAACTGAGAGAACAGACGGTCGACGAGCTCGAGCTCAAGGAGCGCGAGCTGGCCGAGCAGCTGTTCGCCTTGAGACTGCAGCAGGTCACCGGTCAGCTCGAGAACCCGGCACGCCTCGGCGTGCTGCGGCGCGAGATGGCGCGGGTGCTGACGGTGCTGCGCGAGAAGCGGGTCGAGACGGCTTAGAAGAGGAAACGGGGACATGGTTCAGGAGCAGCAGCAAAGCGCGCCTCGCGGCCGCCGGCAGTTCAAGGTCGGCACCGTCGAGAGCAGCAAGATGGACAAGACCGTGGTGGTGGCGGTGATCAACACCTTCATGCATCCGCTCTACAAGCGCCACGTCAAGCGCACCACCAAGTTCTACGCCCACGACGAGGAGAACGAGTGTCGCGAGGGCGACCGGGTGCAGATCGTGTCGTCGCGGCCGCTGTCGGCGCTCAAGCGCTGGCGGGTCAGCAAGGTGCTGCAGCGAGCCGAAGGGAGCTGATGAATGATCCAGATGGGCACCATCCTGGACGTGGCCGACAACTCCGGGGCTCGCAAGATCGCCTGCATCCACCTGCGCGGCGGCTCGGCCGGCCGCTACGGCGGTCTGGGCGACGTGATCACTGCCTCGGTCAAGGAGGCCACCCCCGACGGCACCATCAAGAAGGGACAGGTGGTGCGCGCGGTGATCGTGCGCACCGCCGCGTCCAAGCGCCGCCGCGACGGCAGCTACATCCGTTTCGACACCAACTCGGCGGTGCTGGTCAGCGATGCCGGTGAGCCGATCGGCACGCGCGTGTTCGGGCCGGTGGCACGCGAGCTGCGCGAGCGGCGCTTCATGAAGATCATCTCGCTGGCGCCGGAGGTCCTCTAGGCAGGCGTCGATAGACGGGAAAGCGAAATGAGCAAGGCCAAGATCAAGAAGAACGACGAGGTGCTGGTGATCGCCGGCAAGGATCGGGGCGTGCGCGGCAAGGTGCTGCGCATGCTGCCGGCCGGCGGCGGCGCGATCGTCGAGCGAGTGAACATGATCAAGCGGCACACTCGGCCGAACCCCTCTGCCCAGGTGCAGGGCGGGATTCTCGAGCGCGAGGCGCCGATCCAGCTGTCCAACCTGCAGGTGGTCTGCCCGGAGTGCGGCAAGCCCACCCGCCTGGGACGCAAGCGGCTGGAGGACGGCAGTGGCGTGCGGGTCTGCAAGAGCTGCGGCGCCACCTTCAACTGAGTCGGAGAAGGCCGATGGCCGAGAAGCAGAAGAAAATGGCCGAGAAGAAGCAGAAGAAAACCGCGACCCCGGGTCCGGCAGCCGGCAACGGCTACCAGCCGCGGCTCCAGCGGCACTACCGCGAACAGGTGGTGCCCAAGCTGCAGCAGGAGTTCGCCATCGACAACATCATGGCGGTGCCCCGGCTGACCAAGATCGTGCTCAACGTCGGGCTCGGCGAGGCGACCCAGAACATCAAGCTGCTCGACGACGCGGTCGAGGAGCTGGCGGCGATCGCCGGCCAGCAGCCGGTGATCACCCGCGCCAAGAAGTCGATCGCCGCCTTCAAGCTGCGCACCGGCATGCCGATCGGCTGCCGGGTGACGCTGCGCGGCGACCGCATGTGGGACTTCATGGACCGGCTGATCGCCGTCGCGCTGCCGCGCGTGCGCGACTTCCGCGGCATCCCCACCAAGAGCTTCGACGGCCGCGGCAACTACACGCTGGGCGTCCAGGACCACCTGATCTTCCCCGACATCGACTACAGCAAGGTCGACCGCGTCAAGGGGATGAACATCACCTTCGTCACCACCGCGGAGAACGACGAGCAGGCGTTCTACCTGCTGCGCGAGATGGGCATGCCGTTCCGGCGCCCGAACGCCTGAGGAGACTGAGCGATATGGCAACCCAAGCGAAGATGGCCCAGGCCCGGCGGCGGCCCAAGTTCTCGGTGCGCAAGCGCAACCGCTGCCGCCGCTGCGGGCGGCCGCGCGGCTTCATGCGCAAGTTCGGCCTGTGCCGCATCTGTTTCCGCAACCTGGCGCTGCAGGGCTACCTGCCCGGCGTGATCAAGGCCAGCTGGTAGGTCGAGGAGAGTCGAGCGAGCCATGAGCATGACCGATCCCATCGCCGATCTGCTGACGCGGATCCGTAACGCCTACCGCGTGCGCCACGACCGCCTGAACGTGCCGCAGTCGAGCATCAAGCTGGAGATCTGCAAGATCCTCAAGGACGAGGGCTTCATCGACAAGTTCGAGCAGCACGGCGACGGCCCCACCGACCGCGAGATCCGGATCTTCCTGCGCTACAGCGGCGACGGCGAGCCGCTGGTGCGGCGCATGCAGCGAGTCAGCCGGCCCGGCCGGCGGGTCTACCGCAAGGCGTCGGAGATCCAGCCGGTGCTAAGCGGCCTCGGCGTCGGCATCCTTTCCACCTCTCAGGGGCTGCTCACCGACAAGGCGGCGCGCGAGCGCGGCGTCGGCGGCGAGCTGCTGTGCGAGATCTGGTAGCGGGAGAGCGATCATGTCGCGTATCGGAAAAAAGCCGATCGAGGTTCCGGCGGGAGTCAAGGTGGCGGTCGTCGACGGCCGCTTCGTCGCCGAAGGCCCGAAAGGCAAGGTCACCGAGAAGCTGATCGACGGCGTGCCGGTATCGATCGACGACGCCACCGTGACGGTCAGTCGCGAGGGCGACAGCCGCGTTCTGCGCTCGCGCCACGGCCTGATGCGCTCGCTGCTGGCCAACGCCGTCGAGGGGGCCGCGCGCGGTTTCACCAAGCAGCTCGAGATCCACGGTGTCGGCTACCGCGCCGAGGTGCAGGGCCGCGAGCTGCAGATGGCGCTCGGCTACTCGCATCCGGTCGTCTACTCCATCCCGGAGGGGATCGAAATCGAGGTCGACAAGCAGAACCGCATCACCGTCAGCGGCGCCAACCGGCAGCGCGTAGGCCAAGTGGCGGCGGAGATCCGGTCGCTGCGCAAGCCCGAGCCGTACAAGGGCAAGGGCATCAAGTACGTGGACGAGATCATCCGCCGCAAGGTGGGCAAGGCCGGCGCGCGCTAGCCCCGGCAGGCGAGGAGAAGTCACGATGTCCAGCACCCATTCCCGATCCGTTCGCCGCCAGCGCGCCCACCGGCGCGTGCGGACGCGCGTCATCGGTACCGGCGAGCGTCCGCGGCTGAGCGTGTTCAAGAGCTCACGCTACATCTACGCCCAGGTGATCAACGACGCGAGCGGCGAGACGCTGGCCCAGGCGAGCTCGATGGAGCCCGATCTGCGCGGGCGTATCGCCGCCGGCAAGGACTCGCGGGAGGCCGCCAAGCTGGTCGGCGAGACGGTGGCCGAGCGGGCGCGTGAAAAGGGTGTCGAGCGGGTCGTGTTCGACCGCGGCGGCTACATCTACCACGGCCGCGTCAAGGCGGTCGCCGACGGCGCCCGGTCCAAGGGGCTCGAGTTCTAACAAGGAGACAGTCTTGGCCAGGAATTACAGCAACGAGCCTGAGTTCTTCGAGCAGGTCATCGACATCAACCGGGTCACCAAGGTGGTGAAGGGTGGCAAGAACTTCTCCTTCTCCGCCCTGGTGGTGATCGGCGACGGCAACGGCCGCGTCGGTTTCGGATCGGGCAAGGCCAAGGAAGTGCCCGGCGCGATCCGCAAGGGTATCGACATTGCCCGCAAGAACCTGGTGAGCGTGCCGCTGACCGGCACCACCATCCCGCACGAGGCGCTCGGCGTCTTCGGCTCCAGCCGGGTGCTGGTCAAGCCGGCGTCGCAGGGCACCGGCGTGATCGCCGGCGGCGCGGTGCGGGCGGTGATCGAGAGTGTCGGCATTCAGGACATCCTGACCAAGTCGCTGGGCTCGAAGAACCCGCAGAACGTGGTCAAGGCGACGATGGACGCGCTGCTCCAGCTGCGCAACGCCGAGACGGTGCGCCGTCTGCGCAGCCGCAACGGCAACGGCGAGGAGGTGGCTGACGAGGCCGCCGCTGCTGCCGAGCCGACGGAGGCGGGCGCTGAGGAGACCGACGATGGCCAGAGCTAAGGCGAAAAAGCCGCTGCGGATCCGTCAGGTGCGCAGCCCCATCGGCCGTCCCGGCAAGCAGCACGAGGTGCTGCGCGGCCTGGGTCTGCGGCGCATTCATCATGTCGTCGAGCGCGAGGACTCGCCGGCGGTGCGCGGCATGGTCGCCAAGATTCCGCATCTGGTCGAGCTGATCGAGGAGAAGTCATGAAGCTGCACGATCTTTCCGCCGCTCCCGGCAGCAAGCGGTCGCGCAAGCGCGTCGGCCGCGGGCCCGGCTCGGGCAAGGGCAAGACCGCTGGCCGCGGTCACAAGGGCCAGCGTTCGCGCGCGGGCTTCAGCCGCCGGCCGGGCTTCGAGGGCGGTCAGATGCCGCTGCTCCGCCGCGTGCCCAAGCGCGGCTTCACCAACCTGTTCCGTCGCGAGTTCGAGATCGTCAACCTCGAGGCGCTGGCCGACCTGGAGGGCGAGATCACGCCGGCGACGCTGGCGGCCCGCGGTCTGGTGCGGCCCGACCGGCCGGTCAAGATCCTCGGCCAGGGCGAGGTGGAGCGAGCGCTCCAGGTGGCGGCGCACAAGTTCTCGGCGTCGGCCCGCCGCAAGATCGAGGCGGCCGGCGGCAGCTGCGAGGTGATCGCTTCGTGATCGACAGCTTCCGCAACATCTTCGCGATTCCGGACCTGCGCAAGCGGCTGTTCTTCACGTTTGCGCTGCTGGGCGTCTACCGGGTCGGATGCAACATCCCGACCCCGGGTATCGACCCGCAGGCCCTGCTCGAGTTCATGGAGTCGATGAAGGACACCTTCCTGGGGTTCGTCAACACCTTCACCGGCGGCAGCCTGGAGCGGGTGGCGGTGTTCGCCCTCGGCATCATGCCGTACATCACGGCGTCGATCGTGCTGCAGCTGCTGACCGTGGTTTGGCCGTACCTCGAGAAGCTGTCGAAGGAGGGCGAGCTCGGGCGGCGCAAGATCACCCAGTACACGCGCTACCTGACGATGGGCATCTCGGTAATCCAGTCGATGGGCATCGCCATCTGGCTCGAGCGCATGGCCACGCCGGGCGGCGGCACGCTGGTGCCGAACCCGGGGTGGGGTTTCCGGCTGCTGACCGTGCTGACCCTCACCACCGGCTGCGCCTTCGTCATGTGGCTGGGCGAGCAGATCAGCGAACGCGGCGTCGGCAACGGCATCTCGCTGATCATCTTCGCCGGCATCGTGGTGGGCCTGCCGGGCGCCATCATCGAAACCGTGTCGAGCGTGCAGAGCGGCGCTTTGTCGGTGCTCAAGGTGCTGGTGCTGCTGGTGTTCATGGTGGCGGTGGTGGCGTTCATCGTGTACATGGAGCGCGCCCAGCGGCGCATCCCGGTGCAGTACGCCAAGCGTGTCGTCGGCCGGCGCGTGTACGGCGGGCAGAACACCTACCTGCCGTTGCGCGTCAACACCGGCGGCGTCATCCCGGTGATCTTCGCCAGCTCGGTGGTGATGATCCCGGCGACCATCGCTGGCATGTTCGAGAACGAGTGGCTGCAGACGCTGGCCAACGCCCTGTCGTGGGGCGAGCCGCTGCACTACTTGCTGTACGTGGTGTCGATCATCTTCTTCTGCTATTTCTACGTGTCCATCATCTTCAACCCGGCCGACACGGCGGAGAACCTGCGCAAGTACGGCGGCTTCATCCCCGGCATCCGCTCGGGCAAGCGCACCTCCGAGTACATCGATCGCATCCTCACCCGGCTGACTCTGGTGGGCGCGGTCTACCTGGCGGCGGTGTCGGTGCTGCCGGAGTTCCTGCTCAGCGGCTTGAAGGTGCAGGGGCTGCCGTTCATCGGCCAGCAGCTCGACAACCTGGTGCCCGACTGGATCACCCGCGGTCTCGGCATCAACTTCTACTTCGGTGGCACTTCGCTGCTGATCGTGGTGGGCGTCGCCATGGACACGGTGCAGCAGATCGAGAGCCAGCTGGTGATGCGCAACTACGAGGGCTTCATGAAGCGCGGGAGGATCCGTGGCCGCCGAAGCTGAGCGCGCGGCTCGGCCGCAGGCGCTGTGCCTGGTGCTGCTCGGCCCCCCCGGGTCGGGCAAGGGCACCCAGGCGCAGATCCTGTCGCGCCGCTGGGGGATCCCCGCGATCTCCACCGGCGATATGCTGCGCAGCGCAGTCACCAGCGGCAGCGAGCTCGGCCGCAAGGTGGGCTCGATCATGGCCGACGGCGGTCTGGTGGACGACCACACGATGGCCGAGGTGGTGCGCCGGCGGCTCGAGCACGACGATGCCGCGCACGGCTTCCTGCTCGACGGCTACCCGCGCACGCTGGCGCAGGCGGACACCCTGGAGGAGATGCTCCAGCGCCAGGACCGCTCGCTCGACGGCGTGGTGCTGATCCGGGTGCCGGAGGCGGAGCTCATCCGGCGGACGCTGTCACGCCGCCGGCTGGACGACAGCGAAGAGGTGGTGCGCCGGCGGCTGCGGCTGTACGAGGAGAAGACCGAGCCGCTGGTCGGCTACTACCAGCAGCGCGATCTGCTGCGGGTGGTGGACGGCGACCGCGCCATCGAGGCGGTCACCGACGGTATCGAAGAAGCGGTGGGGGAGAGTGCCTGATGGTGCTCAAGACGCCAGACGAGATCGAGCTGATGGACGAGGCCAACCGCATCGTCCATCTCGTGCTCGACGGCATCGCCGAGCGCATCGCGCCGGGCGTGACTACGGCCGAGCTGGACAGCTGGGCCGAGTCCGCCATCCGCGCCGCCGGCGGTGTGCCGGCGTTCCTCAACTACCGCGGTTACCCGGCGACGCTATGCACCTCGATCAACGACGTCATCGTGCACGGCATTCCGACGGCGCGGCCGCTGGCCGAGGGCGACATCGTCGGTGTCGACTGCGGCGTGCTGTTCAAGGGCTACTACGGCGACGCGGCGCGCACCTTCGCGGTCGGCGAGATCAACGGCGAGGCGGAGCGTCTGCTCGACACCACCCGCCAGGCGCTGGCGGCGGCGGTCGAGCGGGTGCGTCCCGGCGGCCGGCTGTCCGACATCGGGCACGCGGTACAGGAGCGCGTCGAGCGCGACGGCTTCTCGGTGGTACGCGAGTTCGTCGGCCACGGCATCGGCACGGCGCTGCACGAGGAGCCCCAGGTGCCCAACTTCGGCAGCTCGGGCAAGGGCCCGCGGCTCAAGCCGGGGCTGGTGCTGGCGATCGAGCCGATGGTCAACGCCGGCGGTGCCGGCGTCAGCATGGACGCCGACGGTTGGACGGCGCGCACGGCCGACGGCTCGCTGTCGGCGCATTTCGAGTTTTCAGTGGCGGTCACCGATGCCGGCCCGAGGGTTCTCGGGCTGTCGGCAGCGGCCTGACGCCGAGGGGAGTCTGGTTTTGGCGAAGGAAGAGGCGATCGAAGTCGAAGCGGTGGTGGTCGAGCCACTACCCAACGCCCAGTTCCGTGTGGAGCTGGAGAACGGACACCGGGTGCTGGCGCACGTCTCCGGCAAGATGCGCAAGCATTTCATCCGCATCCTGCCCGGTGACCGCGTGCGGGTGGAGCTGTCGCCGTACGACCTGAACCGGGGCCGTATCGTCTACCGCCTGAGGTCATAGCCGATGAAAGTACGTTCGTCAGTGAAACGCATGTGTCCGAAGTGCAAGATCGTCCGCCGCCACGGCGTGGTGCGGGTGATCTGTGAGAATCCGAAACACAAGCAGCGGCAAGGGTAGGAGCGACCATGGCACGTATCGCGGGCATTGATCTGCCCCAGAACAAGCAGGTGTGGGTCGGGCTGACCTACATCTATGGCATCGGGCGCACCCGCTCGCACCAGATCCTCGATAAGGCGAAGGTGGATGCCACCACGCTGGTCAAGGAACTGACCGAGGAAGAGGCGCGCAACATCCGCCAGGTGATCCAGGATCAGGGCGGGGTGGAGGGTGAGCTGCGCAAGGAGGTCGCCCAGAACATCCGGCGGCTGATCGAGATCGGCTCCTACCGCGGCGTGCGCCACCGGCGCAACCTGCCGGTGCGGGGCCAGCGCTCGCACACCAACGCGCGCACTCGCAAGGGTCCGCGACGCGGCGCCGTCGCCGGCAAGAAGAAGGTCAAGAAATAATGGCTAAGCAGCGCGGCAAGAAGGAACGCAAGAAGAAGGAGAAGCGGGTCGTACCGCACGGCGTGGCGCACATCCAGGCCACCTTCAACAACACTCTGATCACCATCTCCGATCCGGAAGGTAACGTCCTGACCTGGTCGACCGCCGGGCGCATCGGCTTCAAGGGCTCGCGCAAGGGCACGCCGTTCGCCGCCCAGGTCGCCGGCCGCAACGCCGGCCATCAGGCGCGCGACCTCGGCATGAGGACCATCGACGTCGAGGTCGACGGCCCGGGCGGCGGCCGCGAGTCGGCGATCCGCGCGCTGGCGGCCGCCGGCCTGACGGTCAAGTCGATCAAGGACGTCACGCCCATCCCGCACAACGGATGCCGGCCGCGCAAGCGGCGCCGGGTCTGATACGGCTGCCGGCCGAGAGGAACGAGGAGAAGCAACCGTGGCACGCTACAAAGGACCCGTCTGCAGGCTCTGCCGCCGGGAAAGTATGAAACTGTTTTTGAAGGGCGATCGCTGCTTCAAGGAGAAGTGCGCCATCGAGCGCCGTGGCTATCCGCCCGGTCAGCACGGCCAGCGCCGCGCCCGCCGCAAGCTGGGCTATCCGGTGCAGCTGCGCGAGAAGCAGAAGGTCAAGCGGATCTACGGCGTGTTGGAGCGCCAGTTCCGCGGTTACTTCAAGGAAGCCGAGCGGCTCAAGGGGATCACCGGCGAGAACCTGCTGGTGATGCTCGAGCGGCGGCTCGACAACGTCGTCTACAGCCTGGGGTTCGCCTCTTCGCGGGCGCAGGCCCGCCAGCTGGTGCGCCACGGCCACGTCCTGGTCGACGGGCGCAAGACCACCATCGCCTCGTACCAGACGCGCCAGGGACAGGAGATCTCGGTGCGTGAGGCGAGCCGCAAGAACGAGTTCATCCGTGCCAGCGTCGAATCGGCGCGCGGCCGCGGTATTCCGAGCTGGCTCGAGCTCGATCCCGAGAGCTTCACCGGTAAGCTGCTGGCGCTACCGACGCGTGAGGACATCAAGCTGCCGGTCGAGGAACAGCTCATCGTCGAGCTCTACAGCCGCTAATCGGGCGGCTGACCAAGAGCCACAGGCAACAGAAGGAGAAGTCATGCTTTGGAAGGGATTTCAGCGCCCGAAGCGCATCGAGGTCGACGGCGAGAGCCGTTCGTCCAGCTTCGGCCGTTTCACCGCACAACCGTTCGAGCGCGGCTTTGCCACCACCGTCGGCAACGCGCTGCGCCGCAGCCTGCTGTCTTCGATCGAAGGCGCGGCGGTGACCGCGGTCCAGATCGAGGGGATCCAGCACGAGTTTTCGTCGATTCCGGGAGTGGTCGAGGACGTCACCGACATCATTCTGAACCTCAAGCAGATTCCGATTCGGATACACGCCGAGGAGGCCAAGTTCGTCGGCCTCGACGTCTCCGGCGCCGGGCCGGTGACCGCCGGCCAGCTGGCCGGTGATCCGCAGGTCGAGATCTGCGACCCCGACGTGCACATCGCGACGCTGAGCGCCGAGGGCACGTTCAAGCTGCAGGCCAAGGTCGCCTCCGGCCGCGGCTACCGCAGCGCCGAGCAGAACTTCGACGAGAGCCTGGGCGTCGGTTGGATCCCGATCGATTCGGTGCACAGCCCGGTCAAGAAGGTCAACTACCGGGTCGAGGCGGCGCGCGTCGGGCGGGCTACCGACTACGAGCGGCTGATCCTCGAGGTCTGGACCAACGGCACGGTCAAGCCGGAGGAGGCGGTGTCGCTGGCCTCGATGCTGCTCAAGGACCACCTGACGATCTTCATCGAGTCCGAGGAGAGCATCGTCGAGGATGCGGGGGTGGCGGAGGATCAGGATCCCTCCGGCATCGACCTGCTGCTGGCGCGCTCGATCGACGAGCTGGATCTGTCGGTGCGCTCGGCCAACTGTCTGAAGAACGCCAACATCCACTCGCTGCGCGACCTGGTGCGGCGGTCCGAGAAGGAGATGCTGGAGACCAAGAACTTCGGTAAGAAGTCGCTCGACGAGGTGCAGGAGATCCTCGCCAAGCTGGGTCTGCGGCTCGGCATGGACGTGCCCGAGCAGGAGCAGCCGACCGACGGCGCCAGCGTCTAGCCGAAAGAGAAGGAGAGAACGTCATGCGCCATCGAGTCAGCGGCCGCAAGCTGAGCCGGACCACGGCCCATCGCCGGGCGCTGTTTCGCAACCAGCTGGCCTCGCTCATCGAGCACGAGCGGATCCGCACCACCCTGCCCAAGGCCAAGGAGCTGCGTCCGATCGCAGAGAAGATGGTCACTCAGGGCAAGCGCGGATCGCTCCACGCCCGCCGTCTGGTGGGCCGTTGGGTGAGCAACCGCCAGCTGGTACGCAAGCTGTTCGAGGAGATCGCGCCCCGCTTTGCCGAGCGTCCGGGGGGCTACACCCGGATCGTCAAGCTCGGTCCGCGACTGGGCGACGCCGCCGAGATGGCCGTTCTCGAGTTCGTCGAGAAGGGCGAGGCGGCGCCGGAGCCCGCCCCCGCCAAGGGCAAGAAGGGCAAGAAGTAGCCGGCGCGAGGACTCGAGAGCGCAGACAGGAACGGGGGAGCCCGCCGGCTCCCCCGTTCGCTTTTCTCGGGCGCCGAGCCGCCGCCGGCCGGCGCGCCGCGGTCAGCCGGCGGTCAGTCGGACTCCTTCTCGCGCTGCGCCTCGGCGATGATCTTCTCCTGCACCGGCTTGGGGACCTCCTCGTAGTGGGAGAACTCCATGTGGAAGCTCGAGCGGCCCTGGGTCATGGCGCGCAGCGCCGAGGCGTAGTTGAGCATCTCGGCCATCGGTACCGAGGCCTGCACCACCTGGCTGCCGTTCTTCGACTGCATCCCTTGCGGCCGGCCGCGGCGCTGTGAGAGGTCGCTCATGATGTCGCCCATGAACTCCTCGCTGGTGGTGATCTCGACCGACATGTAGGGCTCGAGCAGCGTCACGCCGGCCTGGCTCATGGCGTCCTTGAACGCCAGCGAGCCGGCGACCTTGAACGCCATCTCGGAGGAGTCGACGTCGTGGTGCTGGCCGTCGAGCAGCCGCACTCGGAAGCCGACCACCGGGAAGCCGGCCAGGTAGCCCTTGACGCGGGCCTCCTGGATCCCCTTCTCGACCGCCGGCCGGAAGCCCTGCGGGATCGAGCCGCCGAAGATCTCGTCGACGAACTCGAACTCCTCGCCGTCGGTCAGCGGCTCCACCTTGATCCGGCAGTCGGCGAACTGGCCGCGGCCGCCGGTCTGCTTCTTGTGGCGGCCGTGGCCGGTGGCCGGCCGCCGGATGGTCTCGCGGTACGGCACCTTGGGCGGGTGCAGCACCACCTCCACGTTGAACCGCTTCTTGAGCTTGGCGACCGCGATCTCGACGTGCAGCTGGCCGGTGCCCGACAGCAGGAACTCGCCGGTCTCGGGCTCGCGGTGCGCCTTGAGCGTGATGTCCTCCTCCATCAGGCGGTGCAACGCCTCGCCGATCTTCTCCTCGTCGCCCTTGGACTTGGGCTCGATGGCGAACGAGATGGCGGGCTCGCGCACCGGGATCCACTCCAGCTCGAGCGGTCGGCTCTTGTCGCACAGCGTGTCGCCGGTATGGGCCAGCTTGAGCTTGGCGACGCCGCCGATGTCGCCCGCCACCATGCGCGGCGTGGCGCGCCCCTGCTTGCCCTCCATCAGCATCAGGTTGGCGGTGCGCTCCTCGGCGTCCTCGCGCGCGTTCCACAGCACCGAGTCGGTGGTGACGGTACCGCTCACCACGCGCAGCAGCGACACCTTGCCGGTGAACGGGTCGCTGAGGGTCTTGAACACCAGCGCGCTCGGCTTCTCGTCGGTGCCGATCGCGATCTCGAGCGGCTCGCCGCCGATGGTGCGGGCGGGGAAGCTGCCGCGGTCGAGCGGCGACGGCGAGACCTCCACCAGGCAGTCGAGCAGCGCCGACGGGCCGATGCCGTGCGCGCCGGAGCTCAGCGTCACGGGGAACAGCTTGCGCCCCTGTACCGCCCGCTGCAGCCCGGCGATCAGCTCCTGCTCTTCCAGGCTGCCGTGTTCGAAGAACTTCTCGAGCAGCTCGTCGTCGGTCTCGGCCACCGCCTCGACCAGCGTCTGCCGCCACGGCTCGGCGGCCTCGCGCAGCTCGGCGTCGAGCGGCTGCGACTTGACGCGCCCGTCGCCGTCGCGCGGGTAGAGGTACTGGCGCATGTGCACCAGGTCGACCACGCCGGACAGCTCCTGCTCCTTGCCCACCGGCAGGTGCACCGCCACCACCTCGCGCCCCAGGCGCTCCTGGAACTGCTCGAGCAGGGCCTCGAGGTCGGCTCGCTCGCGGTCCATCTTGGTGAGGTGCAGGATCGTCGGCAGCTGCCACTCAGCCGCCAGCTCCCAGGTCTTCTCGGTGATCACCTCGATGCCGGAGGCCGCGCTGACGCACAGCAGAACGGCGTCGGCGGCGCGCGCCGCGCTGCGCGTCTCGCTGAAGAAGATGCCGTACCCCGGGCAGTCGATGAGGTTGAACTTGTGGTCGTTCCACGGCACGTGGCAGACGGCCAGGCCGATCGAGATACCGCGCTCGATCTCCTCCGGGTCGAAGTCGGTGGTGGTGTTGCCGTCCTCCACCCGGTTCAGCCGGTTGACCACGCCGCCGGCGTACAACAGGGCGCTGACCAGGGTCGTCTTGCCGGTGTCGCTGTGTCCGGCGACGGCGAGGTTGCGGATCTTGGCGGGGTTGTCGACCTGCATCCTTCTGCTTCCTCCTTTGAAGCCCTCAACTTACCACATCCCGCGACCGCTCCAAGGTCGGGTAGGGCGTGCCTAAACTGTTGATTTCAAGAGACTAGCGGCGTCAGAAGTGGCTGCTGCCTCGGCCTCCCAGGGGACCCCGGTCAGCCGCTCGACGTCCCCCAGCCCGGTGAGCTGGCCGGCGATCTGGTCGGCCGGCCCGACCGCCACGATCACCGCGCGGTCGGGCGTCAGATGCTCCCTGGCGAGCCGCTGCACGTCTTGCGGCTCGACCGCCGCGATGCGTTGCTGGTAGTCCAGGTAGTGGTCCGGCGGCAGGTCGTGCACCGCCAGCACCTCCAGCCGCTGGCAGACGCCGCCGATGGTCTGCAGGGTGTAGGGAAAGACACCCAGCAGGTAGCTGCGGCTGTCGGCCAGCTCGTCGTCGGCCACCGGCTGGCGCTGCAGCCGCTCCAGCTCGGCGACCATCTCGCCGGCCGCCAGCCCCACGGCCGCGTTGTCGACCGCCGCCGCCACCACGAACGGCCCGGCGCCGTGCCGGCCGGTGAACCGGCTGGCAACCCCGTAGGTGATGCCGTGCCGCTCGCGCAGGCTGAGGTTGAGCCGGCTGGTGAACTTGCCGGCCAGCAGCGAGTTGACGACGGCCAACGCCGCGAAGTCGGGATGACGGCGCGGTACACCCGGGTGCCCGAGCCGGAGCTCGGTCTGTGGGGCGGCGGGCCGGTCCACCACCAACACCCGGCGCGCGCTGGCGGCGGGCGGTGAGAGCGGCGGCGGCGGGGGTGCCGGCTCCCCCTGCCAGCCGTCGAGCAGCTCGCCGGCCAGCGCTTCCAGG
>JBFGNS010000088.1:0-18696 GCA_041574955.1 Thermoanaerobaculia bacterium | reverse complement strand
TCCGGGCTGCTCTACGACTACGCGACGATCAACTTCCTCAACTTCGCCGCCATCCTGTTTCTCGTCTGCTCCGCGGTGCTGGTGGTCGTCAGCCTGATGACCCGCGAGCCGTCGAGCGCGCGCGTGGCGGGGCTGACCTTTGCCACCGCCGACCAGCGGGTGGCCGGCATCGAGCCGATCGAGCAGGTGGGCGATCGCGGCGTCTCCGACCCGGCCTGGCGCCGGGTCGACCTGCGCCTGTCGATCGTGGTGGTCGTCCTGGTGGCCATCGTCATGGTCTACTTCTCGAACCTCTTCTTCGGCTGACCCGGCCGCCACCCGAGGAGCGATCGCATGCCCCTGGCAGATCTGAGAGAGCAAGCGACCCGGCGCTCGCCGGAGGAGCTGATCCGTCATCTCGAGAGCTTCGAGCTGGAGCTCGCCTTCTCGGCCGGCATCTGGTTCTTCTCGCCCTTCGACAGCCGCTTTCACGCCAAGTACAAGCCCGACCTGGACCTCGAGCGGCGGCTGGAGATCGCCGCCGGGCTGGCGCAGTACGGGCTGGCGGGCCTCGAGGCCCACTACCCCAACGAGGTCAACGAGGAGAACCTGGAGACCTGGCGGCGGTTCACCCGCGACACGGGCATTCGCCTGATCACCGTCATCCCGCTGCTCTTCTACGACCCGGAGTTCGAGTTCGGCTCGCTCTCCAACCCGCGGCCGCAGGCGCGGCGCACGGCCATCGAGCGTGCCCGGCGGGCGTTCGCCCTGGGGGCCGAGATCGGCGCCGACTTCTCGGTCGTCTGGGCGGGCATCGACGGCTACGAGAACCCCTTCGGCATCGACTTCCCGGCCATGCGGCGGCGCTTCGCCGAGGGGCTGGCCGAGGCGATGGACGGCGCGCCCGGCGTGCGGGTCGCCTTCGAGCCCAAGCCGTACGAGCCCCGCGGCCGCATCCTCTACGGGCTCACCCCCGAGGGCGTGCTGCTGGGCCACCAGGTCGAAGCGCTGCTCGAGGCGGAGGACAACCGCCGCCTGCTCGCCGAGGGCCACAGGCTCTGCTGCATGAACCCGGAGATCGGCCACCTGCTGATGGGCTTCGAGGACCTGCCCTACGCTCTCAGCTGGCCGCTGTCGGAGGGCCGCCTGGCCCACACCCACTGGAACAGCCAGCCGCTGGGCAACTACGACCAGGACCTCAACGTCGGCGTGATCTCGCCCGAGCAGATGGAGGCCGGCCTCTACGTGCTCAAGATGCACGGCTACCGGGGCCACTTCGGGATCGACGTCAACCCCGAGCGCATGCCGGTGGAGGTGGCGATGCGCAACTCGATGGACGCCCTGCGGGCGGCCAACGACAGGATCAACGGGTTCGACCACGCCCGGATCGTCGAGATGACCATGAACCCGGAGGCCGACCGCGGCTGGCTCGAGGCCTATCTCATCCGGCAGCGCGCGGCGCGGCCCGACAGGCTGCCGCCCATCGAGGACGCGCTGCGGCCGGTGGACGGTTGAGCCGGCCTCGCGGCGCTCGCGGCTCGAGCGGGCTGGCCGGGTTGGCGAGAAAGGAAGAAGCGAGATGAACCGAGCCCGCCTGCCCGCTCTCGGCCTGCTGGGCCTGCTGCTGCCGGCGCCGGCGGCGGCGGGCCCGGAGCCGCCGGCCTACCGGGACGCCTCGCGGCCGGTCGAGGAGCGCGTTGCCGACCTGCTGGACCGGATGACGCTGGAGGAGAAGGTCGCCCAGATGCTCTCGCTGTGGGAGAAGAAGGGCGAGATCCTCGACGCCGAGGGCCGGTTCGCCGCCGACAAGGCCCGCCGGGCCATCCCCCACGGCATTGGCCAGATCGCCAGGCCGTCGGACAACATCGGCCGCGACATGTCGGCGGTCGACACCTCCGGCATGACCCCCACCCGGACGCCGCGCGAGACGGTGGAACTGGTCAACGCCATCCAGCGGTTCCTGCTCGAGGAGACCCGCCTGGGGATCCCGGCGATGATGCACGAGGAGGGTCTGCACGGCTTCCAGGCGCGCGACGCCACCGTCTTTCCCCAGGCGATCGCCCTGGCGGCGACCTGGGACCCGGAGCTGGTGGAGCGGGTCTACACGGTGGTGGCGCGCGAGATCCGGGCGCGCGGCGGCCGGCAGGCGCTCACGCCGGTGGTGGACGTCGCCCGCGACCCCCGCTGGGGGCGGATCGAGGAGACCTACGGCGAGGACCCGCACCTGGTGGCGGAGATGGGCCTGGCGTCGGTGCGCGGCTTCCAGGGCGAGGCGCTGCCGCTGGCGCCCGGCAAGGTGTTCGCCACCCTCAAGCACATGACCGGCCACGGCGAGCCCGAGAGCGGCACCAACATCGGCCCGGCCAACATCTCCGAGCGCGTCCTGCGCGAGGTCTTCTTCCCGCCGTTCGAGCGGGCGGTCAGGGAGACCGGGGTGATGAGCGTCATGGCCTCGTACAACGAGATCGATGGGCTCCCCTCGCACGCCAGCCGCTGGCTGATGACCGACGTGCTGCGCGGCGAGTGGGGGTTCGAGGGCTACGTCGTCGCCGACTACTACGCCATCCCCGAGCTCATGCGGCGCCACGCCGTGGCGGAGTCGATGGCGTCGGCCGCGGCCCAGGCGCTCACGGCCGGTGTCGATATCGAGCTGCCCAACCCCGGCGCCTATCCGCTGCTCGTCGATCTGGTGAGCTCCGGGCAGGTGGATGAGGCGGTGGTCGACCAGGCGGTGGCGCGCCTGCTGCGCGGCAAGTTCCTGGCCGGGCTGTTCGAGGACCCCTACGCCGACGCCGACCAGGCCGAGCAGCTGACCAACAACGCCGAGGCGCGGGCGCTGGCGCTGGAGGCGGCCGAGAAGGCGGCCATCCTGCTCGCCAACGACGCGGGGCTGCTGCCGCTCGACGTCTCGCGCCTCGACCGGATCGCCGTCATCGGGCCCAACGCCGACGAGACCATCCTGGGTGGCTATACCGCCGAGCCCAAGTACACGGTCAGCTTGCTGGAGGGGGTGCGCGAGTACGTCGGCGATCGGGCCGAGGTCGTCTTCGCCAAGGGGGTGCGCATCACCGAGGAGCGCGACTGGTGGGCCGACCAGGTGACCCTGGCCGATCCCGAGGCCAACCGGTCGATGATCCGGGAGGCGGTCGAGGTGGCACGGCGGGCCGACGTGGTGATCCTGGCGGTCGGCGACAACGAGCAGACCAGCCGCGAGGCGTGGGCCGAGAGCCACCTCGGCGACCGCACCACCCTGGATCTCGTCGGCGAGCAGGGCGAGCTGGTCCGCGCCGTCGTCGAGACCGGGGTGCCCACGGTAGCGGTGCTGATCCACGGCCGGCCGCTGTCGGTCAACTACATCGCCGGCAACGTGCCGGCGATCCTCGACGCCTGGTACCTGGGCCAGGAGACCGGCACGGCGCTGGCACGAGTGCTGTTCGGCGAGGTCAACCCGGGCGGCAAGCTGCCGGTCACCATCCCGCGCTCGGTCGGCCAGCTGCCGGTGTTCTACAACCACAAGCCGACCGCGCGCCGCGGCTACCTGTTCGCCTCCAAGGAGCCGCTGTGGCCGTTCGGGCACGGGCTCTCCTACACCAGCTTCGCGCTCGGTGAGCCGCGGCTCGACCGCTCAGAGATCGCAGTCGGAGAGTCGGTCACGCTGTCGGTGGAGGTGGTCAACACCGGCGAGCGGGCGGGCGACGAGGTTGTGCAGCTCTACCTGCGGGACCTGGTCAGCTCGGTCACCCGCCCGGTCAAGGAGCTCAAGGGCTTCGAGCGGGTCGGCCTCGCGCCGGGCGAGCGGCGCACCGTCAGCTTCACCGTCGGTCCGGCCGAGCTGCGGCTGTGGGACCGCGAGATGCGGCGCGTCGTCGAGCCCGGCGAGTTCGAGCTGATGGTGGGTGCCAGCTCGGCCGACCTCCGGTCGGTGACCTTCACCGTCCTCGCACCCTGACCGCTGCCGATGGCGCACCTGCTCGGCATCGACGTCTCGACCACCGCCACCAAGGCGCTGGTGGTCGACGGCGAGGGCCGGCGGCTGGCGGTGGCCTCGGCGGCCTACGAGCTGTCGACGCCCCGGCCGCTGTGGGCCGAGCAGGACCCGGCCGACTGGTGGCGGGCGGCGCGCCGCGCCATCGGCGAAGCGCTGGCCGCCGCCGGCGTCGGCGGCAACGAGATCAACGCGGTCGGCCTCACCGGCCAGATGCACGGCCTGGTGCTGCTCGACGAGCACGGCGCGGTGCTGCGGCCGGCCATTTTGTGGAACGACCAGCGCGCCGCCGCCCAGTGCGACCTGATGCGCCGGCGGCTCGGTCTCGAGACCCTGGTCCGGATCACCGGCAACGACGCCTTCCCGGGCTTCACCGCGCCCAAGCTGCTGTGGGTGCGCGAGCACGAGCCCGACGTCTACCGGCAGGTGGCCCAGGTGCTGCTGCCCAAGGACTACCTGCGCTACCGGTTGACCGGCGGCTACGCCACCGACCGCGCGGGTGCCGGCGGCACGTTGCTGCTCGATCTGGCGGCGCGGGACTGGTCGCGCGAGCTGCTCGAGGCGTTCGACATACCCGCCGCCTGGCTGCCGCCGACCCACGAGGGCAGCGAGGTGACCGGCGAGGTCACCGCCGAGGCGGCGGCCGCCACCGGGCTCGCCGCCGGCACCCCGGTGGTCGCGGGCGGCGGCGACCAGGCGGCCCAGGCGGTCGGGGTGGGGGCGGTTCGGCCCGGGGTAGTGGCGCTCACCCTCGGCACCTCGGGGGTGGTCTTCGCGTCGAGCGGGCGGCCGCTGGTCGACCCCGCCGGCCGGCTCCACGCCTTCCCCCACGCCGTGCCGGGCCGCTGGCACGTCATGGGAGTGATGCTGTCGGCGGCCGGCAGCCTGCGCTGGTACCGCGACGCGCTCGCCGCAGGTGTGCCGTTCGACGAGCTGCTCGAGGAAGCCGGCGCCGTCGAGCCCGGCTGCGAGGGGCTGGTCTTTCTGCCCTACCTGTCGGGCGAGCGCACTCCGCACGCCGATCCGCGGGCGCGCGGCGCGTTCGTCGGGCTCACCCTGCGGCACCGGCGCGCCCACCTGACCCGGGCGGTGCTCGAAGGGGTGGCCTGCGGCCTGCGCGACAACTTGGCGCTGATGGCCGAGGTCGGCCTCGACGCGGTCGGCGAGGTGCGTCTCTCGGGTGGCGGGGCTCAGAGTCCGCTGTGGCGCCAGATCGTGGCCGACGTCCTGGGCGTCGACCTGAGGGCGGTTGGTACCAGCGAGGGCGCGGCGCGTGGCGCCGCGCTGCTCGCCGGCGTGGGGGCCGGCGTCTGGCCGTCGGTGGAGGCCGCCTGCGCCGCGGCGGTGGAGCTCGGCGAGACGACGCCAGCCGACCCGCGAACCGGCGCCGCCTACGATCCGATCTACCGTCGGTTCAGAGACCACTATCCGGCGCTCGCGCCGCTCTTCGGCGCGGGCTGACGAGCCGAAAGGAGAGTCATGGGACTTCTCGCAACCCTCGATTGGGCGCTGATCGCACTCTATTTCGCGGTCGTCTTCGGGGTCGCCTTCTGGGCGACCCGGCGCGAGGCCACCCGCGCCACCTCCGCCGGCTACTTCCTGGCCGGCCGCAACGTCGGCTGGTTCATCATCGGCGCCTCGCTGTTTGCCTCGAACATCGGCTCGGAGCATCTGGTCGGGCTGGCCGGCTCGGGCGCTGCCGGCGGCGTCGCGGTCGGCCAGTTCGAGATCCTGGCGTCGCTCATCCTGCTCTTGCTGGGCTGGCTGTTCGTGCCGTTCTACCTCAAGAGCGGGGTCTTCACCATGCCCGAGTTCCTCGAGCGCCGCTACTCCTCCGGCGCCCGCTGGTACCTGGCGGTGATCTCGATCGTCGGCTACGTGCTGACCAAGATCTCGGTCACCATCGCCGCCGGCGGCATCGTCTTCGAGTCGCTTATGGGAATCAACTTCTGGACCGGCGCGCTGATCGTGGTGGTGGCCACCGGCATCTACACCGTCTTCGGCGGCCTGCGCGCGGTGCTCTACACCGACATGGTGCAGATGTTCGTGCTGGTCGGCGGCGCGGTGCTGGTGACGGTGATCGGGTTGGGCGAGCTGGGCGGTTGGGGAGAGCTGCGCGCGGCGGTGCCGTCCAGCTTCTTCGACATGTGGCTGCCGGCCAGCCACCCCGACTTCCCGTGGACCGGGGTGCTGTTCGGCGCCCCCATCCTGGGCGTCTGGTACTGGTGCACCGACCAGTTCATCGTGCAGCGGGTGCTGTCGGCGCCGAGCGAGGACCAGGCGCGGCGCGGGACGATCTTCGGCGGCTTCCTCAAGGTGCTGCCGCTGTTCATCTTCGTCATCCCCGGGATGGTGGCCTACGCCCTGTCGCAGCGCGGCGCGCTCGAGCTCGACCAGCCCGACCAGGCGCTGCCGACGCTGATCGGCGTGCTGCTGCCGGTCGGGTTGCGCGGTCTGGTGGTGGCAGGGCTGCTGGCGGCGCTGATGAGCTCGCTGTCGTCGGTGTTCAACTCGTGCTCGACGCTCATCACCTGGGACATCTACAGGAAGCTCCACCCCGGCGCCTCCGAGCGCCGGCTGGTGCGCGTCGGCCAGATCGCCACCGGCTTCCTGGTGGTCTGCGGCCTGCTTTGGATCCCGCTGATGAAGCTGATCTCGGCTCAGCTGTACGTCTACCTGCAGAGCGTCCAGGCCTACATCTCGCCGCCGATCGCCGCCGTCTTCCTGGTCGGCATCGCCTGGCGGCGGGTCAACGCCCGCGGCGCCATGGCGTCGCTGGTTGCCGGCTTCGTGATCGGCATGGGGCGGCTGGTTGCCGAGCTCCAGAAGGAGTCGCTCAGCGGCTGGCTGTACGACTTCGCCGCCATCAACTTCCTGCACTTCGCGGTGCTGCTGTTCGTCGTATGCACGCTGGTGCTGGTGGTGGTCAGCCTGCTGACCCCCGAGCCGCCGCGCCGCCAGCTCGCCGGGCTGACCTTCGCCACCGCCGCCGAGGCGGGAGAGGAGACCCCGGCACTCGAGCCTTCGAGCCCGGCCTGGCGACGGAGGGATATGTGGCTGTCGCTGCTGGTCGCGGCCTGCGTGGCATTGGTATGGCTCTACTTCACCGGATGAGCGCCCGCCGTCTGGTCCGCGGCCTGCTGGTCGCCGGTCTGGCGGCCGGCTGCGGGGCGCCCGCCGGGCCGCCGGCCGCCCGGCCACCTTCCGCCGAGTCGTCTCCCGTCGAGTCATCGGCCGGACCCTGGCAGCTGGTGTGGGCCGACGAGTTCGACGGTGCCGCGCTCGATCCGGCCAGCTGGACGCCGGAGGTGATGCCCGACCCCTACAACGAGGAGCTGCAGTACTACACCGACAGGATCGACGACGCCCCCGGCGCCAACGCCTGGCTCGAGGACGGGGTGCTGGTGATCGAGGCGCGCAGCGAGCGGTTCGAGCACCGGCGCTACACCTCGGCACGGCTCATCACCCGGGGCAGGCGCGAGTTCCTCTACGGCCGCTTCGAGGCGCGCATCCGGCAGCCCGGCGAGACCGGCCTGTGGCCGGCTTTCTGGCTGCTGGGCGGCAACATCGACGAGGTCGGCTGGCCGCGCTGCGGCGAGATCGACGTGATGGAGGGCAAGGGCCGGCTGCCCGACTGGACCTCGGGGGCGCTGCACCGCGGGCCGGACCCGGCGAGCAACCGGATCACCTCCGCCGAGCACCGCCTGGCGGGAGGCAGCTTCCACGACGAGTTCCACGTCTTCGCGGTCGAATGGTCGCCGGGCCGCATCGACTGGCTCGTCGACGGCGTGCGCTTCCACACGGTCGAGAAGACCGCAGGCGAAGAGCCGTCCTACTGGCCGTTCGACGAGGGCCACACCTTCTACCTGCTGATCAACCTGGCGGTCGGCGGCTGGTTCGACAAGCCACACCTGCCACCCGACCCGATGGCGCCCCAGCGGCTGCTGGTCGACTACGTGCGGGTCTACCAGCGCCCGGCCGGCGAGTCGCCACCCAGAGGAGATGCACCATGAGAGTGTTTCTGCGTACCCTTTCGCTCTGCCTGCTGGCCGCGGCGGCGGCCTCCGCCCAGCCCCTGCCGGGGCTCGAGGAGCTCGTCGGGCAGCTGACGCTCGAGGAGAAGGCCGCCCTGGTCACCGGCCGCAACGCCTGGGAGACGGCCGAGATCGAGCGGCTGGGGATCCCGCCGGTGTGGATGGCGGACGGTCCGGTGGGGCTGCGCAAGAGCACCGGCATGGCGGTGAGCGACAGCCTGCCGGCCACCTGCTTTCCCTCGGCGGCGGCGCTGGCTGCCAGCTGGGATCCCGAGCTGATCGAGCGGGTCGGCGCCGCCATCGGCACCGAGGCCCGTGCCCGCGGTGTCACCCTGCTGCTGGCGCCGGGGCTCAACATGAAGCGCCATCCGCTGGGCGGACGCAACTTCGAGTACTACAGCGAAGACCCGCTGCTGTCGGGCCGCGCCGCGGCGGCGTTCGTGCGCGGCGTCCAGTCGCAGGGGGTGGGCGCGACGCTAAAGCACTTCGCGGTCAACAACCAGGAGCACCGGCGGATGTCGATCGACGCGCGCGTCGACGAGCGGGCGCTGCGCGAGATCTACCTGCGCGGCTTCGAGATCGCCATCCGCGAGAGCTCACCGCAGGCGGTGATGAGCGCCTACAACCGGGTCAACGGGGTGTCGGCGTCGGAGAGCCCCGCGCTGCTTACCGGCGTCCTGCGCGACGAGTGGGGCTTCGAGGGCCTGGTGGTCTCGGACTGGGGCGCGGTCGACGATCCGGTGGCGGCCATCGCGGCGGGGCTCGACCTGGAGATGCCCGGCAACGCGCTGACGCCCGCCCGGGTGGTGGCCGCGGTGCGAGACGGCCGGCTGGCCGCGGCCGACCTGGATCGGGCGGCGTCCAGGGTTCTGCAGCTGGTCGAACGGCAGTCGGGGCACACCGCTGTCGAGCCCGAGGGCTGGCAGGAGCGCCACCACGAGCTCGCCCGCCAGGCGGCGCGCGACTCGCTGGTGCTGCTGGCCAACGACGGCGTGCTGCCGATCGAGGCCGGCGAGCCGCGCCGCATCGGCGTCGTCGGCCGGCTGGCGTTCGAGCCGCGCATCCAGGGGATCGGCAGCTCGCAGGTCAACGCCACGCGGGTGGATCTGCCATGGGCGGCGGTCGCGGCGCTCGGCGGGGAGGACGGCCACGACGTGACCCACTGGCGAGCCGACTACGCCGAGGACGGCCTGAGCGACGCCGAGCGCGCGGCGCTCGACGAGTTCCTCGCCGACCGCGACCTGCTCCTGGTCTTCGCCGGTCAGAAGGCGTCGCACGACGCCGAGGCCTGGGACCGGCCGTCGATCGCTCTGGCGCAAGGCGATCTCGACGTTCTGGAGCGGGTCACCGCCAGCGGGCGCGGCTTCGTGGTGGTGCTGGTCGGCGGCGGCGCGGTGGACGTGGCTCCGTTCGCCGACAGCGCCGGCGCGGTGCTGATGGGCTGGCTGGGAGGTCAGGGCTTCGGCGGCGCGGTGGCCGACGTGCTGTTCGGCCGCGGCGGACCTTCGGGCAAGCTGTCGGAGACCTTCGTGCGCTCTGTCGCCGACCACGCCAGCGCGGTCAACTTCCCCGGCGGTCCGTGGGAGGTGCTGTACGGCGAGGGCCTGTACGTCGGCTACCGCTACTTCCACAGCTTCGACCGCCCGGTGGTCTACCCGTTCGGCCACGGGCTGTCCTACACCAGCTTCGAGATCGACGGCCTGGAGGTCGCCGAGGTGGTCGAGCAGGTGGCGCCGATCGAGGTGCGGGTCGCGGTGCGCAACAGCGGCGCGCGCGCCGGCAGCGAAACGGTGCAGCTCTACCTGCGCCAGCTGGCGCCGTCGCGCGAGCGGCCCGATCGCGAGCTGATCGGTTTCCGCAAGGTGCGGCTCGAGCCGGGGGCCGGGGCCACGGTCACCATCCCCATCGAGCCCGAGCGGCTGGCCTACTTCCACGACGGCCACGGCCGCTGGGTGGTCGAGGCGGGCGACTACGAGATCCTGGCCGGGGTGTCGGCGGCCGACATCCGCGCCAGCGCACGGCTGCGGCTCGCCGCCGGCACCTTGCCGCGCGAGGTGTACACCCTGGACCACACGATCGGCGACATAGCTCGCGACCCGCGGGGGCGAGAGGTGGTCGACTTCATGCTCGAGCAGCAGGGCCGGGGGCCGCTGACAGCGGCCTCCGAGGACGACTTCTTTGCCGCCATCTTCAGGAACATGCCGTTCCGCAAGATCGCCAACTTCGCCGGCGGGGCGGTGACCGTGGAGATGCTCCAGGGCCTGCTGGGGTTGGTCAACGGCGGCATGCCGCCCGAGCAGCTCGCCGCCATGCTGCGCCAGATGGCGCCGCCGCCGCCGAGCGCCGGGCGGGAGCAGTAGCTCCGCCAGCCGCGGGCGGCCCTCAACCGGGCGGTCGCGCCGCGGGCTCGACCACCGCTGCTGGCGGCAGCCAGCTCGACGCTGCTGTCCCCCAGCTCACCGATCAGCCGCTGCCACTCGCTGCCGAGGAGGTGAGTCTGGCGTCGAGCGGTGGCGCTGCGATGCCGGCTAGCCCTGGAAGGCGTAGGAGATCTTGAAGAACGCCTGGCGGTTGGCCTGCTGCAGGCGGTCGGCGTCGTCCAGCTCGCGGTTGTCGCCCAGGCCGACGAACAGCACCGTCTGCCAGTTGAGCTTGTAGGCGAAGACCGCCGAGCCCGCGAACGAGCCGCTCTTGGAGTCGACCTCGAAGGTGTAGAGGCGGGGATCGCGCTCGGTGGTCACCCACTGGCCGATCAGGCGCAGCCAGGAGCGCGCCGAGAAGGTGTAGGTGGCGCGCAGGCGGGCGACGTCGGCGGTGAACAGCCGTCCCGACAGCCCCGCCTCGTTGGTCACGTCCAGCCACCGGCGATCGGCGTTGAGTGCGAGCTGGAGATGGTCGGTCGGACGGATGTCGGCCGCCAGCCGCACCGTGGCGCCCTCTCCCAGCCTGTCGTTGGCGAAGTCGATCTCGTCGCCGAACGAGCCCCGCAGGGAGATCTGCGACACTACCTTGCCCGGCCGCACGAAGATCGTCGGCCGCAGCTGAAAACGCTCGAAAGAGCGTTCGATCGCCAGCTGCTCGTCGAACAGCAGCTCGAGTCGAACGAACGAGTTCCAGATGGCGTCGAAGCCGAAGCCGGGCACGACGAGCTGCTGCAGGAGCCGTCCGTCGCGGTCCTCGGTGCGCTCGGCGAAGGTGAACAGCCGCAGCCGGCTGATCGGCTTGTCCTCGGGGTAGAAGCTGCGGCCGACCTCGAAGAAGCCACTGCGAACGCCCACCCGCGGCACGAACCCCAGGTCGGCCCGGAAGTCGTCCGAAAAGTCGTTGTAGAGGGAGAAGAAGTCCCACTTGGAGGTGTTCCTGAACCACCACAGCTCGGCGCCGTGGCCGCTCAGCTCGCGGCCGTCCCACTCGCCGGCCAGGTCGGACCGGTCGGGGGTGTGGCTGTCGCTCAGCAGCAGCTGTCCCGATATGACGTCGTGCTTGCCCACCTGCCAGCGGAAGTCGGGCCCGAATACCCGGTTGTGGCCGCCGCCCGAGATCTCGCGGCCGGTGTAGACGGCGCTGACGAACGAGTCTCCGACGTCGCGCCGGAACCGGCCCATCATCACCGTCGAGCTGAAGTCCTGCTCGGCCAGCCCGGAGCCGGTGGGGCCGGGCAGGATCACCGAGCCGCCGCCGCGGTCCTCGCCCACCAGGAAGGTGTAGCTGTTGCCGCCGAACGAGCCGGTGGCGCGGGCGCCCCAGCGCGGCGCGGTGAAGGTGCGGGTGTAGACCGCGCGGATCGGGGTCGAGAACAGGTCGGCGCCCTCGAGGAAGAACGGCCGCTTCTCGGGGAAGAACAGCGCGAACCGCTCGTTGGCCCCGATCTGGGCGACGTCGGACTCGATCTGCGAGAAGTCCGGGTTGAGGGTCGCGTCGAGCACCGTGTTGGGGCTCGGTAGCCACTTGGCGTCGAGGCCGATCTCGCTCTCCGGATCGGCGGAGGCGAGCGGCGACCCCAGGCCGTCGCGCGGTGCCGAGAGCTGGCTGCCGTTGAGGTAGGGCGCCGCCACCCAGTGGCTGCCCGACGGCAGCCCGGCGAGGCCGACCAGCGGCGCCACGTTGCAGATGAAGCAGGTCGAGTCGCGCGGCAGCCGCGAGGTGAACATCTGGTAGCGGAACTCGCGCGGGTGGTTGCGGTAGAGCATGATCCCCCACTGCGAGGGGTCGCTCTGGGTGTAGCGCAGCGAGGAGAACGGGATGCGCATCTCGAGCACCCAGCCCTGGTCGGTGATCTGGGCCGCCGAATCCCAGAAGAAGTCGGGCGAGGAGTCCTCGCCGCCGCCGTCGCTGGTTAGCGCGTCGTACTGGATGCCGCGGGCGTTGGCCAGGAACATCTGGGCGGTGCGGCGGTCGTTGTTGGCGTCGATGATCAGGCCGCCGTAGTCGGTGTAGCCGGGGACGTTGTCGCGGTTGCCGAGCGGGGCGCGGATCCTCCTCGGAGTCGGGTCGGCGAACTCGAAGGCGGCGTAGAGGAACTCGCCGTCGTAGGCCAGGTAGCCGATGTTCGACACCTTGGGCTCGACGTTGTCGCCGGGGTTGGTCTCGTACCAGGTGGTGACGCGGGCGGCGTTGGCCCAGCCCGGATCGTCGAGCCGGCCGTCGACCCGGATCTCGCCGTTGACGCGGCGGATCTCGATGCGGGGCGCTTCCTGGGCCGCGGCAGCTGCGGATGTCAGGACGACCAGGCAACCGGCGAGCCGGCTCGCGAGCGGGGAGGGCATCAGATCTGTGTACGAGGAAGCCAGCGCCGGGGTTTAGCGGCGGGGTAGCATGGAGCCATGTGCCGCAACATCAAGACCCTGCACAACTTCGATCCACCGGCAACCGACGAGGAGGTGCGCGGCGCCGCGCTCCAGTACGTGCGCAAGATCAGCGGCGCGACCCGGCCGTCGCAGGCCAACCGCGAGGTCTTCGAGCGGGCGGTCGACGAGGTCGCCCGCGCCACCCGGCGGCTGGTCGAGGCGCTGGTCACCTCGGCGCCCCCCAGGAACCGCGAGGAGGAGGCGCGCAAGGGCCGCGAGCGCTGGCGCCGCCGGCAGCAGCGCATCCAGGCCGCCAGCTAGCGGCCGGCTCGGTTTCCCATCAGCTCGAGCACGGCGGCGGTCATCGCCGTCACCCCGGTGCGGATTGCCGGCTCGGGCAGCGGCGCGAACTGGCTCGAGTGCAGCGACGGCAGCCCGGCGCCGGTCTCGGCGGCGGCCGCCACCTTCGCCGGGTCCACCGCCCCCAGCCAGAAGATGGCGATCGGTACCTCGCCGTCGGCGGCGTAGCGCGAGAAGTCCTCGCCGCCCATCACCGGCGACATCGTCTCCACCGCCTCCTCTCCCAGCACCCGGCGGAAGACGCCGGCCAGCCGCTCGACCAGCTCGGGGTCGTTGTAGGTCGAGGGCGTGAACTCCTCCTCCTGGTGCTCGACGATCGGCATCAGCTCGTCGGGGAAGCCGGCGGCGCGCGCCGTCTGCTCGGCAGTGCGGCGGATCGACTCGATCAGGTACCGGCGCACCTCGGGCTTGTAGGAGCGCACGGTGAGCTGGAGCTTGACCTCGTCGGGGATGATGTTGTGCTTGGTGCCGCCGTGGATCGAGCCGACGGTGATCACCGCCGGGTCGAGCGGCGACACCTGCCGGCTGACCACCGTCTGCAGGTTGGTGATCAGCAGCGCCGCCAGGGTCACCGGGTCGTGGGTGGTGTGCGGGTAGGCGCCGTGGCCGCCGGCGCCGCGCACCGTCAGGTCCACCGAGTCGACGTTGGCCAGCGCGTAGCCCGGCACCATGCCGACCCTGCCGGCCGCCAGCCCGGCGTTGGTGTGGAGCGCCAGGGCCGCGTCGGGGCGCGGGAACCGCTCGTACAGCCCGTCGGCGAGCATCGCCCGCGCGCCGGCGCCGCGCTCCTCGGCCGGCTGGCCGATCATCACCAGGGTTCCCGACCACGCCTGCTTCATCGCCACCAGCGCGCGCGCCGTGCCCAGCCACGAGGCCATGTGGAGGTCGTGGCCGCAGGCGTGCATGGTGAAGACCTCCTCGCCGCTCTCGGCTCTCTGCCGTGCGCGGCTGGCGTAGGGCAGCCCGGTTCGCTCCTCGACCGGTAGGCCGTCGAGGTCGGTGCGCACCATCACCGTCGGCCCCTCGCCGTTCTCCATCACCCCCACCAGCCCGTACGAAACGCGCCCCGCGACGCCGTAGTCGCCCACCCGCTCGGTGACGGCGAACCCCAGCTTCCTGAGCTCGCCGGCCAGAAAGGCCGCCGTCTCGCGCTCGAGGTACGAGATCTCGGGGTTGGCGTGCAGCCGCTGGTAGGTTTCGACCAGACCGGGCAGCTCGGCCGCTACACGATCCTCGAGCTCGGCGGCGGACACGGCCTGGGCCACGAGCGACAGGGCGAGCGCCAGCATCCGGGTAGAGGTGGGTGGCTTCATGGCGGTCTCCTCGGGGAGTGGCCGGGCGGTTGGAGGTGCGAGCCTACACCGGGTGGCTGCCGGCGGCCGGTCGAGGCGGCTGTAAGTGCGCGCCCGGCTGAGCGTAGTACCGTGCAGTGGGACAGACGATGCCAACGCCTGACGAGTCGCGCGGGTCGGCCGGCGGGCCCGGCGCGGGCGAGGGTCTGCAGAGCTTCGAGCTGCTGTACGAGCAGTCGGCCAGCCGCGTGTTCGGGCTGTGCCTGCGGCTGCTCGGCTCGCCCGCCGAGGCCGAGGACGCGGCCGGCGAGGCCTGTCTCAAGGCCTGCCGGGCGCACGCCGACTTCGAGCCCGGCCGGCCCTTCGCCAGCTGGATCCTGACCATCGCCGGCCGCGTCTGCATCGACCGGCTGCGCCGGCGCAGGCTCGAGCGGCGCTGGTTCCCGCGCGACCTGGACGGCGCGCCCGAGGCGCCGGCCCGCGATCCCGGCCCGCTGGCTCGCCTGCTGACCGTCGAGCGGCAGCGGCAGGTGCGCCGGCGGATCGCCGAGCTGCCGGAGCGCTACCGGCTGGTGCTCGTGCTGCGCTACTACGCGGACCTGCCGTACGCCGAGATCGCCGCGCTGCTCGGGCTCGAGCGCAACCACGTCGCGGTGCTGATCCACCGCGCCAAGCTACGACTGCGCGCCGCGCTCGACGCCGGCGCCTCGGAGGCACCATGAGCTGCTTCGACGAGCTGACCCTGTCGATTCACGCCGACGGCGAGCTGCCAGCCGTGCAGGCGGCCCGGGTCGACGACCATGTCGCCGAGTGCGCCGACTGCCGCCGGCAGCTGGTGGCGCTGCGCGGCGAGGTGGCGGCGCTGCGCGCCGCGTTGGAGCTGCCGGAGCCGGTCGCCGCCGCCGCCCGTCCGTCGGCCGGCTTCGCCGCCGCCGGCCTCGGCCTGCTGAGCGCCCTCGTCGTCCTGCGGCTGGCCTGGATGGCCACCGGCGAGGCGCTGGCGGCATGGCCCGACTGGCTCGACCCGACGTCCGTTGGCGGCGCCCTGAATCTGTTGTTCAACTCACTCTTTGTGTTGCTCGACCCGGGAGGTTCTGCGATGAGCTTTAGCGGATCTTGGATGTCCACGAGCCTGGTCCTAACGGCCCTCGGCCTGGCCACGGCATGGGGGCTGCGACGGCGGCCGCGGCGCGTGGCAGCCGCCTTCTGTCTGGTGGCGGCACTGCTGGCGGCGACGCCGGCTGGCGCGGCGGAGACCCGCAAGGGCACCCAGGTGGCGGTCACGGCTTCGGAGGTGATCGACGGCAGCGTCGTGCTGATGGGCGAGACGGTGCGCATGGAGGGGACGGTCGAGGGCGACCTGGTGGCCTTCGGGCGCGACGTGACGGTGCGCGGCGAGGTGCGCGGTGCGACCTATGTCTTTGCCCAGACGGTCGATCTGTCGGGTTCTGGCGGCGGCGGCCTGCACGCTTTCGGGCAGTGGGTGCGGGTCGGCGGCTCGGCAGCCGGCAGCGGCTACGTGATGGCCCAGGGAGTGACCCTGGTGCCGGGCTCGCGGATCGAAGGCGACGCCTTCCTGTTCGGCGAGACAATCGCCGCCGAAGGCGGAATCGGCCGCG
The DNA here is from genome assembly GCA_041574955.1 of Thermoanaerobaculia bacterium. Lineage (GTDB taxonomy): Bacteria > Acidobacteriota > Thermoanaerobaculia > Multivoradales > JAHEKO01 > CALZJC01. The sequence goes on along the minus strand of JBFGNS010000088.1, from coordinate 2,640 downwards.
ACCTGGCGGCGTTCGGGCGGCGGGCGGAGGTGCGCGGCGAGGTCGGCCGTCACTTCGAGGCCTGGGCCGACGAGGTCGAAGTGGCGCCGGGGGCCAGGGTGGGTGGCGAGCTCACAGCTCACCTGCCGGGCGAGGACAGGCTGACGGTGGCCGACGGGTCCGTCGTCGGCGAGGTCTCGATCGAGAAGACGGAGCGGCCGGCGTCGCGCAGCCGGTACTCGACTCCGGGCTTCTACCTCTGGCGCCTGGTCGGTCTGGCCGGCGCCCTGGTGGTGGGTGCGGCACTGCTGTGGCTGGCGCCCTGGCTCCTCGGTGGCCGGTCGCTGGGCGGCGTCGAGGTCGTCGTCCGCCTGGCCGTCGGCCTGGCCGTGCTGGTGGCGGTGCCGTTCGGGCTGGTGATCCTGGCCGTGACCTTCATCGGCCTGCCGCTGGCGGTTCTCGGGCTGGTGGCCTGGGCGGTTGGGCTGTATCTGGCCAAGATCGCCACCGCCGACCTGGTCGGACGCGGCCTGTTGGGCGGGCCCGAGGCGTCGTTCAAGCGGGCGCTGGCGGCGCTGGCGGTGGGGCTGTCGATCGTCACCGTCGCCACCGCCCTGCCGTGGATCGGCGGCTGGCTCGGCATGATCACCCTGCTCCTCGGCCTCGGCCTGCTGGGGCACCGGGTCTGGGTGCGGCTGGCCGAGCGGCGTCAGCCGGCCGCCGGCGCGGGCTGAGCCGGCAACGGGGCTCAGGAGAACCGCCGGCACGGCACCGCGGGGGGATTCACCCGTGTCGCCGCGGAGGAACCACCCCACAGGTGGTCCGGCACCGGTGGAGGAGCCGCAGCCGGAGCAGGTTCCCAGGGCGGGATTGGCGCCCGCATCATGGGACGGAGTATGCTCTCGGTAACAGTCGATCCCGAGACGCTGCGTCTGCCTCGAAGCGGCCGCGACGGTTCTGACGAAGGCCTGGCTTTCACCAGAGCCCCTACCGCCGACAGTTCCACGACCATGGGCTCGGAGATGGGCGCTTCGACCTGACGCCGCCGCCGGACAGCTCTCGAGACGCGATATGGACAGGCTCTTCATCTCGCACAGCTCTCGGGACGACGGTTTTGTTGGCGAGCTGCGTGCGGTGCTGGCCGATCACGGGCAGCAGGGTTGGGTCGATTCGCGCCAGCTGCGCGGCGGCGATCCGCTGTGGTCGGAGATCGAGCAGGCGATCGACGGCTCTTCCGCCTACGCGGTGGTGGTGAGCCCGGACGGTCTGCAGTCGAAGTGGGTGGGCAAGGAGCTGCACCGCGCGCTCGAGGTGCAGAAGAAGCGTGGGCGGGACGCGTTCGCGGTGATCCCGCTGGCGTTGAACGACACCCGGCTGGGTGTGCTCGAGCAGTTCTTCGACGAGGAGCCGATCTACATTCCGGTGAGCAGCGACGCCGGCGGCGTCGAGGCGGCGATGAACGCGATCCTGGTGGCGCTGGGCAAGCGGCTGCCGGCGGACGTTCCGGCGATTCCCCAGCCCGAGGCCGAGCCGCTCGAGGATCTGGTGCTCGAGCTGACCGACCTGAAGTTCCACGAGCAGGACGGCGTTCGACGGCCGTCGGCGCGGGCGCGGCTGGTCTACGAGCCGGCCACGGCGGGCCAGCGCGAGGTCAAGAGCGCGCAGTCGTGGCGGTTCGTGGCGCCGATCGGGCCGATCGAGGCCGAGGAGCTGCGCTGGTATCTGGAGAAGTACGCGGTCTGGCCGAGCCGCTACTTCCGGGACCGGGCACGCAAGGTAGAGGACGACCTGGCCGAGTGGGGCCGGCTGCTGCACGAGGCGGCGATGCCGGTGGCCCATACCGTCGACGTGCAGAAGGCCTGGTCCGGTATCGGCGAGGCGGGCCGCCGCTTCTCGGTCTACGTGGATCCGGCGCTCGAGGCGGGGACGCCGGAGGACGAGGTCACCAGCGCGAGGGAGGCGGCCACGCTGCTGCTCGGCCTGCCGTGGGAGCTGCTCCACGACGGCGACGGCTACCTGTTCCAGGGGGCGAAGCCGATCCGGGTCCGCCGGCGCCTGCCCAACACCCGGGTGCTGGACGTGCCGGTGGTGGCGACGCCGATCCGCATCCTGCTGGTGACGGCGCGGCCCGAGGACGAGGCCTGCCTGTACATCGATCATCGGGCCAGCGCGCTGCCGCTGGTCGAGGCGACGGAAGCCCTGCCGGGGCTGGTGGAGATCCAGGTGCTGCGCCCGCCGACGCTGCCGGCGCTGCGCGACGAGCTCGAGCGGGCGCGCGAGGCGAAGCAGCCCTACGAGGTGGTCCACTTCGACGGTCACGGGGTCTTCGACCCCAAGGTCGGCCTCGGCGGTCTGTGCTTCGAGAAGCCCGAGGACGTCGTCAAGCTGGGCCAGCGCCGGCACGCCTCGGTCTCGACACGCGAGCTGGGCCCGCTGCTGCGCGAGCACCGCGTTCCGCTGGTGTTTCTCGAGGCGTGCCAGACCGCCCAGGCCGAGAAGGCGTCGGAGTCGGTCGCCTCCGAGCTGCTCAAGGTGGGCGTGGCGTCGGTGGTGGCGATGAGCCACAGCGTGCTGGTCGAGTCGGCGCGCCGGTTCGTGCGGGTGTTCTACCGGTCGCTGGCCGAGGGCAAGCGGGTCGGCGACGCCATGCTGGCGGGCCAG
>JBFGNS010000087.1:0-18941 GCA_041574955.1 Thermoanaerobaculia bacterium | reverse complement strand
GCGCTGTTCGCGGCCGCCGGCCTCGATCCGGGCGCCTTCGAGCCGACGGCGCCGATCCGCCAGCCGCCCGTCTTCGCCGAGCGGCGAGCCGCCTGGCTCGGAACCCTGCCCGAGCTGGATCTGCCGGTCCGCATCGAGGCGGCCGCCGCCGGCTCGAAGCCGGTCCACTTCGAGCTCATCCTGCCCTCGTCTCCTCACTGGGTCGAGCCCGGTTCGGAAGGCGGCGTGGAGCCCGAGGTCCCTCGCACGGTGGGCTTCTTCAGCTTGCTGTGGCTAGCATTCCAGCTGCTCACGTTCGTGCTGCCCGTCGTTCTCGCGCTGCGCAACCTGCGGCTCGGGCGAGGGGACCGCCGCGGGGCCTACCGTCTGGCGGCCGCGGTGTTCGCGCTCCGCATTGCGTGGTGGCTGCTCGCCGGGCATCACGTCGCCGACCTGTGGGTCGAGACCTCGCTGCTGGGCGGCGCCCTGGCCCGCGCCGCGTTCGTCGCCGCGGCGGCCTGGGTGCTGTACCTGGCGATCGAACCTCACGCGCGACGTTTGTGGCCGGGGACCTTGATCTCCTGGACCCGCCTGCTGGCGGGCAGGGTGCGGGACCCCCTCGTCGGGCAGCACCTGCTGCTGGGGGCTCTGGCCGGGGTCGCGATCGCCGTGTTCGGGGGTCAGCTCTACTTCCTGATCCCGGACTGGCTGGGCTGGCCGAACCCGCCTTGGCTGCCGGGCTACCCCTTCTGGCCGTTCTTCGCCCCCAGAGTCGACCCCCTGCTCGGCACCCGGGCCGCTCTCGCCGCGGTGGCCTCGACCGCTATGGGAGCGCTGTGGGCCCTCTTCGCGTTCCTGACCCTCCTGGTCGGCCTGTTCGTGCTGTTGCGCAGGAAGTGGCTCGCGGTACCGGTGTTCGTGTTGCTGATGGCCTTCCTCCTCTGGCCGGCGGGGCTCAGCGGCCAGTCGTGGCTCGGGGTGACGACCGGCATGCTGATTGCGGTGCTCTGGGCCTGGCTGCTCGTCCGCTTCGGCCTGCTGTGCATCGCCACCGCCGTGTTCACGGTCACGGCGTTCTTTGTTTTCCCGATCACCTTCGACCCGGCCGCTCCCTACTTCGGCACCTCGCTCTTCGCCCTGCTGATTGTCGCCGCCGTCGCCGGCCTCGGAGCCTGGACTGCCGCCAGCGGTTTGCCCGGCGCCGCCAGAGCGGTGCATGAGTGAGGCTGCCGGAGCTCGCTCACGCGGCGCAACACACCGAAGGCGCGCTCCCTGCAGGATCTGTCGACCGGCCCGGCCGCAACCCGTAGCGGCGGCTTGAGCTCCTCGTCAGGAGCCGGGCTTTTCGAAGACCAGGAAGTGCTGCTGCGGCAGCAGGCGGCGGTTCTCGACGAAGCGCAGGCCGGCCGCCTCGAGCTCGCGCCGCGCCTGGCGCTCGGTCATCTTGTGCAGCGGCTTGATCGGCACCGAGGGGTCCTCTGCGCGGTACTCGACGAGGAAGACGCGGCCGCCCGGGCGCAGCGCGGCGGAGATCGCGGCCATCATCTCCCGCGGATGGCTGAACTCGTGGTAGGCGTCGACCAGCAGGGCGGCGTCCACCGTGCCGGCCGGCAGCCGCGGATCGCTCTCGGTCCCGAGGACGCTCTCGACGTTGGCGACGCCGCGATCACGGCGGCGCCGGTCGATCACCTCCAGCATCTCGGGCTGGATGTCGACCGCCAGTACCCGGCCCTCGGGCACCGCGCCGGCGATGCGGAAGCTGAAGTAGCCGCTGCCGGCGCCGATGTCGGCCACCACCGCGTCGGGCGCCAGCTCCATCGCTTCGACCACCAGGTCGGTGCGCTCCTCCGCCTCGCGGTCCGGGCGCTCGAGCCAGCCGATGCCCTGGTGCCCCATGACCCGCGAGATCTCGCGCCCCATGTAGAGCTTGCCGATGCCGTCGCGGCTCGGTACGCGTTGCTCGTAGGCGGCCTCGCCGGCGGCGCGGTCGGCCGCGGCCGGCTGCAGGCAGGCGGTCAGGAGCGCCACGGCGGCGAAGGCGAGACGGAGGATCGACGTGTGCACGGTGATCGGTTCGCCGGATGGCGCGCGAACGGATGCGCCGACCGGCCCGCGGGCGGCAGTGCAACCGATCGGGTCCTCGGCCGGTCCTATCTGGCGAGTAGGCTGGAATCGACCACCAACCCGGAGAGGATCCAATGAACGACGCTCAGTTCTATCCCGCGCTCGGCGTCATCTGGGTGTTCGGCTTCGCCGCCGTGCTCCTGGTGGCCTGGCACCTGCGCAACAAGCGCCGCCTGGAGAAGCTCAAACTGATCCACGAGGAGAGGATGAAGGCCATGGAGAAAGGCATCCCGCTACCCGAATTCCCCGAGCTCGACGACAACAGCGGCGCCGGCGGCGCCGTCTCCACCGCCCTCACGTCGGCTGTGGACCGGGCGCTGGCGTCGCACGCAAAGCCGTGGAATCCGCGCTGGCCACTGGGCGCCGGCGCGGTGCTTGTGATGGCCGGCATCGGCACCTCGGTCGCCATGCGGCTGTCGGCCTGGGAGCTGCACAACGACCTGTGGGCGTTCGGCCTGATCGGGGTGTTCGTCGGCGTCGGGCTGTTCCTCTACTACGGACTCACCCGGTCGCCGCGGGACGAAGGCTGATCGCCGCCGCCGACTCTCGCTCATGGACGATGCGGAGCTGGTCGAGCAGTTTCGGCGCACCGGGGACGAGGCGCCGTTCCGGGCGCTGGTCGAGCGCCACCGCCAGCCCGTCTTCCGGCTCATCCTGTCCATCCTCGGCGCCGGCCGGGAGGGCGCCGCGGAGGAGCTGACCCAGGATGTCTTCGTCAAGGTCTTCCGCCGCCTCGGGCAGTTCCGCGGCGAGGCTCGCTTCGGGTCGTGGCTCTACCGCATCGCTTACAACCAGGCCGTCGACCACCGCTCGCGAGCCCGCTTCAAGATGCCCCACTACGGCGAGGAGGTGCTCGCGATGACGCCCAGCGACAAGCCGGGGGACGACCCGTTGGAGAGCGCCGCGCGGGCTAGCAGCGCCGCGGCGGTGCGCGACTGCCTCGCCGAGCTGCCGCACCTTTACCGCTCGGTGCTCCACCTGCACTACTGGCTGGGAATGACGGTGGCCGAGATCGGCGCCGCGCTGTCGGCGCCGGAGGGCACCGTCAAGTCGTACCTGTACCGCGGCCGCGCCAGGCTCCACCGGCTGCTGGCCGAGAGGGGGATCGTCGATGTCTGAGCCGAGCCCGGCGTGCCGGGAGTTCGAGCAGTGGCTGGCGACGGAGGCCGCCGCCAGCGACCCGCCCGCCGGTGAGAACCGAGCTGCGCACGCCGAGCGGTGCGCCGAGTGCAGCCGGCAGTGGCGGGCGCACCGGCTGCTGGTCGCCGCCTTCGCCGGGGAGGTGGTGCCGCGGCTGTCCCCCGGCTTCGAGGCCGGTCTCGAGCGCAAGCTGGTGAGCTCGCGCCGGGCGGCGCGTCCGCTGACCGGCTGGAGGAGGACGGTGCTGGTGGGCTACGGGCTGGCCGCTCTCGGGCTGCTGGGCGGAGCGTTGCGGCAGGCGCCGCTGCCGGCGGTAGACGCCTCGGCGCCGTGGCTGGCGGTCGCGGCTCTTGCCGCGGTGCCGCTGTCGCTCGGCCTGGCCATCGGGGTCTCGCGCTGGCTGCCGGCGCCGCGAGCCGGCGGCGGGGCGCCGCTGACGCTCTAGGTCGGCCACAAGCGAGGCGTCCAGGTGGCGCGCGCCGCGCGCCGATCGGCCTCGGTGGGTATAGGGTCGGGCGATGCCGAGCGAGCGAGGAGACCGGCGGCCGTTCGCCGCCCGCGCGGTCATGGTGGTTGTCGCGTTGGCAGCGCTCGGGGCGGCGCCGGATGGGGCGGCTGATGGGGCACCGGAGGAACCGCGGCTCATGGCGATCACCGTCGACGATCTGCCGGTGGCGCCGGCGGGGCGCCATGCGACGGACCAGCAGGAGGCGATCACCTCCGCGTTGCTGGCGGTGCTGGCGGAGCACGCCGTGCCGGCGGTGGGCTTTGTCAACGAGTCCGGGCTCGAGGTCGAGGGAGCCGTCGACCCACGCCGCGTGGCGCTGCTCGAGCGGTGGCTCGCCGCCGGTCACGAGCTGGGCAACCACGGCTACGCGCACCTCGATCTCCACCGGGCGGAGGCCGACGGCTGGCTGGCCGACGTCAGCCGCGGCGAGCGGGTCATCCGCCCTCTGGTCGAAGCGCATGGCGGGACGCTGCGCTGGTTCCGCCATCCGTACCTCCACACCGGCCGCTCGGTGGGGGTGCAGCGGCAGACCGCGGCCCGGCTCGCGGAGCTCGGCTACCGCATCGCCCCGGTCACCATCGACAACGGCGAGTGGATCTTCGGCGGCGCCTACGCGGCGGCGTGGAACCGCGGCGACCGCGAGCTGATGGAGCGGCTGGGCGAGGCCTACGTGCGCTACATGCTGTCGGTGGTCGACTACTACGAAGGGCAGTCGCGGCGGATCGTCGGCGAGCTGATCCCCCAGGTGCTGCTGATCCACGCCTACGCCCTCAACGCCGACTGGCTGGGGGATCTGCTCACCGCGCTCGAGGCGCGCGGCTACCGCTGGGTGGAGCTGGCCGAGGCGCTCGAGCACCCCGCCTACGGGCGTCCCGCCGACGGGTACACCGGCGCCGGAGGCATCACCTGGCTCCACCGCTGGGCGATCACCGAGGGGCTGCCGGGCGAGATCTTCCGCGGCGAGCCCGAGGTGGCGGACTGGGTTCGGGCCGCGGCGGGCCGGTAGCCGCGCCGTCGCGAGCGCCTGGTCAGGTCTGGCTAGCGGTCGTCCGGCAGGAGCAGCAGGAAGACGCCGGCGGCAGCCGCGCCGCCTACGAAGTTGGCGACCAGGTAGATCCACAGGCTCGACCACGGCTGCAGGCCCATCGCCGCCACCCCGACGCCGACCGCCGGGTTGAAGACGCCGCCCGAGATGTCGCCCACCGCGAAGGCGCCCGCCATCACGGTGAAACCGATCGCCAGCCCGTAGGTCGGGTTGCCGGCGGTTCCCTTGGCGGTGGCGACGTGGAGGATCACGAACACGAGCGCGAAGGTGAACAGGAGCTCGGCGACCAGCGCGGCGGCGACCGGCGGCGCCGCCGGCTCGGCCGCGGGGGTCCCGCGCAGGTAGCCGGCGGCGAGCGCGGCCAGCACGGCCCCGGCGAGCTGGGCGAGCCAGTAGGGCAGGATCTCCCGCGTCTCGAAGCGGCCGCGCAGCCAGACTCCCAGAGTCACCGCCGGGTTGTAGTGCGCGCCCGAGATGTGGCCGCCGGCGAACACCATTCCGATCAACACCGCGCCGATGGCCAGGGGCGGGATCACCGCCGGGGTGCCCGGCCGGACGGTGCAACCGATGGTCAAGACCAGGAAGAAGGTGCCGATCAGCTCGGTCAGGTACCTGTTCATCGCGCTTCTTCTCTGGCGGGTCGGGAGGCCGGGGCGGGATCGGGCCGCACGGCGCGGTCCGGTGCCGAGAGAGCGGAGCGGCCGCCGGGGGTAGGCCGCGATCCTCGCACGCGGCCCCGCGCCCGTGCAACGGACGGTGGCTAGCGGATGCGCACCTCGTACTCCTCGACGACGTCCGGCCAGAAGGCGATCTCCCCCTGGAGCTTGAGCTTCCAGGACACCGACGGGTAGCCGGCTGAGGAGGGCGGTGTGCCGGGCGGGATGGTGAAGGCGGCGGAGCCGTAGTCGAGGGGCAGCTCGGGGCCACGGTCGAGGATCTCGATCGCCGGGGTGTCGAGCGGCGCGCTCTCGATCGAAACGCCGGAGTCCCGCTCTCGCACCCGCGTCTCGCTCGCCTCGAGCCGGATCGAGAGCCGGCGCAGCCGGCCGGCGAAGCCGCGGAACGCCCATTCGATCTGGGCCGGCTCGCCGGCCCGCAGCGTCGCCGGCGTCAGGTGTACCCGCGGCCGCGGATTGAGCAGCGCCAGCACCGACCAGGGGATGGCGAACAGGAACAGCAGGCCGATCAGGACGAACGGCGTCAGGATCAGAGCCGGAAACCACTGCGGGTTGCCGGCCCGCCACTCCTGGACGATGAACCACACGAAGATGCCGATGAAGCCGTTCCAGAACAGCGTCAAACCGAGCGCACAGCCGAGCTTGCCGAACGGGCCGAGCGTGGGCTCGAGGACCAGCGTCGCCGATTCGTCGCCCGCGCGCGCCTCGCTTCCCGCTCCCCAGGACGGTCGAGCCGCTTCCTGTCGCGCGCCGCGCAGCGCGGCGACGGTGAACGCCAGCCCGCCGGCCCCGACCAGCACGAACAGCAGCGGCACGAGGCCGAACAACCACTCGGCGGTGAGGCCGCGCTCGACGACCGCCTCGAATGGGTCGTCCGGGTCGACCCAGCAGGTGGTGACGGCGCCCGCCGGCAGCGCCGCCACGACCTCGGCCTTGGGGTCGTAGCCGCTCGACGAGCCGCCCAGGAACCGGTAGCGGTTCGAGCGGTACTCGCGCCCTCCGATCTGATAGCGGAACAGCAGGTCGACGCTGTAGGTCGCGCCATCCTCGCCGGGCTGGGTCACCACCCGGCTCGACTCGATGGTGCACGGCACCGCTTGCCACGAACGGGCCTCGAGCACCTGGAGCGCCGGCCAGACGAAGAACGGCAGCAGGAAGCCGGCGCCGAACAGCAGGAAGAGGCCGAACAACACGATCATCAGGCCGATGCCGAAGCCCGCCTTGCGCCGGCCGCCGGCCGCGTCCTCCGCCCGGCCGGGCTCGGGTAGGCCCGGACCGTGGATCAGCCACAGCCCGCCCGCGCCTACACCCAGGAACAGGAGCGGCACCAGGACCCACAAGCCCTGCCACAGGTCGGCGCGCTCGAGGTACGAGCGGTCGGGCCGGTCGGGGTCGACCCAGCACCGCACCTCCTCGCCGGGCGCGTAGCGGCTGGCCAGCGCCGCCGCCTCGGAGGCCAGCTCGAAGCCACCGACGCCGTGGCGGTAGGCGCTGCCGATGCGGCTCTCTCCCCGGTAGCGGTAGCGGTAGGCGATGTCGAGCGCGTGGTCGCCCAGCTCGGCGCGCTCGACGGCGCGTGACGCCTCCACCGTGCAGGTCGTCTCCTGCCAGAACCAGGTGTCGAGGCCCTGCAGCCAGTCTCCGGCCACCGCCACCGCCGCCAGCAGCCCGAAGGCCGCGACCAGGGCGAGCATGACGGTCTGGACGAGGGCGGCCCCGCGCACGCTTCACCAGGTGGGCGGCGTCCGCCAGCCGGGGAACGGCTCGACGCTCAGCCGGTAGCCGCTCGGCGCCTCGGGGTCGGCGACGACGCGGAAGTTTGTCAGCGCCCCTAGCCGGGCGACGAGCTCGTCGTACGGCAGGGTGTGGAACGGCCTGCCCTCGGGCAACTGCCAGACGCGGACGGTGCCGTCGTGCCCCGCCGTGGCGATGCGGCCGCTCTCCGGGTCGAAGGCCAGCCCGCCGACCATCCCCTCGTGCCCCCGCAGGAGGTGGGGCTCCTCGCCGCCCAGCGGACCGACCCGCACCGTGCCGTCGGCGCTGGTGGTGACCACCCGGCCGCCGGCGGCGTCCAGCGCCACCCGGATCACCCGGTCACCGTGCGACACCAGCGGCCGGGAGGCGCCGGTGGTGAGGTCGTGGACCACGACCCGATCGCCCTCGCCCACACCGGCGCCGGGGCCGACGCTCACCAGCGTCTGCCGGTCGGGCGACAGGTCGAAGTAGGCGGCGGGCTGGCTCCAGACCGGCTCCGGCGTCGCGGTGTCGAGCTGCCACCGCCGGATGCCGCCCGGGCCGGCGGTGAACGCGACGCCGTCGCCCGGCAGCTCCACCTGGCTGACCCACAGGCCGTCGCCGGCGTCGAGGACGGTCGTCGCGCCGCTGTCGAGATCCCACACCTGCGCCCTGGCCTCGGCGGCGTCGAACTGGCCGCCGCTGGCCGCCACCAGCCGGCCGGTGGGATCGATGTCGACGCTCCACACCTGGCCGGCGAACCCCGCGAGCCGGCGCGGGGGGCCGCTATCGAGCGGGGTGATCACGACACCCTGGTGGGCCGACGCCACGAAGCGGCCGTCGGGGGAGACCGCCAGGGCTTCGGCGAGATGCCTCTCCCGGGTCGCGGGCGGCGGCGGGCCGCCGGCCGCCAGGCCCCAGAAGCGCAGCGACAGGTCGCTGCAGGCGCCGACCACCCAGGAGCCGCCGGGGACCAGAGCCACGGCGGTCGGCCCCGGCGGGCAGCGGAACACCCGCGGGTAGTCGTGGGACAGCGGCCAGACGGTGGCGCTCGCGTTGGACTGGGTGGCGAGCCAGCGGCCGCCGGGGTGGAAGAACGTCTGGCGGGTGTGCTGCTGGTCGCGCCGCCGGAGGGTCAGCGGCTCGGCGCCGGCCGGGCCGGCGAGGTCCCACAGCCGTACCACCCGGTCGCCGCCGGCCGTCGCCAGGGTGCTCCCGTCGGGGCTGAAGTCGAGCCAGGTCGCGCCCTCGTGCCGCAGGACCGCCAGCGGCGGCGCACCGCGACGACCGCGCTGCCACAACCGCAGGGTGCCGGCCCCCGAGAGGGTCGCCAGCCGCTCGCCGTCCGGTGCCACCGCCATCATGATCAGGCTGTCCTCGCCGACCGGCGCTTCGGTCTCGAGCGCGCCCGTCTCGAGCTCGGCCAGCGACAGGCTGGCGACCGCCCCGGCGGTCGGCAGGAACAGCCGCTCGCCGCGCCAGTCGGTGGTGACGGGAAGCTGCCCCAGCTGTTCCAGCCATCGTTCGAGGTCCTGCTCCATGCCCATCAGGCTGGCGCTGCGCCGCAGCCGGCCGAGCTCGCGCACGGTGCCGGCGTCGGGCGCCCAGGCGCGCGCCCGCAGGCCGCGGGGATCGCCGTCGGCGGTGAAGGTCAGGATCTCGCGCGTGCCCCGGACCGGGAGCGGGGTCGTCGGCCCGCCCAGCTCGACTTGCCGCACCGGCTCTCCGTCGGGCACCGAGAAGACCCGCAGCAGGCGCTCCTGCTGCATCTTGGTCACCACGACGGTGGTGTCCGGGTCGAAGCCGGCGAGCTCCGGCATGCCGGCCTCGAGGGAGCGGGGCAGCCGTACCAGGGTGCCGTCCTCGTGCATCATGCCGAAGCCGCCCGGGTAGAGCGACAGGGCGAGCCAGCGGCCTTCGGTGCTGATGTCGAACGGCCAGGGGATGATCTCCGGTCTGTCGGCGTCGTGCAGCACCAGACCGGTCGGCCCCTGCCACAGGGCCTCGAGCGCGAACCGGCGGGCGTCGCCGCTGTCGGCCAGCTCGAGCGCCGCCAGGGCGTGGGCCACCGCCGTCGACGAGCCCTCGGCGAGCTCCAACCGGCCGAGCGCCAGCAGCTTGCTGGCCTCGGCGCGCAGCCGCTCCGCCTCGCTCTGACGCCACAGCGCGGTCACCGTCGCCGCCACCGCCAGCAGCGCCGCCGCCACCGCCGCCAGCAACACCTGCTTGCGCCGGCGCGCTCGCCGCACTCGGCGCTCCATGGCGCGGGCGAACGACTCCTCGGTGGCGCTCAGGCCGCCGCTGTAGCGCTGGCGCCAGAGTGCGAACTCGCCGTAGGAGGTGCCGGTCCACAGCAGGTCCTCGGGGCGGCCCCGGGTCTGCCACAGCTCGGCCCCCTGGCGCAGCTCGTCACGCAGCCGTGCGCCCTCCTCGTCTTGCCCGCGCCACCGCACCAGCCGCGGCCAGGAGGTGATCAGCGACTCGTGGACGATCTCGACCCGCGCGGCGCCCTGCTCGTCGCCGCTCGCCGGGGCCTCGTAGGAGGTCAGCAGCCGTGCCGCGACCAGCTCGTCGAGCGCCTCGCGCGCCGCGTCCCGGTTGCCGCGGTCGGAGCCGTCGAAGACCGACAGCAGCTCGTCGACGTCGCGAGCCGCGCGCGTGCCCTGCGCGGTGACCAGGTTGCGGAACAGCTCGCGCACCAGCGGCCGGTGTCGGCGGCCGATGCGCTCGAGGGTGGCCTCGGCGTGCTGCGCCAGGGCTTCGCCGACGCCGCCGATGCGCCCGTGGGCGGCGCGGGTCAGCAGCCCGCGCTCGCGGTCACGAGCCTCCCACAGCCTGGCGGCGGCGAACGCCAGCAGCGGCAGCGCCGCCCGCTCGCCGGTGACCTCGGCCAGCATCTCGTCGACCAGCGCTTCGTCCTCGAACCGGTAGCCGCAGGCCAGCGCCGGCTGCACGATGGCGCGGCGCAGCGCTTCGCCCGACGGCTGGCTGAGCGGGGTCAGCTCCGAGAACAGCGGCGCCAGCGGCGGGTGGGCGTGGCAGTGGAGCAGGAAGTCGTCGCGCATCACCAGTAGCACCCGGACGTCGGCTTCGAGGGCGGCGCGGCCGAGCAGCTCGGCGAAGCGCGTCTGGATCTCGGCCGGGCACAGCGTGAACAGCTCCTCGAACTGGTCCACCACCAGCAGCGCCTGGTGGTGGTGGCGGCGCCAGCGGCCGAGCAGGTCGAGCGCCACCGGGATGCGCTCGAAGTCGACGATCTGCTGCAGCGCCTCGGTGTCGCCGCCGAGCTCCGGCACCAGTGCCTTGGCGAGGGCGGCGAACGGCGTCGAGCCCGGCGTGGCGACCAGATGGCCCCAGCCCGAGGGCCTGGCCGGGATCAGCCCGGCGCGCACGAACGAGCTCTTGCCCGCGCCCGAGGCGCCGACGACGCCCAGCAGCTGGGCCTGTGCCAGCTTCTTCCACACCGCCTCGACCTCGGCCTCGCGGCCGTAGAAGTACTCGGCATTGGCCTCGGTGAAGGAGGCCAGGCCGGGGTAGGGGGTCTTGTCCTCGGCGCCCTCGACCCGCAGGCTGACCTCCTCGAGGGCGCGGGCCAGCGCCAGGGCCGTGGGGTAGCGCTGCCCGGGGGAGACCGCCAGCGCACGCCGGATGAGCGGCTGCCAGGGCCCGTCGGGCAGCAACGGCGGATCGCGGTGGAGCGCCGACCAGAGCCGCTGGCGGCGCTCGGGGTCGCCGATGCCGGTGGGCCCCACCATCTCGGCCAGCACCACGCCGGCGGCGAAGACGTCGGAGCGCGCGTCCACCGCCTCGCCGCGGGTCTGCTCGGGGGCCATGTAGGCCGGCGTGCCGGCCACCGTGCCGCCGGCCGAGCCCAGCGCCTCGCGCGCGATGCCGAAGTCCATCACCACCACCCGGCCGGTGCGGGTGATCATCACGTTCTCGGGCTTCAGGTCGCGGTGCACCAGACCGGCGCGGTGGATCGCCTCCAGCCCGGCGAGCAGCTGGAGCGCGATCTCGCTCGCCTCGGGCAGCTCGAGCGGGCCGCGCTCGTCGAGCACGTGAAGCAGCGTCGTGCCGTCGACGTACTCCATCGACAGCAGCTCGAGGCCGTCGGCCTCGACCAGGTCGTAGATGCGGCAGACGTTGGGCGAGATCACCTCGCGGGCGGCGCGCACCTCGCGGCGCAGCAGGTCGGCCAGCCGCGGGTCGTCGCCGTAGCGTGCCAGGATCGACTTGAGCGCCACCTCGACCCGTAGCTTGAGGTCGTACGCCTGCCACACCTCTCCCATGCCGCCGCGGCCGAGCAGCCGCTCGATCCGGTAGCGGCCGCCCAGCACGCTGCCCGGCGACAGCGGCGCCTCCGACCGCTCGGCGGTCGGAGCCGTATGCGCTCCCTGCGGAACCTCCTTGGGGCTCATTCCTGCGACCCGGGTCCGCCACCCGGCGGGTGGGGACCGCGCTTCCCAGCGCTCGGTTGTCGACTTGCGCGCAGGGTACCAGAACCGCCAGCGGGATCCGACCGCGGTGGCCGCTATCCGGCGGCCGCGAGACGGCGCGCGAAGTCGCCGAACCCCACCGGCGGCCGCCCGAGCAGACGCTCGAGGACCCACGGGCTGCCGCTCATGCCGAACCGCTCGTAGTAGCGGAACATGGCCAGGAGCGTCTCGATCCGCGCGCGCTCCAGGCCGGCGGCCGCGGCGCGTTCTCGCCACTCGGCCCGCGGCACGACCGCGGCGTGGACCGGGCGGCCCAGCGCATCGCCCAGCACGGCGGCGATCTGGTGCTGATCGAGCAGGCCCGGCGCGCACAGCTCGTAGGTGGCGCCGCCGTGACCGGGCTCGGTCAGCACCCGCGTGGCCACCTTGGCGACCTCCTCGAGGTCGACCATCGCGACGCGCGCCGACAGGTCGTACGGCACCCGGTAGACGCCGTCGTCGCGGATCGAGCGCCACTGTGCCAGGACGTTCTGCATGTAGGGCGCCGGCTGGAGGATGGTGAAGTCGAGTCCCGACTCGAACAGCCGCTCCTCGACCCTGAGCTTGGCCCAGTGGTGGGGCATGGCCTCGACCTGGGGATGGAGGACCGAGTGCAGGACGAACCGCTCGACGCCGGCCGCCCGTGCCGCTGCGATCACCCCGCGGCCGATCGCGACCTCGGCCGGGTGGACGTTGGGGCAGACGTGGTAGATCGTGCACGCCCCGCGGGCGGCGGGCGTCAGCGCGCCGCGGTCCTCGAGGTCGCCTTCGACGATCTCGGCGGCGCCCTGACTCGCGACGCGCTCGCGGTGGGCTGGCTGGCGCACCAGAGCCCGCACCCGCCTGCCCGCCGCGGCAAGCGCCCGGATCACCGCCAGGCCCGTCTTGCCACCGGCACCGGTGACCAGGATCGGCTCGTCGGCTGCCACGGCCGGCTGATCGGCGCGCGCCGAGCCGAGCGCCCGCGCCCCTCCTATCGGCAGGGCCCGCGGCTGTCGCCGTGCCGCAGGTGGGCGTCGACCGCCGGCGCGGCGACCTCGAGAGTCTTGCCCTTGTGGCAGACGAGCACCCTGGCCCGACCCTCGCCGGCCCCGGGACGTGGGGTGGCGGCGCAGCCCAGGGCCGCCACGGCGAGACCGACGGCGATGAACCTGGTACGAGTCCGCATGCGTCAATCCTACGCCAGCTCGCCGTGGATTGCGCCACGCGGCGGCCACGCGGGGTAGCATGCGTTCCCTGATGCCCGAGTTCGCGCGGCTGGTGCCGGTGCTGCTGTCGTCGCTGTTGGCGGCCGGTCTGGCCGGCGCGGACTGCGGCACTGCCCGGCAGGCGCACGAGCGTTGGCTGGCGGGCTCGTTCACGGTCGAGCGCCGCCTGCACATCTCGCTCAACGGAGACCTCGTCAAGCTGCAGGTCGCCCGGCTCAGCTATGTCGATGGCGAGCTGGACACGGAGGTGGTGGAGGACGAGGTCCTGGCGAAGAGCGTGGCGTTCGACGGTGAAGGTGACATGGTGGTCGCGATCCCCTTCGCCTGCGACCGGCTGCGGTCGGTGGGTAGCGGGCGGTTCGAGCTGAGCTCGGAGGATGGAACCGAGACGGCGCTGTTCGAGCTCGACCTCGAGCGGCGAGCGTTGGTGCCGGTGGAGTGGCGGTTGGAGGCGCGCGAGAGGTTCCTGTTCAAGAAGCTCCATCTCGACGGCCGCGCCGAGTACTCGAACTTCGAGTGGCGCCGGGAGCGAGCTGTCGTGCCGGAGTCCGCCGGAGAGCCGGTGGGGGACGCCGGGACGTGAGTCAGCCGCGGTCGCGGCGCCTCGGTGGGCGGCGAGCGGGGTGTCTGGGCGCGCTGGCCCTGGCGGTAGCCGGTCTGCTGGTCAGCATGTACTCCGACCTGTTCGTCGACACCTACCCCGGTCGGTTCATGCGCTGGCGGGCGTCGGACGTCGACGACTGGCGCCGCTTTCCGGCCGACCCGGTCGGCAACGCGCAGCCGCGCTTCGACTTCGCGGGTGGCGGCGCGGGCGCGGGCCAGCCGCTGGCGTCGTTGACGATCGACACCGGCGACCATCCGAGCGAGAGCCTGCAAGCCCTCGCCGAGCGCACCGCGACCACCGCGCTGCTGGTCGTCCGCGACGACCGGCTGCTGTTCGAGGGCTACTTCAACGGCTCGTCGCGCGACGCCGTCCAGACCTCGTTCTCGATCGCCAAGTCGGTCACTTCGGCGCTGGTCGGGGCGGCGGTGGCGGACGGACACCTCGGCGGCCCGGCCGACCCGATCACCGACTACCTGCCCGAGCTGGCGGCACGCGACCCGCGCTTCAAGGCGATCACGGTGGAGCATCTGCTGCAGATGAAGTCGGGCATCGCCTTTCGCGATACCGATGCCCCGTGGGGCGACAAGCCGCGCGCCTACTATCATCCGCGCCTCAGGCAGGTCGTGCTCGGGCTCGAGATCGCCGGGCCGCCGGGCGAGGCGTTCGCCTACAACACCTACAACCCAATCCTGCTCGGCATGGCGCTCGAGCGCGCCACCGGACGGCGGGTGGCGGACTACTTCGCCGACCGCATCTGGCGGCGGCTGGGCATGGAGTTCGACGCGTCGTGGTCGCTCGACAGCGTCGAGGACGCCATGGCCAAGATGGAGAGCGGTCTCAACGCGCGCGCCGTGGACTTCGCCAAGCTCGGCCGGCTGTACCTCGAGGGCGGCCGCTGGCGGGGCGAGACGATCGTGCCTGGCTGGTGGGTGGCGCGTGCGCTCGAGCCGCACCCCGGCGACCGCGTGCCGCGCTTCGGCGACAACATCCACTACCAGTACGGCTGGTGGGTGCACGCGCCGGACGGACGCGAGCGCTGGGCGGCAGGCGGTTGGGGGCACCTCGGGCAGTACCTGTACGTCTTCCCGCACGAGCGGATGATCCTCGCCCGCTTCGGGCGGGAGCTGGGCGGAGTCTCCTGGCCGGCGGTCTTCCAGCGCATCGTCGCGGCGGTCGCGCCCGCCGGCGACGGCTGAGCGTTACCGGCCGGCCCGCGGGCGGCCGGTGCGGGTTTTCCCGTACAATGCGGCGACCCGGCGGCTGCCCGACCTTCCTGGGCGCCGTCAAACCCTCCCCTGACGACCAACCGATCGGAGATCCGTGTGAGCCAGACTGTCGCCCCCATCGATCCGAGCACCTCGGGAGCCCAGTGGTTCGGGCATCCGCGCGGGCTGTCCACCCTGTTCTTCACCGAGCTGTGGGAGCGCTTCAGCTACTACGGCATGCGCGGCATCCTGGTGCTGTTCATGACCGCGGCGCTGGCCGACGGCGGCATGGGGCTGTCGGACGGCGTGGCGGCGGCGATCTACGGCCTGTACACCGCGGGCGTCTACCTGCTGGCGCTGCCCGGAGGCTGGATCGCCGACCACCTGCTGGGGCAGCGGCAGGCGGTGTTCGTGGGCGGCGCGATCATCGCCGCCGGGCACTTCAGCATGGCGGTGCCGAGCAACTTCATGTTCTTCCTGGGGCTGGTCCTGATCATGGCGGGTACCGGCCTGCTCAAGCCCAACGTCAGCGCCATCGTCGGCGATCTGTATCCGGAGGGCGGCGCCCGCCGCGACGCCGGCTTCTCGATCTTCTACATGGGGATCAACATCGGCGCCTTCGCCGGCCCCCTGGTGTGCGGCTTCCTGGGCGAGAACGTCGACTGGCACCTGGGCTTCAGCGCCGCCGGTATCGGCATGGTGCTCGGCCTGATCCAGTACAAGCTGGGCGGCAAGTTCATGGGCGATGCCGGCTCGATGAAGGAGGAGCTGGCGGCACCTGCGGCCAAGGCCCGCTCGTGGAAGATCTTCCTGGGCGGCGTCGCCGCCATCGTGGTGCTGACCCTGGGTCTGATGGCGCTCGAAGCCAGCGGCGCCGTCGGCATCACGCTCGAGGGCACGGCGCGAGCGATGGGAGTGATCATCGTCGGGATCGCGGTGGTCTACTTCCTCTATCTGATCCTGGCCGGCGGCCTCAGCACCCCCGACAAGAAGCGTGTCGGGGTGATCTTCGTCTTCTTCCTGGCCACCGCGCTGTTCTGGTCCGGCTTCGAGCAGGCGGGCTCGTCGATGAACCTGTTCGCCGAGCGCCTGACCGACCGCGTGATGCTCGGCTGGGAAGCGCCGGCGAGCTGGCTGCAGTCGGTCAACCCGCTGTTCATCATCCTGCTGGCGCCGGTGTTCGGCTGGCTGTGGGTGTGGCTCGACCGGCGCAACCCGTCGATCCCCGCCAAGATGGCCTTCGGCCTGGTGCTGCTGGGCGTCGGCTTCCTGGTGATGGCCTGGGGTGCGAGCTTTACCCAGGAGGGCGACCTGGTGAGCCCGATGTGGCTGGTGGTGACCTACTTCCTCCACACCTGCGGCGAGCTGTGCCTTAGCCCGGTGGGGCTGAGCAGCGTCACCAAGCTGGCGCCGCGCGGCCTGGTGGGCCAGATGATGGGAATCTGGTTCATGGGCTCGGCGCTCGGCAACCTGATCGCCGGACTGGTCGCCGGCCTGATGGAGGACATGCCGCTGGTCGAGCTGTTCGGCACGGTGGCGATGATCACCGGCGGCGGCGGCCTGGTGCTGCTGCTGGTCAGCCCGGTGGTGCGCAAGATGATGGGCGGAGTCGAATAGGAGAGCGGTGATGCCCGACGAGAAGGCCATCCGCGAGCGGGTGGTGAGCGAGCTGATCGACGCCACCGACTCGCCGCTCGACGCGGCGGCGATCGACGACGACACCCACCTGCGCGACGATCTCGGACTCGACTCGCTGCAGGCGGTGACCATGGTGCTGAGCCTCGAGGAGGCGTTCGACGTCGAGGTCGGCGACGAGGAGATCGAGGCGCTCGCCACGGTGGGCGACGTGCTGGCGCTGATCCGCCGCAAGACGGCGGAGCAGGCCGGCTAGGCGGGCGGCGGCCGTGACCGGCGGCTCGCAGCGGGTGGTGGTCACCGGGGTGGGGCTGCTGTCCTGCCTGGGACACGACTACGCGTCGGTGATGGCGCGGCTGCGCCGCGGCGAGAGCGGCCTGCGCGCCATGCCGGAGTGGGAGCAGTACGGCCTCACCAGCCGGGTGGCGGGCCCGATCGAGGGGTACGAGGACAAGCTCGAGCGGGCCGGCATCGCCAAGCGGTTGCAGAACGCCTCGACCCGCGCCGCGCTGTTCTGCTCGCTGGCGGCACTCGACGCGATGGCCGACGCCGGTCTCGAGCCCGGCGCGCTGGCCGAGGGAAAGGTCGGCTGCCTGGTCGGCAGCTCGACCATCGACGGCCACGCCGTCTATCGCGCCTCCGAGCTGGCGTTCGCCGGCAAGAGCCGCCGCGTGGACCCCTACACCTGCTACCGGGCGATGTGCAGTGGCACCAGCGCGGTGGTCGCCAACCTGCTGGGCGTGCACGGCCGCTCCTACTCGATCAGCTCGGCCTGCTCGACCTCGACCCACAACGTCGGCAACGCCTTCGAGCTGATCCGCGCCGGGGTGCTCGACGCCGCGGTGGCCGGCGGCGGCGAGGACGTCAGCGAGCTCATCGCCGCCACCTTCCAGGCGCTGCGCATCGCGTTGTCGACGAAGTACAACGATCGGCCCGAGCAGGCCTCGCGGCCTTACGACGCCGGCCGCGACGGCTTCGTGCTGAGTGGCGGCGCCGGCGTGGTGCTGCTCGAGAGCCTCGAGCGAGCGCGGGCCCGCGGCGCTCGCATCCGCGGCGAGCTGTTGGGCTACGGCGCCAACTCCGACGGCCACGAGCTCGTGCTGCCCGAGCCCGACGGCCGGCACGGCGCCGAGTGCGTGCGGATGACGCTCGATGACGCAGGGCTCGAGCCCGGCGCGGTCGACTACGTCAACACCCACGGCACCTCGACGGTGGCCGGCGACGCCTCCGAGGTCGCCGCCCTGCGCGCCGTCTTCGGCGAGGCGATGCCGCCGTTCTCGTCGACCAAGTCGATGACCGGCCACTCGCTCGGCGCCACCGGCGCGCACGAGCTGATCTACTCGATCGGCATGCTCGAGGGCGGTTTCATCACACCGTCGATCAACATCGACGAGCTGGATCCGGCGTTCGAGGGGCTGCCGGTGGCGCGCCAGCCGATCGACCGGCCGCTCCGCACCGCGCTCACCCTGAACTTCGGCTTCGGCGGCACCAACGCCGCGCTGGTCGCGCGGCGCTGGGACGGCGAGCGGGCCTAGACCACGCCGTAGGCCAGCATGGCGTCGGCGATCTTCTTGAAGCCCGCCAGGTTGGCGCCCTTGACGTAGTCGATCCAGCCGTCGCCGTCGCCGCCCATCTCGGCGCACTGCTGGTGGATGCTGCGCATGATGCCCTGGAGGCGGTCGTCCACCTCGTCGCGGCTCCACGAGATTCGCAGGGCGTTCTGGCTCTGCTCGAGCCCCGACACGGCGACGCCGCCGGCGTTGGCCGCCTTGCCCGGCGCGAACAGGATGCGGGCGTCGCGGAAGCGGCGGGCGGCCTCGCGGGTGCACGGCATGTTGGCGCCCTCGGCCACCACCTTGCAGCCGTTGCCGAGCAGCGAGGCGGCGTCGTTCTCGTCGAGCTCGTTCTGGGTGGCGCACGGGAATGCGGCGTCACACGGCACGTCCCACGGCTTGCCGCCGTCGAGGTAGTCGACGCCGAACTCCTCGGCGTACTCGCGGATGCGGCCGCGCCGCACCTCCTTGAGCTCCTTGACGAACTCGAGCTTGTCGGCGTCGATGCCGTCGGGATCGTGGATGGTGCCGCTCGAGTCGGACAGCGTCACCGGCCTGGCGCCGAGCTGGATCAGCTTCTCGGTCGTGTAGATCGCCACGTTGCCCGAGCCCGACACCGCGCAGCTCTTGCCCTCGAGGCCGTCGCCGACGCTGTCGAGCATCTGCTGGGTGAAGTAGACGCAGCCGTAGCCGGTGGCCTCGGTGCGGATCAGGCTGCCGCCGAAGCTCAGCCCCTTGCCGGTGAGCGTGCCGGTGAAACGGTTCTCGAGCCGCTTGTACTGACCGAACAGGTAGCTGATCTCGCGCCGCCCGACCCCGATGTCGCCCGCCGGCACGTCGGTGTCCTCGCCGATGTGGCGGTGCAGCTCGATCATCAGCGACTGGCAGAACCGCATCACCTCGCGATCGGACTTGCCCTTGGGGTTGAAGTTGGCGCCGCCCTTGGCGCCGCCCATCGGCAGCGTGGTGAGAGCGTTCTTGAAGCACTGCTCGAAGCAGAGGAACTTGAGCACGCTGAGCGTCACCGAGGGGTGGAAGCGCAGGCCGCCCTTGT
>JBFGNS010000086.1:0-19126 GCA_041574955.1 Thermoanaerobaculia bacterium | reverse complement strand
AGGGCGAGGCGGATCTCGACCTCTACGTGGTGAGCCCGGCGCGCGAGCGCGTCGACTTCCTCAACCGGCGGGTGCCCTCCGGCGGCCGGCTCGACGTCGACTGCAACGTGCGCGGCCTGCTGGTCGATCCCGAGTCGGGCGAGCGCACCGACCGCATCTGCACGCAACCGATGGAGAACGTCTTCTGGCCGCGCGGTCAGGCGGCGGACGGCATCTACCGCTACTGGGTCCACATGGCCAACCCCCAGGGTCTCGACCCGGCCGACGGCTGGCGGCTCGACGTGCTGCTGCGCGGCCGGGTAGTGCGCAGCCACCAGGGAGCGGTCGACGAGCTGCGCGAGCGGACCTACCAGCACGAGCTCGAGCTGCCCCTGCGCCGCGCCGACCGATAGGAGCGGGTGGGCAATGCGTCACCACTCGACCTCCGGCGCGCCCTTATACTCGTCGCCCTGATGCGAAAGCCCGACGTCAGCCTGGCCCGCGGGGTCGCTGCCACCGGCCTCCTGGCCTGCTCCCTGGCGGCGGCCCCGCCAGCCGTCGCCGAGCTGACGGCGGTCGAGGCCGAGATCGCGGCCCACGCCCGAGCGTACACCGAGGAGGCGCTCGAGCTGCTCAGCCGCACGGTCGACGTCAACTCGGGGACCCTCAACCTCGAGGGGGTGCGCGAGGTGGGGCGGATCTTCGCCGCCGAGCTCGAGCGGCTGGGGTTCACCACCCACTGGGCCGACGGCTCGGCGGTGGGGCGCGCCGGTCACCTGGTGGCCGAGCGGCCCGGCAACGGACCGCGGCTGCTGCTGATCGGCCACCTCGACACCGTGTTCGAGGCCGACAGCCCGTTCCAGCGGTTCGAGCGGCTGGACGAGACGCGCGCCAAGGGGCCGGGAACCACCGACATGAAGGGCGGCAACGTGGTGATGCTGTTCGCGCTCAGGGCGCTCGCCGAAGCGGGGGTGCTCGACGACCTCGAGCTGGCGGTGGTGCTGACCGGCGACGAGGAGAAGGCCGGACGGCCGCTGGCGCTGTCGCGCGCCGCGCTGCGCGAGGCGGCGGCCGGCGCGGCGGCGGCCGTCGGCTTCGAGGACGGCGACGGCGACCCGGCGACCGCGGTCGTCGCCCGCCGCGGCTCGACCAGCTGGCAGCTCGAGGTGACCGGGGTGCCGGCGCACTCGTCGCAGATCTTCCAGCCCGGAGTGGGCGCCGGCGCCATCTACGAGGCGGCGCGCATCCTCGGCGGCTTCCGCGCGGCGCTGGCCGGCGAGACCGATCTCACCTTCAACCCGGGGGTCATCGTGGGCGGCACCGAGGTGGCGTTCGACCCCGAAGAGGGGCGCGGCAGCGCCTTCGGCAAGAACAACGTGGTGGCCGAGCACGCGCGGGTGGCGGGCGACCTCAGGGCGCTGTCGCCCGAACAGTACGAGCGCGCCGTCGCCGCCATGCGGGCGGTGGTCGCCGACGGCCTGCCCGAGACGTCGGCCGAGATCAGCTTCTCCGAGGGCTACCCGCCGCTCGCCGACCGCGGCGGCAACCGCGAGCTGCTGGCGCTCTACGACCGGGCGAGCCGCGACCTGGGGCTCGGTCCGGTGGCGGCGGTCGACCCGCGCAACGCCGGCGCCGCCGACGTCTCGTTCGTCGCCGACCTGGTGCCGCGGGTGCTCGACGGCATCGGGCTGATGGGCAGCGGCGGCCACACCGTCGAGGAGACCGCGGACCTCGCGACCCTGCCCACCCAGACCGCGCGGGCGGCGCTGCTGCTCTACCGGTTGAGCCGTGCCGTGGGAACCGCGCCGCCGTAGCAAGGCGCTCCCGCCCGCCGCCCGCCGTCATCCGCCATTGGCCTCGCTCACCGCCGCGGCCAGCTCGAGCGCACGGCGGCTTTCCGGATGGTCGGGACCGAGCCGGGCGAGGCGGATCTCGACCAGCTCGCCGACTCCCTCGGCCGCCGACCGCGCGTTGCCGGCCGCCAGCTCGACCGCGGCCCGTTCCAGCCGGGCGTCGATCACGGCCGGGTGATCGGCCGGCAGCTTGGCTTCGACGATCGCCACCGCGCGGTCGATGCGGGCTCGTGCTCCTGCCAGCTCGCCCTTCGAGCCCTCCACCCTGGCGAGCAGCAGGAGACCGGCCGCGACCTGAGGATGGTCCTCGCCTTGGATCTCGATAAGGCCCGCGAGCGCTTCGTGCGCGACTCGGCCTGCCCGGTCGAGATCCCCCCGCTGAAGGTACAGCTCGCCCAGACCCAGCATCGTGCGATAGGTGTCCGGGAACCCCGCACCGAAGAGCTCCCGCTGCTGGCCGATCGTCTCCAGGTATAGCGCCTCGGCTTCCCGCCGGCGTCCGAGCTCGCGCAGCGTGTCGGCCAGGAAGCTGCTCGAGTACCAGTAGCCGGCCATGCTGCCGCCCGGTGCGCTGCGCGCCGCCAGAGCCCGCCGGAAGGCCTCTTCGGCCTCTTCGTACCTCGCCTGCCGGAAGAGCACCTCGCCCAGGTTGTGCAGCGACAGTCCGGTGAGAAGGTGCTCTGGACCGAGCACCTCGAGACGGCTTGCCAGGATCTCGCGCTGAAGGGACTCGGACTCGGTGTAGCGGCCCAGCTGGGCCCGGGTCGCCGCCAGGTTGCCGCCGTAGCGTAGCGTCTCCGGATGATCCACGCCGAGGGACTCGCGCGCCGCTCCGTACGCCCGTGCGTACAGCTCGGCGGCGCCCTGGTATCTGGCAGCTTCGTAGTGCACCCCCGCCAGGCTGTTCATCGCCTTCAGGGTCTCGGGATCGCGCGGTCCGAGCGCCGCCAGGCGCGCTTCGAGGATCTCGCGATCCAGCGCCTCGGCCTCGTCGTGGTCGGTCGGCAGGCGCAGGGCCCGCGACAGGCTGGCCATCGCCGCCAGCGTTCGCTCGTCCGTGCGACCGTGGGCGCGCTCGCGCGCTTCGACGACCTGTCGCAGCATCGCCCGGGCTCGCTCGGGCTCGATCTGCCGCAGCAGCAGCGCCAGCTCCTGGGTCGCCTGCAGCGTGCTCTCTTCGGCGCCTTCCACGCCGCTTCCGAGCTCGATCACCCGCTCGAGCTCCGCCCGCGCCTCGGCCAGCCGGCCGAGCGAGGCGTAGGTCTTGCCCAGCACCAGGCGGACCTCCGCCTCGACCGCCGGCGCACCGGCCAGGGTGCCGTCGGCGGTCAGCGCCTCGTCCGCCTGGTCGAGCACCTCGGCGACCGTGAGCTCACGCCCCCTCGCGTGGACCGGATCGGCCAACGAGATGAGGCGCCCGAGGATCGCGGAGACCGCTTCCGCCCTGCGGGCCTGCCTCTGGGCCCGCTCGCGCAGCCCGCGCTCGCGCACCAGGCCCAACGCCAGCAGCACGAGCACAACCGCCGCCACCGCCATGCCGGCGCGATGCCGCTGCACGAAGCGGGCGGCGCGATAGCCAAGCGTGCTGGGCCGAGCCGACACCGGCAGGCCGGCGAGAAACCGCTCGAGGTCGAGCCCCATCTGCTCCGCCGAGGCGTAGCGTCTCTCGGGCTCCGGCCTCAGGGCTTTGAGGCAGATGTTGTCGAGATCGCGCGTGTTGCGGTGCGCGACGGCGGCCCGCCGCTCGTGCGCTGCCTC
The DNA here is from genome assembly GCA_041574955.1 of Thermoanaerobaculia bacterium. GTDB lineage: Bacteria > Acidobacteriota > Thermoanaerobaculia > Multivoradales > JAHEKO01 > CALZJC01. The sequence goes on along the minus strand of JBFGNS010000086.1, from coordinate 15,536 downwards.
TCGGGCCACGGCGCTCGGCGGCCTGACCTCGGCCAGCGCGGCGGCCGGCCCGGCGCCTGCCGGCTGGCGCGGCGGCCGACCGGCCAGCAGCTCGTAGAGCACGGCGCCGAGTCCGTAGACGTCGGTGGCGGTCGAGACGCGTTCCCCGGCGAGCTGCTCCGGCGCCGCATAGCTTGGCGTCAGCAGCCGCTCCTCGGTCCTGGTGAGAGCCGCCGCCTCGCCGTCGGCGAGCAGCTTGGCGACGCCGAAGTCCAGGAGCTTCACCCGTCCCTCCCGATCCACCAGGACGTTCGAGGGCTTGAGATCCCGATGGACGATCAGGTTGCGGTGCAGGTAGCTGACCGCCTCGACCACCTCGCCGAAGAGCCGCACGATCTCCTCCGGCGACAGCTTCTCGGCGCGGCAGTGCGAGGTGATCGGTCTGCCGTCGATGAACTCCATGGCGAAGAACGGGCGCCCCTCGTCGGTGATCCCGCCGTCCAGCAGCCGGGCGATACCGGGATGCTCGAGCTGCGCCAGGAGCTGCCGCTCGGCGAGGAAGCGGGCGCGCAGCCGAGGGGTCTGCATGTCGAGGTGGGGGAGCTTCAACGCCACCTCCTGGTCGAACGCACCGTCCACTCGCCGGGCGCGATAGACCGCTCCCATGCCGCCGTGGCCGATCACCTCGAGCGTCTGGTAGGCGCCGATCCGGATCCTCGGCTGGGCGGAGTTGGCGAGCTCCATCTCGGCGCCGGCGCGAATCTCGCCGGCAAGCCCCTCGAAGAAGGTGTCGGCCTGATCATGGGCGGCGAGCAGCTCCTCGAGCTCCGGCACCAGCTCGGGCGCGCCCCGGCACGCTTCCTCGATGAACCGTTGCCGCTCTTCCGGCCGCCGCTCGAGGGCCTCGGCGAAGAGCGCTTCGAGGCGCCGATCGGGCCCGCTTCCCATCAGCTGCGCGATGCCGGAGGACGGTCGCCGCCGAGCTCGCGGTAGAGCCAGGCCTTGGCCAGGCTCCAGCGACGCTTGACAGTGGCCGGCGAGACGTCGAGCGCCTCAGCGGCCTCTTCCACCGTCAGGCCGCCGAACACCCGGCACTCGACGATGCGGGCAAGATCCGGCTGGTGCGCCTCCAGCTCCCTCAGCGCCGAGTCGAGCGCCAGCAGCTCCTCGGAGCGCGCGGCGGAGACCATCCGGGCCTCGTCGAGCGGCAGCGGCCGCTCGCCGCCGCCGCGCTTCTGCCGCAGGTACCTGCGCGCGTTGTCGATCAGGATGCTGCGCATCGCCCGCGAGGCGATGCAGAAGAACTGACGGCGGCTCTCGTAGCCGACCTCCGACAGCGGAGCCAGCTTGGCGTAGGCCTCGTGCACCAGGCTGGTCGTCCCGGGGCTCGCCTCGTGCCCCTGCCAACGGTAGCGGTTCGAGCGGGCCAGCAGCTTGAGCTCGCCGTAGACCAGCGGCACCAGCCGCTCGAGGACCCGGTGCCGATCCTCGGCGCCGGACGCCTCGTCCAGCTCCGTCAGAAGCTGCGTCACCTCCCCCGATTTCGCCATCGTCCGCCGACCGAAGTAACCGCCGGTTGCGATGAACCGGAGAGCCGGGCTCCCGCGGTCCACTCCTCGGCGAGCGGCGATGGTAGCAAACGACCCGGCCCGGCCAGCGGGCGGAAATGGGCCCGGCCCGCAAGCAGCAGGCCGGGCCCGGGGGAGACCAACGGGCGTCGCGATCGTGCCTACCTGCCGCAGTCGGACGACGCCGCCGCCGACACGATGTCGCCTTTCTCAGACTCGCTGATCAGACCGAGATCGACGAAGCGCTGAGCCGCGTGGGCCACCGCCGAGACGTACTTGCCGTGGTTCTTCCACGGCTGGTTCGTTCCGCGCGCACCCTCGCATGGCGCCAGCTGCGAGATCGAGCAGCCGTTGGCGGGATCGACCAGCTCGCCGAAGCCCGTGCCGGGGCACTCGTCGGCAGCGTCGGTCACCCCGTCGCCGTCGTCGTCGGGATCGCAGACGTCGCCCTGGCCGTCGCCGTCGCTGTCGGTCTGGCTGGTGTTGGCGATCTCCGGGCAGTTGTCGAACTCGTTGTCGATGCCGTCGCCGTCGAGGTCGCCGTCGCAGGCGTCGCCCTGGCCGTCGCCGTCGGTGTCCGCCTGATCGAAGTTCGGGATCAGCGGGCAGTTGTCGTCGTCGTCCGACACTCCGTCGTTGTCGGCGTCCGGGTCGCAGGCGTCGCCGTCGCCGTCGCCGTCCACGTCCTCCTGATCCGAGTTGGGCGTGTCGGGGCAGTTGTCGCCACCGCTGGCGCAGACTCCCCCGACCGGATCCGGACCCTCGCAGACGCCGTCGCCGTCGATGTCGGCGTCACAGGCGTCGCCGATGCCGTCTCCGTCCAGGTCCTCCTGGCTTGGGTTGACCAGGGTCGGGCAGTTGTCCGGGCCCGCGGCACAGGCGTCGCCGTCGGCCGCGATGTCGCAGACGCCGTCGTTGTCGTCGTCCTCGTCGCAGGCGTCGCCCGCGCCGTCGCCGTCGCTGTCGGTCTGGAACGGGTTCGGGTCGAGCGGGCAGTTGTCGTCGACCCCGGTGCAGTCGCCCTCCTGGATGGCGCCGGTGCAGATGCCGTCGCCGTCGGGGTCCGCGTCACAAGCATCGCCCAGACCATCGATGTCGCTGTCGGTCTGGTCCGGGTTGGCCGTGTACTGGCAGTTGTCGTTCCCGTCCGCGACCCCGTCGTTGTCGTCGTCCGCATCGCAGGCGTCGCCCGCGCCATCGAGATCGGTATCCGTCTGATCCGGGTTCGTATCGGCGGGGCAGTTGTCGACGTCGTCGTCGACGCCGTCGCCGTCGCCGTCCGGGTTCGGAAGAAGCACCGAGACGCCGCCGGCCGCCACGTCGTCGATCTGCTCGGCGCTCAAGATCCCGTTGAAGATCGCGGCTTCAAAGATCCTGCCGTCCAGGGTCCGGGGAGGCTGAAACGCCTCGTCGACATTCGTCCCGAGAAACAGGTGGGTCGTCGCGCCGTTCGCGAAGCTCATGGGCCCAAACGGCCTGGTCAAGGGCGAGCCAGATCCGTCGAGGTAGAGCGAATAGGAGAACTGGCCGCCGCTGTGGGTCCAGTTGACGACCACGACGTGTCGCCCCGTCGGGTCGGGAAGCAATAGGCACCCGTCGACAGCTCCCGCAAAGCTGCCCCCGGTCTTCTGGAAGGCGCAGATGCGGCTTGGGTTTGCCCTCAGGGAGATCTGGTAGCCGGGGCTGTTCTGGAATTGGCCGAAATACCTCAGCGCGTCGTTGCCGATGTTCGCCAGCAGCGTGTACTGCGGATCGCTGCTACCGGAGGGGACCGTATCCGCCTGAAAGTCGACGACCACCGAGAAGCTGTTGGTCGGATTGAACGCCGAGCTGACCGCGCGGTTGTCGGAGGGGTCGGTTGCCAGCTCCAGGGTGCCATCTCCTCCGACGTTGCCGAGCGTCGCCCCGTCCTTCAAGGTCAGCGGCCGGACGCCGCCAGGAGCGGAGTCGACCGTGCTGTTCAGCTCCCACCAGGCGACGAGATCCGAGGGATCGACCTGCGCCAGAGTCGCGCCCGGCAGGCCCGCGACGAGAATCAGGAGCGTCAGGAGTGCGGTTCCTACGGTGAGTGATCTTCGCTTCGGAACGGATGTCATGGCTTCCCCCTCTCCTTGGGTAGTCGTTCCCGCCCCCGCCGATCCCGAGAGCTTCCGTGCGAGGCGCGGTTGCATGGCGGCTCGCTCTTCCAGACGACATATCGAACCGAATCGGCTCAATCCAGCCTGTCGCGACTCTCCAGCTCCGCCCCTCGGTCTAGCGGCTGGGCGCGGCGTCCGTCACCCTCCTATCGTCGGTATCTTCCAGCGGGTCTCCACACCCATTCCAGACCACAGATGGGGCAAAACCGGCTCAGGGATCTGCCCCGCTTCGGCGCGGGGGCCAGCCGCCGCGCTCGACCGGGACGCGCCTCCTCCGCTCTCTCCAGCGAACGCTCGACGAGGTCGAGGCCGCGACGCGGCTGTCAGAGGTTCAGATCGGCGAGCCGGACCCCACGAACTGCCACTCCAGCTGGTAGCCCGGGCCTGTTGTGTCCGGCGGGAGCGTCTCGGAGCAAGCCCGGTCGCCGGATGGGACGCACCCGGCCCATGCAGGCCGATCCGACAACCGAGACGAGGCTACCGGAGCCAACAACCCTCCGTTCGGGGGGTGGCGTCAGCCAGCCGAGGTCCGGTGGCGCACACCGTCGCGCGAGATCCCGACCAGCGGCGAGAAACCTGGGCAAAGCCCAGGGCGGGCACACCGCCTGGCTCGAGCGGCGGCGGATGGGCCCCGTCCTACCGCGGCCGCATCCGGACGTCCGGGTCGGGCAGGACAAAGAACGGATCGATCCGGCACGGTCCGCCGAACGTCGGCGCCAGCGCCAGGCAGAGGCCCTGTAACGCCGCCGCCGACGGTTGCGGCGCCCCAGCCACCCAGCCGCGCAGCGCCTCCCAGCCGGCCGCCACCTCGGCGCCGGTGAAGCCGCAGTGGCTCGGCGCCGCCTCCACCACGACTCCCACCGTGAGGCTCGAGGCCGGCACCACCTGCGCGTAGACGCTCTGGTTCTCGACGATCACCAGCCCGTCCTTGTCGGTGTGGAGCGAGACGTTCTTGACCGGGCCGACGGCGCCGGTCGGGGTGTACCGCTTGCCCAGACGGGTGGCGGCACCCGGGTTGGGCTCGACCCGCGCGATCGCGGCGTCGATCAGCGGATCACCGTAGAACACCCCGGCGTTGCCCGCCCCCACCTTGCCGGCCAGCTTGTCGTGCACCAGGTCGGCCATGCCGAAGGTGACGTAGAAGCCGATGTCGGTGTTGATGAAGCTCGCCGGCACCCCGGTCACCGCCACAAACTGGTCGAGCCGCGCCTGCTGGCCCGGCGTGCGCAACGGCGGCGGCAGCAGGTGGCCGAAGCAGGCGTTGGCGGCCAGGACGTTGTCGGTCACGGTACGGGTCGAGCCGGCGGGCAGGCCCTGCGCGCCACCCGGGATCGACGCTCCCGGCACCGCGTCGCAGACCGCGTCGTAGACCAGCCGCAGGTCGAGCGCGATGTCCCAGTTGCGGCTGCCGGCCATCGCGCCGCAGACCGTGTAGGCCCCCACCACGTTGCCCAGGTTGGCGGTCTCCACCGCCGCCGCGGTGACGATGCCGCCGAGCGAGGCGCCGGTCAGGAAGATCCGGCTCGGCGTGCCGAAGCTGGCCTTGAACGCCCCGAGCAGGTTCTGCAGGTCGTTCTTGGTCTTGAACACCGCCCAGCCGGCCTGCTGGTAGCTCGACGCCGCCACCGCGTAGCCCTCGGCGAGCTGCAGGTCGGCCAGCGGCCCCAGGTCGGCGTGGCCGAGCGGCGCCGCCGGCGCCAGGGTGAAGCCGTGGTTCCAGATCACCAGCTCGCCGTTCCACAGCGGCGGCACCTCGATGCGGTAGAAGGCGCCGCCGTCGGTCTGGCCGGTCTCGACGGTCACCGCGGCAGCCGGTACCGCGGCCACCGCCAGCAGGATGAGTGCGCAGAGAGCCCGCTTCATGTCGATCTCCTTTCCGCGGCGGCTCTGGCTCGGGCGCCGCGATCGGTCGTCATTCCAAGAACGAGAGTCTCGATTGTAGACCGGACGGCGGCGGGATAAATAGCCGGATGTCGATGCGCCACTTCGCCAGTACGCGGCCGGCGGGCGCCTGCTCTCAGCCGGCGGGCGGCAAGCGGAACGCCACCATCTCCTCGGCGTTCCGCACCAGCAGCAGATCGCCCACCAACACGGGGTGGTTCCAGGTCTTGCCCTCGACCGCCGCAAACCGGGCGAGCTCGCTGAAGCCGCCGGGCACCGCCTCGACCAGCGCCAGCTCACCGCGCTCCGAGACGACCAGCAGCAGGTCCTGATCGGCCAGCAGCACCAGCTGGCCGTGGCCGAAGCGCCCGCCCTTCCACCGGCGCTCGCCGGTGGCCAGGTCGATCGCCGCCAGGATGCCGCCGTCGAAGCCGTAGGCGTGCCCCTCGTGCACCACGAAGTCGTTGAAGTACGGCTTGAGCCCCCTCGACGTCCAGCGCTCCTCGGCGCCCCAGCCGTCCGCTCCGTGCGTCACCGCCAGCCGGCGGGTGCCGCTGTCGGCGGTGACCGCCATCAGCACGCCTCCCTCGGCGGTGGCCGAGGGCTGGATGATCGGGTAGCCGCGCCAGCCGTGCTCCCACAGCACCGTACCGCCGGCCGGGGCAACGCTCACCACCCCGGCCTGGTGGATCAGGAGCACCTGGGCCACGCCGTCGAGGGTCGCCAGATGAGGCGAGCTGTAGCTGGTGCCGCCGCCCTCCGGGCCGAGCCAGCGCAGCTCGCCGCTGTCGCGGTCGTAGGCGACCAGCCGGCCGGAGGCGGCGACGATCACCAGGTCGTCGAGCACCAGCGGCGAGCTGGCAAAGCCCCAGGTCGGGGTCTCGGCCCCGGTGTCGCCGGCGGCGTCGCGCGACCAGACGACGGCGCCGTCGCGGGCGTCGAGCGCGTTGACGACGCCGGTCGCGCCGAAGCTGTAGACGCGGCCGCCGCTCACGGTAGGGGTGCCGCGCGGACCCGGGCCGGCGTTCGCCTCCCAGAACCTCGTCCTGTCGCGGTGCTGCCAGATCGGTTCGCCGGAGGCGGCGGCGTAGCAGCTGACCACCTCCTCCTCGCCACGCTGCTCCTGGGTGTAGATCCGGTCGCCGGCCACCGCGAACGACGACCAGCCGGGCCCGACCGGGCGGCGCCACAGCTCGACCGGCGGCGACGCCGCCCAGTCGGTGGCGATGCGGACGCCCGAGACCGTGCCATCGCGACCCGCGCCCCGGAAGCCGGGCCACTCGGCTCGTGGCTCGGCTGCGGCCGCGGCTGGCTCCACCGCTCCGGCGGCCGCAGGGGGCTCCGGCCCGGCCGTGACTCCGGCCGCCGGCGTTGCCGGTTCGGCCGGAGCGGCGGCCGGCGGCGCCTCTACCTCGATCGGCTGCGGCGGGGCCGGCGACGGCCGGCCGGCGGCGCTCGCCAGCAGGCGCTCCTCGGGGGTCGGCGCCCACCGCCAGGCGAAGTCGGTGTCGAGGTCGGCCGTGAAGCCCCCGATCCGGACCAGCGCCCACACCCCGCAGGCTGCCGCCACGGTCGCCACCATCGTCACCCGGCGCAGCCGGTCAGGCAGGTCGCGGGTGGCTACCGCCCAGGCGACGAAGGCGAGGCTCAGCAGCGGGATCGCGTACATCGGGTAGAGCATGCCCATCGCGCCGGTCGCCACCGACTCGTGGAGCAGCGGGCGGGCGGCGAGCAGCGCGCCGGCCATCAGCAGCGCGCCGCCCCACCGCTCGATCACCGGCGCCCGGCTGAAGAAGACCCACCACAGCAGCACCGCTACCCCGCCGGCCATCCCCGCCATCACCCCGTGGTAGAGGGTCGCGGGAACGAGTACCGGCAACAGGAAGCGGCCGAACCACTGCAGCGTCACGATCACCACACCGGGCCAGAGCCGGAGCGGCTTGCGGGGCGGTCGGTCGACGGGCGGGGCGGCCATGGCGGTTCCTCCTGTGGGGCCGTGCGCGGCTTCGAGCGCGGTGCTCCATCCTACGCCCCGCGGCCGCGGCGTGTTTCGCATCGGGTGATCGGTCCCGCCGCCCGCTCCGGCGGCCCGGGCTCGCCGGGCCGCCGCTCAGCCCTGCCCGGACTGCACGAAGTCGCGGAACCGGTCACGGCAGGCGACGGCGCCCCGCCGGAGCTCCAGGAACTCCGGATCCTGCCGGAGAGCTGCCCACTGCAGGTCGGTGTCGAGCGCCGGGTACGAACAGTAGCCGCGGTCGATGGCGAGCCTCAGCATGTGGAGCGCCTCGTCCGCGAAGCCGCACAGCGCAAGCAGCCCGCCCGCCCAGTACATCGGCTCCGAGTCGTTGATCGCCGACAGCTCGCGGACGGCTCTGGCCACCACGCTGGCGGCCTCGGGCGTGCTCTGGCCGCAATGGTCCAGGACATCCGCCTCCACCTGCCAAACGGTATCCGCGCTCTGCCGCCGCAGGCTCTGCCGCGCTCCCTCGACGTCGCCCCGCGCGGCGAGGAAGTGACCGTGCACGTCGTGGAAGTACTCGCTCCCCCGCTCCAGGTCGAGGAACTGGTAGGCGCGCTCCCACTCCTGTCTGAGGGCGAACAGGATCGAGCAGGACCGCAGGAGACGGTTGAACGGATCGAGGGCGAACGCCTGGAGACAGTCGCGCGCCCCTTCCTCCAGCAGCCCCGCATAGCGGTAGACGTAGGAGCGCGCGAACCAGGAGACCGGCGAGTCGGGCCGGTTGGCGACCAACCGCTGCGCCTCGCGGTAGGCGCCCTCGAGGTCGCCGCTGTCGACCCGTCGTGAGTTGAGCTGGAGCTGCGGCTCGAGCAGCCGGGGATCGAGCTCGATGGCCCGCTCAGCCGCGGTGATCGACTCGCGCAGCGCCGCCGCTCCACCCTGAGCGTACAGGCCGTCGTAGTACAGCCGGTAGCTCAGCTCCGACCAGGCGCGCGCGAACCGCGGCTCGAGCGCGACCGCCTGCTCGAGCAGCTCGATGGCCTGCAGGTTCGGCTCCTTGGAGGTCGGGGCGGCGAGACTGCGGATGTAGAGCTCGTAGGCCCGCGGGTCGGTCGGCTGGTCCTCGACCTCCGACTCCGGCGTCACGCCGAGCGCCGGCAACAGCCCGTCGCGGATCAGCCCGGCGACCCGCGCCCGCAGCCCCAGCAGGTCGTCCCGGGGTGCGCTCACCCGGCTGCGCCAGATTAGCCGGTTGCCGGCCACCGACACCGCCTCCAAGGTCAGAGTGAGATCGGTGTCTTCGGCGTAGTACTGCCCGGTCAGCAGGTTGCCGGCGCGCAGCTCCCGGCCAGCGGCTTCCAGGTCGGTCGGACTCTCGGCGTAGCTCGCCGCGGCGGTGAACGGCCGCACCGCCAGCGCCGTGACCCGGCTCAGGGTGGTGGTGATCTCGTCCGGCACCGCCAGGCGCAGGTAGTCGATCGAGGCGTCCTGCCCCAGGTTCTGGAACGGCAGCACGGCGATCGAGGGCAGCGCCGCGGTGGCTGCGAGCGCGGCGGCGCCAGCGGCGGGCGCGGCGGCCGGCGTCGGCGGCCAAAAGCGCCAGCCGGCGATTGCCGCCGCCGCCGCGGCAGCGGCGACGGCGAGCGGCAGCCACCTCTTGCGCGCCCGGACGGGCTTGCCGGCCGGCGGCCCTGCGGCCGGCGCGGCGGAGGCGTCGCGCTCGAGGCGCAGCAGGTCGGCCCGCATCTCGGCGGCGCTCTGATAGCGCAGCGCCCGGTCCTTCTCGAGCGCCTTGTCGATGATGCGTTCGAGACCTCGCGGCAGCTCGGGGGCGAGCCTCGTCGCGGCGGTCGGCTGCTGGTTGAGGATCGCGTCGAAGACCGCACCGGCGGTGCGGCCGGTGAACGGCTGCCGCCCGGTGGCCATCTCGTAGAGCACGACCCCCAGCGAGAACAGGTCGGTGCGCTCGTCGAGCGGCTCGCCGCGCACCTGCTCCGGCGACATGTAGGCGATCGTTCCGATCGTGCTGCCCGGCGTCGTCAGCTGGCCCGGCGCCAGCTCGGTCACCGCTTCTGCCGCCGCCGGCGCGCTCGACGCCATGCCCGCCTGGTCCTCGACGACCTGGGCGAGCCCGAAGTCGAGCACCTTGGCGTCGCCACGCGCGGTGACGAACAGGTTCGCCGACTTGAGATCCCGGTGGACGATGCCGGCCCCGTGCGCCGCCTCCAGGGCGTCCGCCACCTGGGCGCCGATCTGCAGGACCCGCTCGGCCGCCAGCGGCCGGCCGCCGATCCGCTCCGCCAGGGTCCGCCCCTCCATCAGCTCCATCACGATGAACGGGCGTCCCGCCTCCTCGCCCAGCTCGTGGATGGTGCAGATGTGGGGGTGGTTGAGCGCCGACGCCGCCCGCGCCTCGCGCCGGAACCGGGCCAGCGCTTCGGCGTCCTTCGCCACCGCGTCGGGCAGGAACTTCAGCGCCACCTGGCGGCCCAGCACCTGGTCCTCGCAGCGGTAGACCACCGCCATCCCGCCGCTCCCCAGCCGGTCGAGGATCTTGTAGTGGGAGACGGTGGACCCGATCATCGGCCTTGCCTGCCGCCTGCGTACCCTGCTCGCGACCTTGAGCGAATTGTAGCGAAGCCCCGATTCAACTGAGGAAGCTAGAATCGGCCCGACTTGATCGCGAGCGTGATCCTGAACTGGTTTGTCGACCTCGAGCGCAAGTACGCGGAGGGTGGCGGGTGATCGCCCGCATTCGAGACGGCAAGCGACTCGCGAACATCGAGACCACCGCGGAGAGCGGTCGGGCAAGGTCCACCGCGCCACCGACGCGCCGCTCGGGCGGAAGGTCGTCCTCGGGCCCTGCAACCGCCCCGACCGCGAGGGTCTAGATGCCGGCGAGCCAGCAAGGCGGCCTCGAGCGCTCGATCGGGCTTTGGGGCGCCACCGGTGTCGGGGTGGGCGCCATCGTTGGCGGTGGCATCCTGGCGCTGGCGGGCGTGGCGTTCGCCGCCACCGGGCCGGGCGCCATCGTCGCCTTTGCTGCCAACGGGGTCATCGCGGCGCTCACCGCGTTGAGCTTCGCGGAGCTCGCTTCTTCGTTCCCCGAATCCGGCGGCCCCTACACGTTCGCCAAGAAGACCCTCTCCGCCGAGGCGGCCTTCATGGTCGGCTGGGTCGTGTGGCTGGCTTCGATCGTAGCCGCGGTGCTCTACGCGCTGGGTTTTGCCACCTACGCGAGCTTCGCCGTGGTCCACCTGCTGGACGCCTCGGGGACTTCGGCTCCCGCCTGGCTGGCGAGCCGCGCGGGGCTGCTGGCCCTGGCGAGCCTGGCGACCGCGGCGTACGCCCTGCTGCTCTTCCGGACAGCCGCCGGAGGAGGGATGTGGGCGACCGTCGGCAAGGTCGTCGTCTTCCTCGCCCTGATCGCGGCGGGCATCTGGGCTCTGCTCGACGAGTCCCCGTCCGCGGTCGCCGGCCGGCTCACGCCGTTCTTTCCCGGCGGCTCGATCGGTCTGCTGCAGGCCATGGGCTTCACCTTCATCGCTCTGCAGGGCTTCGATCTCATCGCGGCCGTCGGCGGCGAGGTTCGAGACCCCCGACGGACGATCCCGCGAGCGATGTTCTTGTCGCTGGGAGCGGCGCTCGCCATCTACCTGCCGTTTCTGTTCGTGATCGCCACCGTCGGCGTCGCGCCCGGCGGCTCGATCACGGCGGCGAGCGCCGAAGACCCCGCGACGGTGGTCGCCACCGCGGCGCGCAACTACCTCGGACCGTTCGGATTCTGGCTGGTCATCGTCGCGGCGATCCTCTCGATGCTGTCGGCGCTGCAAGCCAATCTGTTCGCCGCCTCCCGGGTGGCGCTGGCGATGGCGAGAGATCGGAGCCTCCCCCATGTGCTGGGCGGCCTGCACCAATCGAAAGGCACCCCGGCCGTCGCCATTCTGGTGACCTCGCTGGTGGTCGTGATCATCCTGGCCGTGGTCCCCGACGTCAGCGTCGCCGGAGCCGTCTCGAGCCTCATCTTCCTCGTTTCGTTCGCCCTCGCCCACGGCATCAACATCCTGATGCGGCGGCGAGGCGGCGGCTCCCCCACGGCTTTCCGGGTGCCGGGTTTTCCGGCGGTCCCCGTGGTCGGGGGCCTCGCCTGTTTCGCGCTGGCCGCGTATCAGGGCTTCGCGGTCCCGGCCGCGGGGCTCATCGCCGTCCTGTGGCTCGCTCTCGGTTTCGGCCTGTATTTCTTTCTTTTCGCACACCGGGCAGGTGTCGTGGACGCCTCGGCCGAAGGCCTCGATCCGGAGCTCATCCGGCTGCGCGGCAGGGCTCCGCTGGTGCTCGTGCCGATCGCCAAACCCGCCAGCACGACGGCGATGGTGCAGCTGGCGAATGCCCTTTCTCCACCCCGCATCGGTAGGGTCCTGCTCCACTCGGTCGTGCAGCCGCCGGGGATGTGGGAGCGCGGCGACCTGGCTCAGCAGCTGGTCGACGTGGAGTCGATACTCGACCAATCGCTCTTTCTGGCGATCAATGCCGGGACCACGCCCGAGTGGCTGACGACCGTGGCCGAGGACCCTTGGGCCGAGATCGCCCGCGTCGCGCGGCTCCACCGGTGCGAGACCCTGCTCGTCGGCCTCGGTCAGCTGTCTCTCGAGACCATGAACACGCGGGTCGGACGGCTGATCAACGCCGTCCAGTCCAACGTCGTCGTCCTGCGGGCTCCGGAGGGATGGGCACCCAGCTCGGCAGCCCGGGTGCTGGTGCCGGTCGGCGGCAGACGAGATCAGAGTCTGTTGCGAGCGCGGCTGATAGCCAACCTGTCCCGGCACCAGCGGCGTCAGATCACCTACCTGCGGGTTCTTGGCGAGAGCGCTTCGAAGCGCGAGGTCATGGATGCCGAGAACGAGCTCCGGCACCTCGCCCAGGACGAGGCCTCGGGAGAGGCCGAGGTGCGCATCACCCGGACCGGGGACGCCCTGGGTGAGCTGCTGCGCGCTTGCGAAGAGACCGACCTGGTCCTTCTCGGTCTCCAGCGCATCGCGCAACGTCGCAGGTTCGGTGAGGTCACCCTGCGGCTGGCAACGGGAACGTCGACACCCTTGATCCTGATCAGCCGGCGCTAGGAGGACATCCTCTGCCGGCCGGCTGTCAGGGAAGCCGGCCCGGCTGCCCGGGCCAGCCGCTCCGGCTCAGAACGGGAAGAAGACCGGCACCAGCAGCACCATCAACGCCACCAGCACCACCGTGAGCGGGGTGCCCACCCGCAGGTAGTCGGCGGAACGGTAGCCGCCGGCGCCCATCACCAGCAGGTTCGCCTTGTGGCTGAACGGGGTCATGAAGGCGGCCGACGCGGCCAGGCTCACCCCCATCATCAGCGGATAGGGGCTCACCCCCAGGCCCTCCGCGGTCTGGATCACCACCGGCGCCATCAGCACCACCGCCGGCGCGCCGTCCAGGCCCTGCGACAGCAGGCTGGCGAGCACGATGAGGGCCGCCAGGGTGGCGTAGTTGCCGATCGGGCCGGCTACCTGGGCCACCTGGTCGGCCACCAGGAGGGCGGCGCCGGTGCTCTCCATCGCCGCGCCCACCGGCAGCACGGCGGCGACCAGGAAGATCGCCTTCCACTCGATCGCCCGATACGCCTCCTGCATCGTCAGGGTGCCGAACAGGATGGCGAGCGAAGCGGCGGCAAAGGCCGCGACGTGGATCGGCTGCCATCCGGTCGCCACCAGCGCCACCATCAGCACCAGGCAGCCGAAGGCGTAGGGCGCCTTCCTCAGCCGCCGGGGTGCCTGGTCGGCCTGCGACAGCACGACAAAGTCGGGGTCCGCCGCGAGGCGGCGGATGCGGTCGCGTGGCCCGTGCAGGAGCAGTGCGTCTCCGAACCGCAGCGCGACCCGCGCGAAGTCGACGTGCAGCGGCCGCCCCTCCCGCCACAGGGCCAGCGCCAGCAGCCCGTTGCGCTTCTGGAAGTCGAGATCGACCAGGGTCTTGCCGATTGCCGCCGAGCGCGGCGCCAGCGCCGCCTCGACCATCCCCACCTCCTCGGACTCGAGCGCCGGCTCGGCGACCTGCTGCTCGAGCTGCACGTCGCCGAGATCCAGCAGGGTCGTGATGCGCGAGGAATCGCCGGCGACCAGCAACCGGTCTCCGGCCTCGAGCACCTCCTCGGCCGGCACCGCCAGCCGGGTCTCCTCGCCGCGCACCAGGCCGGCGATGGTCAGGCCGACCAGCTCGCCCAGCCGGCTGCGGCTGATCGACGAGCCCACCAGCGGCGAGCCCTCGGGGATGCGGATCAAGGTGAGCTCGCCGACCAGGCCGCCCACCGCCTCGGCGCCGGACTCGAGCACCTCGAGATCGGGCTGGCGATCCAGCGCCTCGACCTGCTCGAAGCCGCCCAGGGCCACGACCTCGTCGCCCTCCTGGAGCTCGATCTCGCCCAGCCCCGTGGCGAGCAGCTCACCGCGGCGGCGTACGCCCACCACCACCAGGCCGAAGCGGTCGCGGAAGCGCAGCTCGCGCAGCGTGCGGCCGGCCAGCGGCGATCCCTCGGCCACCCGCGCCCGCACCCCGCCGACGCCGTGCACCGGGGCCGGAACTTCGCTCGGATGGAGGTCCTCGACCTCCAGGCTCTGCATCCGCAACAGCTCCTCGAGCTCCATCGCCCGGCCCTCGACGAAGAGCACGTCACCGGCCTCGAGCGCGGTGTCGCCGCGCGCCGCCAGACGCTTGCGGCCGCCGCGCAGCACCGACAGCACCTTGACCCCCAGGGTGTTGCCCAGCCGGGTCTCGGCCAGCGTGAGCCCGTCGAGTGGCGAGTCCTCCGGGATGCGAATCGAGAACAGCCGCTCGTGCAGCTGATAGACCTGGGTCAGGTCGCTCGATTCGCTCGCCGCCGGTCCGCGGTCCTCGCCCCGCGGCAGGAGCCGGCGGCCGACGGTGACCATGAACAGGGTCCCCACCGCCAGCAGCGCCAGGCCGATCGGCGTGAAGTCGAAAAGGGTGAACGGCTCGAGGCCGCGCTCCGAGAGCATCTGCGCCGCCAGGATGTTGGGGGGCGTGCCGACCAGGGTGGTGGTGCCGCCGAGGATCGCCCCGAACGCCAGCGGCATGAAAAGGCGCGAAGGCGACAGGCCGGCGCGGCGCGCGATGGTCGCTACCGCCGGCATCAGGACGGCGGTGGCGGCGATGTTGTTCATGAACGCCGACAGCAGCCCGCCGACCAGCATCAGCACCACGATCAGCCGGATCTCGCTGCTGCCGACGATCCGGTGGATCCGGCCGCCGATGATGTCGGCCACCCCGGTCTCGAGCAGCGCGGCGCCGACGATGAACACCGACAGCATGGTGATCACCGCCGGCGAGCTGAATCCGGCGAACGCCTCGCCCGGCGCGACATAGCCGGCGAAGATCAGGATCACCAGGCCCAGAAAGGCGGTCAGATCGACCGCCAGCTTCTCGGTCAGGAACAGATAGACCATCGCCGCCAGCAGGGCGAACAGGAAGAGGATTTGCAGCGTCACTGCGGTAATCCTACCGGTTTTGCAGCTGCCCGCCCGTCAGCGGGTCGAGTCGCGATGGCCGTCGGGGACACTCCCCACGGGGATCAAGGACCCGCCGGCCGCTCGACTCGTGTAGTCTCGCTAGCCATGGCCGAAACGAGAAGTGGATCCGTCAAGACGTTGCCGAGCACTAGCCACCTGGCACAGGTGTGGTCGTTGGCGCTCGTGGCGATGCTCGCCGCCTGCGACGGCAGCATCGGCGTCGACGAGACCGAAGAGCCCGTCGGTGGTCAATCCGCCGCGGCGCCGCCCTCGGGCGAGGGGCTGCCGTCCTTCCAGGACCATCCCGCGACCCGGAGCTTCGCCGGAAAACCGGCCGAAGTCGATCTCACCAGCCACCCCGAGGCGAAGGCCTTCCGAACCGCTCTCACCCGGGAGATCGAGGACGGAGCCAGCCAGGCTCGATTCGCCGGCCACTACCGGGTCGTCGTGGTCGGCTGCGGCACGACGT
>JBFGNS010000085.1:0-19508 GCA_041574955.1 Thermoanaerobaculia bacterium | reverse complement strand
GCCACGTTGCCGTACTCGTAGTCGTCGTCGTTGAGCACACCGTTGGCGTTGGTGTAGAGGGTGACGGCGAGGAAGAAGGAGCGGGCGGTCTCGGGGTCGACGACGTAGGCGTTCTCGGTCGTGAAGCCGTAGGCCTGGCCGATCTTGTTGTAGATCCCGAGGCGGCCGGGCGGGAAGACGTGGTCGAGGCCCGGCAGCAGGAACTTGACGTAGTTGTCGAGGTAGTCGGCGGGGTCGTAGAGCGGATTGGTGGACTCGCGCGGCCGCTGGCTCATTGCCTCGAGCAGCAGAGCGCGGTCGGCCTCGGAGAGCCGGAAGCCGGCGCCGCCGCAGTCGACGTCCGGCCGCACCACCATGCATAGGCCGCGCTGGAGGTCGGCGAGCGAGATGCGGTTCTTGAGCTCGAACGGCATCGGCTGCTCGATCTTCTCGCCGTCCGCCATGTAGGCGCGGCCGATCTCGAGACCGGGCACGGGCGGGAGCGGCGGCAACGGCTCGGAGCGGCGCTCGGGCACGGCGTGGCGCCAGCCGTCGCCGACGAAGTCGATCCTCGGCGCGAGCAGATTCTCCTCCGGGCTCCTGGCCTCGGACAGGCGGTGGACGATGCGGGCGTCACCTAGGCCGGCGGCGGTCAGCGAAGCCGCCAGGCCGTCCTGGCCGAGGAGCTCGTAGAGGCGGTTGAACGCCCGGTTGTCTGAGACCAGGAAGAGCTTGCGGATCTCGTGGCGAACGGTGATGGTGCCGCCGTCGAGGTTGCTCGGGTCGGCGTCCTCGAGCTCCTCGTCTTCGAACAGCGGGTGGAAGACCATCGGCGTGTCGGCGTCGATCGGCAGGCCGGTCTCGGCGCCGAGATCGGCCAGCCGCTCGAGCGCCGCCACCGCCGCGAACAGCTTGACCGCGCTGGCCGGGTAGAAGTACTCGGCGTCGAGGCGGAAGCCGTGCTGGACGAGCTTCGGCTGGGCGCCGGGCGAGCCCTCGGACGGCTCCTCGATCAGCCCGAGAACGAGCTGCAGCCGGTGTTCCGCTGCCGCCTCGACGACCGCGGCCATGCGGGGTTGCGAGGCGAGAAGCGAGCGGGCGGGGTCGTCCATCGTCGGTCCTCCGGCGGCAGGCGCCCCGGCGGGTGCGGTGCACGCCGCCGCCGCGAGTGCACCGGCGAGGACAGCGCAGCCGGCCGTGCGTGTTGCGGTCACCGTGGCTGCGTTGCCGGCAGCGGCAGCTGGCGCCGGCGCTCGGTGGAGAACAGGGTCGCCAGCGGCTGGCGCTCGTTGATCAGCTCGGCGCGGTCGCCGTCGACCAGCACCTCGGCCGGCCGGCCGTGGTCGTTGTAGTTCGACGCCATCGAGATGCCGTAGGCGCCGGCCGAGAAGACCGCCACCAGGTCGCCGCGCGCCATCGGCGGCAGCACCCGGCCGCGCGCCAGGAAGTCGCCGGTCTCGCAGATCGGGCCGACCAGGTCGCACAGCTCGAGCCCGTCGCCCGGCGGCAGCTCTTCGCGCCTCGGCTCGGGCCCGTCCCACGCCACCGGCCAGGCGAAGTGGAAGGCGCGGTAGAGGGCGGGTCGGAGCAGGGTGTGCATGCCGCCGTCACAGATGACGAACTTCTTGGCGCGGCCCTGCTTGACGTGCTGCACCCGGGTCAGGAGCAGCCCCGAGTTCCCCAGGATCGAGCGGCCCGGCTCGAGCAGCACCCGCAGACCGGCCGCGGCACGCGGGGCGAGGAGCGGCAGCAGCGCGGCCGCGTACTCCTCGAGCGGCGGCACCTCGCCTTCGCGGTAGGCGATCGGCCAGCCGCCGCCCAAGTTGAGCACCTCGACCGTGTGGCCGCGCTCGGCGAGCTGGTCGACCAGGGTCAGCAGCACCGCCACCGCCTCGGCGTACGGCTCGACCTGGGGCACCGGCGAGCCGATGTGGACGTGCAGCCCCACCAGCTCGACGCCCGGCTGGTCCGCCCAGGCGTCGAACAGGCCGACGATCTTCGGGGCGTCGATGCCGAACTTGTTCTCTTCCTTGCCGGTGGTGGTGTACTCGTGGGTGTGGGGGTCGACGTCGGGGTTGACCCTCAGGCAGGCGCGGGCCGGCACCCCGAGCTCGCGTGCCAGCCGCGCGACGGCCTCGAGCTCGCTCTCGGACTCGACGTTGAACAGGCCCACCGGGCCGCGGCCGGCGGGGTCGGGGGCGCCGAGGTCGGCCCAGGAGTCACCCAGCAGGCTCGAGCTTCCGTCGAGCGCGGCGCGGATCTCCTCGTCGGTCTTGCCGACGCCGGCGAAGACGATGTCGGACATCGGCGTGCCGGCCAGCCAGGCGCGCTCCATCTCGCCGCCCGACACCACGTCCATGCCGGCGCCGAGCTCCCTCAGCAGCCGGCAGAGGTGGAGGTTGGGGCTCGCCTTGACCGCGTACTGGAAGCGCGCGCCGAGCGGCGCGAACGCCTCGGCCAGCCGCCGGTAGGAGGCGCGGATGGCGGTGGCGGAGTAGACGTAGGTGGGGGTGCCGGCGGCCTCGGCGATCGCCGGCAGGGGGACGGCGTCGGCGTGGAGAGTGCCGTCGCGCCAGGTGAATGCGGCCACCGGAGGAGTATACGTGGGGCAGTGCTGGCGAGCGGGCCGTTGGTGCAGTGCCGGGGTTGGTGCTGAGGTCCCTCGCTTAGCGCTCGGGATGACAGTGGGTGCTGAGCGACGACTCGGGCCGCGGGTGCTACGCGCGGGCGGGTGTGCGTGTGCCGGGGAGGCTGAGTCGCCGCCACCCGCTCAAGTCATCCTGAGCGCAGCGAAGGATCTCGACACCGGCCTCGGCATGCGCTCAGCGGCTCACGCGAGTGGAAGTGATGAGGCCGCTGCCGCTGGCTACTCGAGCGTCATCAACCAGATGTCCGACTCGACCGTCATCTGGCTGAAGACGATCGTCCGGTTGTCGCGCGAGACGGCGAAGTCGCGCCAGGCGAGGGGGCCGAGGGCTGCAGGGAGCAGCTCGGCGAGGCGCCCGGTTGCGGTGTCGAGCAGCCACAGCCCGCGCTGGCGCCAGACCAGCAGCCGCCGGCTGTCGGCCAACCAGACCGGGTGGAAGCCGTCGTCGAGCACCGAGCGGTAGCTCCTGTCGTCGAGCGAGTAGAGGGTGATGCCCTCGGCCGGCGCGCCACTCTCGAGCCGGCAGCCGGCGAGCGTGCGCCCGTCGGGCGACCAGGAGGTGGCGATGAAGCTGCCGCCGCCGCGCCAGTCCGGCAGCCGGTCGACGGCGCGGCTGGCGAGCTGCACGTTGAGGTCGAACACCGTCACCAGGTCGGCGTTCGAGGCCGCGAACCGGCTGCCGCTCGGCGCCCATACCGGGAACCACAGCGCGCTGCCGGCGGTCTCGGAGAGCTGCTCGAGGCCGCTGCCGTCGGGCCGGAGGCTCCACACCTCGTAGCTCTCCGAGCGGTTCGAGTAGAAGGCGATCCGCCGGCCATCGGGCGACCACTGGGGTCCGCGGTCGCGCGCCGGGTCGTCGGTGAGCTGCCGCAACCCGCTGCCGTCGGCGGCCAGGAGGAACAGATCCTCTCTCGAGCCGCCCGAGGTGAAGGCGATGCGGGTGCCGTCGGGCGACAGGTCGACGTCGTCGACTACGCGCGAGCCGCGCAGCACGGGCTCGGGCGTACCGGTGGCCTCGGCGTCGGGGTCGAAGTCGACGCGGTAGAGGGTCGAGCGCTGCTCGCGCGCCACGTAGGCCACGCGGCCGCCCGCGCCCACGCTCAGGTAGCCGCTCCAGCCCGCCGGCGTGGTCACCGGCTCGGGCTCGCCGAGCGGTCCGCCGGTGGCCGGGTCGATCGCCACCCGCCACAGGTTCATCGTGCCGCTGCGGTCGCTCGAGAAGTAGAGGTGGCCGCCGTCGGGCGACCACACCGGGTTCCAGTCCACCCATGGGTCGGCGGTCACCGCCACCGGCTCGCCGCCGCCGGCGGCGACGGTATAGAGGTCGCGCTGGCCGGTGTCGGGGCCGCTCGCCCAGTAGGCGATCCACTCGCCGTCGGGCGACCAGGCGGGCTGCACCGCGTCGCCCTCGCTCACCAGCCGCCGCTCGCCGTCGAGGATGCGCACCGCCCAAAGCTTCGAGACGGTGGCGCGCGACAGCGGTTCGCCGACCGCCTCGGTCGCCACCACCAGCCAGCGGCCGTCGGGCGACCAGGCCGGGTCGAAGCCGAACTCGCTGACCCGGCGCACCGACTCGCCGGTGGCGCCCATGACGAAGATGCCGCCGCCGAGGCGCTCGGAGCGAAAGGCGACCAGCTCGCCGTCGGGCGAGAAGGCGGGAGCGGTGTCGTCCGCGGGGCTGTCGGGAGTGAGGTTGATTGCGGCGCTGCCGCCGACGCGCTGGATGTAGAGGTCGAAGTCGCCGCCGGCGTCGCCGGCGTAGACGAAGGCGCGGCCCTCGAGCCCGAGCGTGGGGGCGGTCTCGACGCCCGGCAGCGAGGTGAGCTGCTCGAAGCTGGCGCGCAGCGGGGCGGCAGCCGGGACCGGAGCGACGGGTTTCGCCAGCCACCAGCCGAGACCGAACGCGGCGGCCAGCGCCGCGGCGCCGCTCGCGGCCAGCCACCACCGCCGCCGGCGGCGCCGCGGTAGCGTGCGCGGCCGGGGGACGCCGGCAAGCGAGCCGGTCGAGGGGGTCACCGCCGACAGCGCGAACGCCAGGTCGTGGGCCGACTGGAACCGCTCCTCGGGCCGCTTCTCGAGGCAGTGCTCGACGATTCCGACCAGCGGCTCCGGCACCGGCTGGCGGGTGATCGGCGGCGGGTCCTGGTTGAGGATGGACGACATGGTGTCGGCCAGCGTGTCGCGGTGGAACGGCCGCTCGCCAGCCAGCATCTCGTAGAGCACCACGCCGAGAGCGAAGACGTCGGAGCGGCCGTCGGTCTCCTCGGCGCGCAGCTGCTCGGGCGACATGTACTCGATCGTCCCGAACAAAGCCCCGGCCTGGCTGGCGATGGCGGTGCTGGTGTCGGTGCCCGCGCCAGGTCCGGCCTTGGCGAGGCCGAAGTCGAGCAGCTTGACCTGGCCGTCGGCGGTGAGGAAGACGTTCTCGGGCTTGAGGTCGCGGTGGACGATGTCGCGGTCGTGTGCCGCTGCCAGGCCGCGCGCCGCCGCCAGCGCGACCTCGACCGCCTTCGACACCGGCAGCGAGCGTCCCTCGAGCCGCTGGCGCAGGGTCTCGCCCTCGAGCAGCTCCATCGCTGCGTAGACCTTCCCCTCCTCTTCGCCGAACTCGTAGATCGCCAGGATGTTGGGGTGTGACAGCGCCGCCACCGCCTTGGCCTCGCGCTCGAACCGCGCGCGCGACACGGCGTCGCCGGTGAGGCTCTCGGGCAGGATCTTGAGCGCCACCTCGCGGTCGAGCCGCGGGTCGCGGGCGCGGTACACCTCACCCATGCCGCCGGCGCCGAGGCGCCCGACGATCTCGTAAGGGCCGAGCTTGCTCCCCTTGTCGAACGCCATGACCGGTGGCCCGGGAGACCGTGGTCTGTGCCGAAGCGGGGGGCAGTCTACCCCACCGCCTGCTGCCTCTAGGGCACCGGGCAGCCGCCGCCGGCGATCTCGAGCAGGAACGACAGCACCACCAGCGCCACGGTGGCCGCGGAAAACTGCGGTGACAGGATACTCGGCCTCACCGCGCTGCTGCTGGAAAACTGCGGTGACAGGATACTCGGCCTCACCGCGCTGCTGCTGGAAAACTGCGGTGACAGGATACTCGGCCTCACCGCGCTGCTGCTGTGAGAAAACGGTGCCCCGAGTATCCTGTCACCGGTGTTCTGTCACCGGTGTTCTGTCACCGGTGTTCTGTCACCGGTGTTCTGTCACCGGTGTTCTGTCACCGGTGTTCTGTCACCGGTGTTCTGTCACCGGTGTTCGAGCCACGCCTCGAGCGCCTCGAGCGCCTCGCCGAAGCTGCGCCTCCCCATACCCCAGCGCAGGTGGCTGTCGCCGTGGTCGAAGATCGGCGACGGCACCAGCAGTACCTCGGCCTCGCGCCGCGCCCGGTCGCAGAAGGCGGTGGCCGAGCCGCTGCGCAGGCGCGGGAACGCCAGCGGGCCGGCCGCCGGCGCCCGCCAGTCGAGGAGCTCCGGCCAGCGCTCGAGGAAGGCTTGGGTCGCCGCCAGGTTGTCGCGGACGAGGGCCAGGTTGCGCGCCACCAGCTCCTCGCCGACTCCCAGCGCCAGCCGCGCCAGCAGCTCGCTCGGCGCGCTCGAGCAGATGGTGGTGTAGTCCTTGGTCTCGAGCAGCCGGGCGACGAGCGAGCCGTCGCCGAGCGCCAGCCAGCCGAGCCTCAGCCCCGGCAGCCCGTAGCTCTTCGAGGTGCCGCACAGCGCCAGCGCGCGCCGGTCGAGGTCGGCGGCCGACGGCAGCTTCGGCGCCGCGTGCTCAAGGCCGCGGTACATCTCGTCCGAAAACAGCCGGGCGCCGGCGCGGCGGGTCAGCTCGACAACCGCCTCGAGCTCCTCGCGGCTGGCCTGGAAGCCGGTCGGGTTGTGCGGGAAGTTGACCACCACCAGCCGCACCGGCTCGGCCAGCAGGCGCTCGAGCCGCTCGAGATCGAGCGCCCAGCCGCCGGCGGTCTCGGCCAGCGGCCAGGCGTCGACCTGCGCGCCGCGGTGGCGTGCCACCTCGATCAGCGACTGGTAGCACGGCGTCAGCACCACCACCCGGTCGCCGGGCCCGACGAGCGCCGTCATGGTGATGAAGATCGCCTCCTCGGGCGCGTTGGTCACCACCACCCGGTCGGGGCCCACCGAGTCGTAGAGGCCGGCGATCGCCGCCCGCAGCTCGGGGTCGCCCTGCGACTCGGTGTAGCCCAGGCCGAGCTCGGTCAGCACCGACGGGTCGGCGCCGGCCAGCTCGAGCAGCTCGCCGATCGATCGGCTCTCGCAGTCCGAGGCGCACAGCAGGTGCCGTACGCTGAACTCGTAGCGCCCGAAGTAGCGCTCGAGAGCGAACGGCCGCAGGCTCATGCGCGTCCCGGCCGCGTCAGTTCTTCTGGTTGCCGTCGAACAGCTTCAGATACTCGCCGTAGCCCTCGGCCTCGAGCTTCTCGGCCGGGATGAAGCGCAGCGCGGCCGAGTTGATGCAGTAGCGCAGCCCGGTCGGCTCGGGGCCGTCCGGGAAGACGTGGCCGAGGTGGGAGTCGCCGTGTCGCGAGCGCACCTCGGTGCGGGTCATGAACAGCTTCTTGTCGACCTTCTCGACGATGTTGTCGGGCTCGATCGCCGCCCAGAACGAAGGCCAGCCGGTGCGCGAGTCGTACTTCTCGAGCGAGCTGAACAGCGGCTCGCCGCTCACGATGTCGACGTAGATCCCGGGCTTCTTGTTGTCCCAGAACTCATTGCGGAACGGCGGCTCGGTTCCCTCGTGCTGGGTGACCTTGTACTGCATCGGGGTGAGCTGCTGGCGCAGCTCCTCATCCGACGGCTTGCTGTAGGTCCGGGTCGCGGACTCGGTGGTCATGTCGTCGTCCTTTCCATCCTCGGCGGCGGGCACCGCCGCCAGTGGGGCGGCCAGCAGCGCAACCAGCGCGACGAGCGGCAGCAGGATGCCGATCACGGTTCGAGTGGACAGCTCGACCTTTCGCAAGGACTCGAAGAAGTTTCCGTTCACCGCCTCAGCCTCCTGGCCGCGGAGCAGCCGCGCACTCGCGGGCCTGGTCTGTATCAGGATACCGCCGAACCCGGGCGGGCGCCGGCGGTCACGGTACTACATTGACCTATACGTCGCGGCCGCGCGGGCGGATGCGGGGGGTGGCGCACCGCCGGTGAGGCACGCTGAGCACGAGCGGTGACAGGATACTCAGGCCAGCCCGGTGGCTGCTGCGGACCGGCGGTGCTCTGAGTATCCTGTCACCTCCGTCGTCGTGCCACCGCCGGTTACGCGCCGCGGTAGATCCGGTACCGTGCCGGCAGCGAATACCTGTTGGGCCGGCGGCAACGGCCGTTGGAGGCCGATCACCCCCAAGGAGTCGACCATGCACCGTTTCTCGAGGCACCTCGTACCCGCTCTCCTGCTGTCGATCGCTCTCGTCCCGGCCGTGGCGTGCGGCGCCGAGGTCGGCTCGGCCGGCAAGCAGCCCGCCGGGCCGCCGCCCGAGGGGCTCGCCAAGGCCACCTTCGCCGGCGGCTGCTTCTGGTGCATGGAGCCGCCGTTCGACGAGCTCGACGGCGTCTACTCGACGACCTCCGGCTACAGCGGCGGCAGCGAGAAGAACCCCACCTACGAGCAGGTCTCGGCCGGCCGCACCGGGCACGCCGAGGTGGTCCAGGTGCTCTACGACCCGGCTGAGATCAGCTACGAGGAGCTGCTCGAGGTCTTCTGGCGCAACGTCGACCCGACCACCGCCGACCGCCAGTTCTGCGACCGCGGCCGCCAGTACCGCACCGCCATCTACGCCCACGGCGACGAACAGCTACGGCTCGCCGAAGCCTCCAGGCAGCGCATCGCGGAGTCCGGCATCCTCGACAAGCCGATCGTCACCGAGATCGAGCCGGCCGGTGAGTTCTACCCCGCCGAGGAGTACCACCAGGACTACTACCTGAAGAACCCGGCGCGCTACAAGCTGTACCGCACCGGCTGCGGCCGCGACCGCACGCTCGAGCGGATCTGGGGCTCGGCGCCGCACTAGGGCGGCCAGGCGCTGTTGAGCAGTCTTGGCCAGCGGCAGCTGGCGCAGCCGCTTGCCGGGGGCGGCCTAGATGGCGTTGACCAGGACCGCGCAGCGCCCACGGCAGCGGCATGCCGGGGTCGGCTTCGAGCTGCCGCCGCTCGCCGTTGACGTTCAATCGAATCGTCATCAGCTGTCCTCCTGGCGGCGAGGCCAACCGAGGCCCGAGGGTGGGAGTTTCGGGTGCCGGCTGGCTAGGGGTGGGAGATTCTCCCGGTCTGGCCGGCGGCTGGCCGGTGGTGCTCCGCGAGCCGTCAGCAGACAGGAACGCCCGTGGTGACGGGCGTTTCCGAGGCCCGGCGGCTCTCGGAGCCGCTGCCGGCAGCGATGGCACACCGGTTGCTCTTCTGATCGGCACGGTTCTGCATGCACCTCCGTCGGGACAACGGAAGCGCGTTCCTGCAGGCCGTGTTGGAGGGCTTGGTGGTGGCTGGGGCCCTGGCGGTTCGTCGAGAGCCGCCCCGCCTGGCTCCCGGCCACCGACTGGGGGCCCCGTCGAACGACGGGGCCCCGATTTTTCTCACCCGCTAGCCTGACCTTCTCACCGAGCCGCTGGGCGAGCGGCCGCGGGTGTCTGAAGATCCGCGACCTGCCGTCGGAGGGCACCGCAGGCGTGCTCGAGGATGCCCGGACAAGGCAAGTCGGGCCGATTCAGGTGCATCCGGACGCGCAGCAGCGGCTCGGTGAGAAGGTCAGGCTAGGCCCGCCGCGCCAGGAACCACGCCGCCACCGACAGGGCCGCCCAGCTCGCCACCAGCTCGTGGTTGAGCACCAGCGGGACGACCTTCCAGACGGGCTCGAGCAGCCGGCCGACGGCCAGCAGCAGGCAGAGGCCCGCCACCGTCGCCCGGGCAGCCTGCTCGGCCATTCCTGCGCCGGGCTCGAGGCGGATGGAGAGTGCCAGCAGCGCCAGGCTCGTGCCGAAGATCGTGCTGACCAGGTTGAAGCGACCGCCGAGGGTGAGCAACAGAACGGCCGCCGCGACGCCGGCGCCCAGGATCTTCCAGAACGCGTGATGCATGCCATCGCCTCCTTGCGGGTGGGGCTGCGACGATCATACTAGCCCGCAGCCGGGCGTGGCCGGCATCAGGGCTCGAGCTCGGCCAGCGCGTCGCGGACGCGCTCGGACTCCGGGTGGATTCCCGCCATCGCCTCGAGCAGCGCGCGCGCGATCGGCACCGCCTCGATGCCACGGAAGTAGTCCACGATGCCCATCAGGTTGCCCACCGCGACGTAGCCGTTGGGATCGATGGCGGCGGCCTTGCGCAGGTGGGCCAGGCCGGCCTCGACGTTGCCGCCGCTCAGCAGCACGACTCCCCACAGACCGTTGGTGTTCTCGGCCTCGGGGTAGAGGTCGATGGCCATCTGGGCCATGCGCAAGCCGCGCGCCTGGTCGCCGTTCTCGAAGGCGATCTCGGCCATGGCCACCAGCTCGGGCGAGTAGTCCGGCACCACGGTGACGCCCTCGAAGGCGGCGCGCAGGGTGGTCTCGAGCTCGTCGGGGTCCACCGCGCGGCTGATGACCAGCGAGCGCAGCTCGGGCGTCCAGACCTTGGTCCAGTCGGCCGCCCAGGCGGAGACCAGCCGCTCGAGCTCACGCGAGAGACGCTGCCTGCGAGGCACCCGTGGCCGGTGGCCGCGGTAGTGGTCGATCCAGGCGGCGAAGAACGCCAGCGGCCCGCCGTGGTGGAGCTGCTGATAGGCGTGGTCGTCGCCGGCGAGCTGACGGGCGACCCAGCTGCCGAGCGCAACCCAGGCGTGGTCACCGGCCGGGTGCCGGCCGTTGCGCAACGTGGCGAGCGCGGATTCGCGGTCGCGGCTCCAGGCCCTGGCGCTGGAGGCCCGGTTGAGGCTCGCGAACGCCGCCTCGACCGCCACGGGGTCGGGGGCCTCGGCGCCGCGGCGGGCCGCCGCCAGGCCGTGGCCGAAGGCGCCGGCCAGCGCGTAGTAGATCGCGCGCTCGCGCTCGTCGGGCAGGAAGGCGAGCACGTTCCAGGTCTCGTCGTAGAACAACCGCAGGAGCTTTTCCTGCACCGCCTGCAGCCCGGCGCCCTCGAGGTTGGCGGCCAGCGCGATGGCGAACCGGTCGGCCGGGAACCAGGTGAGCAGGGTGCTGGTCTCGGGCTGGCCGCCGCCGTGGCCCGCCCGCGGCCGGCCGTTGACCGGCGCGTCGGACCAGCCCATGCCGTAGCCGGTGTAGCGGCCGTCGCGGTTGGCCTGCGAGGCCAGCATCAGGCGGGTGGTCTCGGGCGTCAGCACGGCGTTGGCCTCGACGCCCTGTACGAACCTGATGAGGTCGATCACCGTCGAGCGCGTGCCGCCGGCCGCGAAGCGGCTGGAGATGTCGACGAACTCCGAGTTCTCGAGCCGCCCGCCGCGCAGCCGGTAGCCGCGTACTCGGTTGAGGATGAGCTCGTACGGGTCGTCCATGCGGGTCGTCTTCATCCCCATCGGCCCCCACACCCGCTCGGCCATGAACTCGCCGTAGCTCACCCCCGAGACGCCTTCGATGGCGGCGCCGAGCAGGTTGTAGCCGTAGCTGGTGTAGCTGTAGCGCTCGGCGGGCTCGGCCACCAGGTCGAAGCCGGCGAACACGGCGATCGACTCCTCGGTCGTCTTCGGGTCCTTGAAGTGCCCCTCGGCGTCGTAGTCGACGTAGTGGCTGATGCCGCCGAGGTGCCCCAGAAGCTGGCGGGCGGTGATCGGATGCCCCTTCTCGGGGAAGTACGGCACGTAGGTCTGGATCGGCGCGTCGAGGTCGAGCTTGCCCTCCTCCCACAGCTCGAGCACGGCCACCGCGGTCATCGGCTTGGTCACCGAGGCCAGCCGGTAGGCCGACTCGGGCTTGGCCGGCGAGCGGTTCTCGACGTCGGCCCAGCCGAAGCCGCGGGCCCACACCCAGTCGTCCTTCATCACCGCCACGCTCAGCCCGGGGATGCCCACGGCCTCCATGTACGGTTCGACGAACGCCTCGAACGCGGCGATCTCGGCGGCGTACGGCTGGTCCGCCGCGCTCGCCGGCTGCTGCGCGGCGAGCGGCCCGCTTGCCGCGAGCACCGCCAACGCCAGCGCTGCCGCGATCCGGCGGAGTGTGCTGTCGAATCTCATCCGTGCCTCCCTTCGTGTGGCCCGATATCTTAAGCGGCACACGCAGGGAGGGGGCGCGCCCCTGCGGAGCGGTCGCCGGAGCCGCGGCGGCGGCCTCCGGACCGGAGGTGCTGCTCGCTGGCCGAGGCTACCCTCGGGCTCAGGGTTCCGGCTGTGGTGGGCTCAGGCTGTAGTAGACGGTGTAGGTGCCGCCTGCCCACGAGAAGGCCTTGCTTGTGTTGACCACCCTCGGTTCCCCGCCCGCGTCTCCCTGGTAATCGGGCCAGTGCTTGGCGTAGTCGTAGCCCGGTCCCAGGATCGAGACTCGGTGCACGGATGAGCTGTCGTCGTCGTTCCCGTCGCCGTCACCCTCGATCAGCTGCAGATCCACGTACTTGATGAAGCGCGCCACCGCGCCGACGGTGTGGCGCACGCCGCCGGAGTTGCAGTCGTAGTCCTTGCCCAGAACCTGCTTCCAGCCGGTGCCGTCCGGGTTGATCCGGAAGTGGATCTCGTCGTCGCCCGCCTCGTTGCCGGCGAACCCGTTGGTCTCGTCGTTGCACTCCACGATGAACGGCCCGGCGCCCGGCACCCCCAGGTTCTCCCCATGCAGCCGGGTCAGCGGCGTCTCCCATCCCACCGAGAGCTCCGGCGTGCCCCAGCTCAGGTTGGGTCGCGACAGGCGCAGGTAGAAGCTCGGTTTGCCGGTCTCTGCCGTCGCCAGAACCTTGCGGTTGCCGTGGATGGCCCAGCCCAGGTTGGCGAGGTCGGGCTGCAGCGAGGGGTTCTTCTTGGAGAAGACCTCGGGCGTCAGCGGATAGGCGTGTTGGGCGTAGACCACCAGCGGCTGGGCCGCGCCCGAGTCGGGCACGTCGGTGACGTCGATCTGGAACCAGGCTTCGAGGTTGGCGCCAAGCGGCGCGTTGATCTCGAACAGCTTGGGGTGGTGCTGGGGGCTGTTGGCGTAGAGCAGGCAGGCGTCCTCGACAGTCTTGCACTGATGCCGGTGAAAGCCGATCTCGTAGCTTCCGTGCCAGTCGGGGTTGGGCGAGAAGACCCTGACGTAGAAGTCCCCGAAGAGCTGGTACTTGGTTGCCCACATGTCGAGGTCGACCACGAACTGCTTCTCGCCGAGATGGGAGACGACCGGGTTCGAGAGGTCGCTGCTGCGGAAGACCTCGAAGGCGACCCCCGCTGCGCTCAGCGGGCTGTAGGCGGGCTCCACCCCGATCGACATGGTCGACTCCTGATCGAGGCTGATCCGGTACCACTGCATGCTGCGCGGGTACCGGATGGTGCCGCCGATGCGCTGCTCGAGCGGCGGGTCGGCGAGCGCCTGGCGCGGGTTGCAGTAGTCGGCGAGCAGGTTGACGTCCACCGTCAGCGCGCGGTGGTCGCTGCGCCCCAGGTCGCGCGTGGTCATGTGCTGCAGGCAGTCGAGCTCGCGGTAGGAGGTGCGGTTGGCGAGCACGTAGTCGTACCGGCTCTTGCCGAGAATCGTGATCCCGGGGTCTTCGTCGCTCATGAACGACGCCCAGCCATCGGCGTAGACGTCGCCGTTGTGGTCCCAATCGGCCATGCGTCGCGCGAACTCTTCCCACTCGCTGGCGCCCTGGAAGCCGTTGCCTAGGGTGGGGTGACCGACGGGAGTGCCGGTCGCGACGACCGTGGGGGGGACCTCTCCTTCCAGGGTGTCGAACCACAGCGTGCTGAGCTCGTCGGAGGGCAGCGAGGGTGGCCGCAACAACGACTGGTTGTCGGCATCCCACGAGCCATCCTGGCCCCGGATGTTGAGATCGCCGACGATCAGGATGCGGTGCTCGTGGGGGTCGAGCAGGACGCTGTGGAGCATCTCGATGATGTCCGTGAGCTGGCGCTGGCGGATCTGGTGCTTGCCGCCGTCGGCCTGGGCGTGGGTGAAGACGATCGTGTAGACGTCCTGCTTGTCCGGGCCGTAGCGCAAGCGCACCACCGCGGCACCTTTGTCGGCGTGACAGTCGAAGCCGTCGCACGCGTCGAAAAGCACTTTGGCGGTGCTCGTGGTCGTGCCGTCGGGCGCCGCGAAGTACTTCGACGGAGGCAGCGCCGCAGGTTGGTTGGGCAGCGGCTCGAAAGGCAGCCGGCTGAACAGCATCAGGCCGCTGTCCTCGAGCGCCGAGCCCTGCCCGAAGTCGCGCAGGTAGTGCGGGTACTTGCCCTTGAGCTTCGACACCAGCACGTCCTTGGCGTCGTTGTCGAATACCTCGTTGAGAGCGATCACGTCAAGGTCGAGGGCGATCAGCTCCTTGGCGATCTCGGCAGCGGCGGTGGGGGAGATGCTGCCGGCGTGAGCGATGCACTCCGTGAACTCCCAGGTCACCGCCGACAGGAAGTCGGTGAGAGCCAGTACCGGCATGTGCACCGCCTCTTCCCAGCCCGGCAGGTCGGGCCCACAGCGGGCCAGCGGCGCCAGCAGCTGGGTGTTGAAAGTGACCAGGCGCAGCGACCTGGGCGACGAGCTGCTGCAGGCAGCAACGATCAGCACCACGATGCAGCAGCCCACCGGACCTCGGAACCGTTCAGCGGTCATCGCGAGCCTCCCAACCGATTCGTGCCTCGAGCGCCGTGGCGAGACGGCCGAGGATGTCGAGACTGTCGGCCCGAGGCCGGCCCGTTCTGGGCGGGAACCGGCTGTGCCCTGTGGGAACGGCCGCGATCCTAGACCCGAGAACGAGCCCGGTAACCACCCGTTGGGGTGGCGCCCGCAGGATGCCTGGCGCCCGGCCGGAGAGCTAGCCGCCCCAGCCGACGCTCAGCAGCAGGCCGGACAGGACCAGGGAGTCCTCGGGCTGCTCGGCCAGGTCGGCCTCGAACACGCTGAGCACTGGTGCGGGCGGCACCGCCCACCACGCCGAGGCGAAGGCGCTGGCGCCCAGCGACACCCCGCTCGACAGGCGGTAGCTCCAGCCGAGGCGCAGCTCGGCGTTGGGGATGGAGACCGTGCGGGACGAGTCGAGCACCCGGCGGTCTGCCGCCGGGCCGTGGGGCGGCTGCAGGACCCGGGTCTCTTCTTCCACCTCGAGCCGGCCGTCGCCGGTGAGCACGGCCTGGCTCATCTCGGCCTCGAAGCGGTGCGCTCCTCGACGGAGCGAAGCGGTCAGGCCGAGCCGCGGCCCGACCAGCACGCCGCTCTCGGCCCGCGCCCGGTGATCGATCTCGAGCAGGCCGGGCAGCACCCAAAGGTCGTCACGCTGGTGCGTCAGCTCGGCCAGCCGCAGGCCGAAGACGAGGTCCAGCGCGGTGTTGCCGCGCTCGGCGAGCCGTCGCAGACCCGAAAGATCGAGCGCGCTCAGCTCGAGCTCGTGGCGGCTCGACAAGGTCACTCCGGGCTCGGGCAGGCTCGACGCCGTGACCGAGCCGAAGACCGGCGACGTGATGTCTATGGCGAAGCCCTGGGAGAGGTCGGTGCTGAGCGGTCCGCGGGCCAGTGCGTCGTCGGCGCTCAGATGGCTCAGACCGGCGGCCCAGCCCCAGTCACCAAACCGCCGGCCGAGCTGGGCCCTGAGGAGCAGCGGCGAGCCGTAGTCCGGCCGCACGTCCTCGATCTCGGCCGAGGTCACGCGGTTGCCCTCGAAGAAGGTCTTCCGGATCTCGGCCACCGTCGGCTGGAGCCCGTCGACCTCCGACAGGAGCCCTTCGAGCCGGAAGCTCCAGCCGTCCTCTTCTTTGGTGTCGGTGGCGCCGGTAGCCGCCAGCGTCGGTCCCGCCGCCAGCGCCAGCGCGATCGTCGCGGCCGCCAGCACCGGCGGCCGGAGTCGTTTCGGGTTGGTGAGCTGCTGCATGGCTGTGTCCTCCTTCATGCCAGTCCACAACCGAGCGCGGGATCGTACGCTTTTCTGGCGCGCTGTCAATGGGTCACCAGGCAGGAGCAGCGCGCGCCGGCCCGCCGTGCGAAGCTGCGCTCCGGGGGCGGACCGGCCCTAGCCGGGGGAGGCGGCCGGCCGGCTGGCCAGCGGCTGCGAGTGGGCGCCACCGGCGAGCTGCCGGCGCCGGCGCACGTACTCGGACAGGTGGTCGCCGTAGCGGGCCACGAACTGCTGCCGGTAGTCGTCGCCGCGGATGACGCCGCGGCAGCAGGCGGCGCCGCAGTCGCAGCGGAACGCCGGCATCAGCTCGTTGCGGTAGGTGGCGTAGTCGACAGTCACCTCGTCGCCGGCGGCGAGCGGCCGGCGGGCCACCACGTCGAGCCCGGACAGCCAGGCGGTGGGCTCGCAGCCGTGCCGCACCGGCGTCCACTCTTCCGGGTCGCGGGCCGGGTAGACCCACAGCTCGTCGGTCAGCGGCCAGGCGTGGCGGCGGAACCGCTGCCGCCGCCGCTCGCTCCAGCCCGCCTCGACCTGCGAGCGGCTGACCAGCCGGTGGGCGGCGCCCTCGAAAGACAGGATTCTCTCGCCGGCGGCGAGCGGTCGCGTGGCGTAGACGCCGTAGCCGCCGCCGGGCCGCGGCAGGGCCTCCCAGACCGGCAGGCTGCGGCGGTGGCGGCGGAACGCCGCCTCGACGATCAGGCGGGTGAAGCCCGCGTGGCCGGCGGGGTCGTTCAATAGGCAGAAGTCGGCGCTGCCGGCGTCCTCGGGCGGATAGTAGAGGCCGCAGTTGGGGTTGATCTCGAGCATGAACGCGCGGCCCTCGGCGTCGACGCGCAGATCGCAGCGGCCGTACCCCGAGCCGCGCAGACCGACGAAGAACCGCGCCGCGGCGTCGCGCAGCCGCGCCTCGAGGCCGGCGTCCGCCACCGCGGCGGTCTCGAGCGCCGCGTAGTCGACCCACTTCATGTCGGAGTGCTTGAAGCTCTCGCCGTCGGGAAAGCAGTACTGGATCGGCTTGTAGGTCACCGGCCGCATCGGGTCGTCCGGGTTCTCGGCCACCAGCACGGTGCACTCGATCCCGTCGATGTACTCCTCGATCAGTGCGGCGCCGTAGGCGGTCATCATCCGGTCGGCCTGACGGCGGAGCGCTGCGGGGTCGTCGACTCTCGACTCACGGGTCAGCCCGACGCTGGCATAGCTCGACGGGTGCTTGACGAACAGCGGAAAGCGCAGCGAGCCGGCGGCGCGCTCGACGTCCTCGGCGGTGTGCGCCACCACGTGCGCCGGCGTGTCGATGCCCCACGCCCGGCACACCCGCTTCATTGCTTCGCGCGTCGGCTCGTAGAACTCCGAGTTGCTGCCGGTGAACGGCAACCGCATCCGCTCGAGCGTCTGCACCACCTCGATGCCCGGGTTGGCCTCGTCCCACGCACCGTCGCACAGGTTGAAAAACAGGTCGAAGCCGCGCCGCGTCAACGCCACCACCTGCTCGACGGCGGTCTCCTTGTCGAGCACGCCGAGCTCCCAGTCGGCCTCCGGCAGGAACGGCCGCGGATCACACGGCCAGTCGTCCTCGGGGAACGGGTCGGCGTCGAGGTGCTGGTTGGTCAGCAGGCAGACGCGCATACAGGCGGGAGCTGCGGGGCAGGTGCGGTTCCGCGCGGGCGACGAACGTACGAAGAGTAGCACGTGTCGACACGGTTCTAGCGCCGTCCGGCGGCACGAAGCCCACCGAGCCGCCCGCTCTCAGCTCGCCAGCGGCGCCGGGTCGAGCGCCACCAACACGAAGAAGCGGACGAGGCCGGCGAGGGCCAGCGCCGCCACCGGGCCGAGCACGATCACCGGCAGATAGGACGCAACCACCAGCCAGCCGAGCCCGACGCCGCTGGCCTGGAGCACGAACAGCGCCAGGGTCAGGCCGACCAGCAGCGACGAACCCGCGATCGCCAGCCCGGCACCCGGCACCGACCGGCGGGCGCGCCTGCGCAGCGCGATGAAGAACCACAGCAGCGCCGCCGTCGAGGCCAGCTCGCCGAGATGCCCGGCCACGAGCGCCTCGCGCGTGCCGATCGCCAGGTCGACGCTCACCAGCAGGTTGCGCAGGTCGACCAGAGCGCCGATCCAGGCGCCCGCCATGCCGACCGTGGCTGCGGCGGCCAGCTCGCGCCGCCCGCCCTGCTCGAGCCGCGACCTCAGGACGGTGAAGAACAGCAGCATTCCGAGGCTGCCGGCGAACAGCACCGAGGCCGAGGCGCGCGCCAGCGGCAGCGGATCGAAGGCGCGCGGCAGCACCATGCCGACGCCCTTGAAGGTGAACAGCACCAGCAGCCCGGCGATCGCCGCCAACGCTGACAGCCGGAGGCTCATGGCGCTAGCCTACTCCTCCGCGGTCACGGTTGCACCACCCCTGCCGACGGGAAGCCGGTGGGCCTGCCGGCTTTGTCTATACTGCCCGCGGGCCGGCCGACGGCCCGGGCGCGGCATGGTGGCGAGCAAGAAGACCATTCCTCGGCGGGTCAAGAAGCTCACACCCCGCCAGCGCGAGCGGCTGCGGCGCGAGCTCGGCCGGCGGATCGGCGAGCGCCGGCAGGCGGCCGGCCTCACCCAGCAGGAGGTGGCGCAGTCCGTCCGCCTGTCGGCCTCGGTGGTCTCGAAGATCGAGCGCGGAGAGCGCCGGCTCGACCCGGTCGAGCTGGCCCGTTTCGCGCGTCTCTACGGCACCACCATCGCCGAGCTGGTGCGGTGACCCCATCCGCAGGGGTGTGGCCGGCTGAGAGGGTGTCGGTTAGGGTCTTCTGCGTCCGAGCTGCACCGGCTCGACAAGTTGGAGGAGGACGGAGATGAAGCGCAAGCCGTTATGGACACTGATCGCAGTCGGTGGCCTGTTCCTGGCACTGGCCGCCTGCGGCGGAGGCGAGGCGCCTGAGGGCGAGGAGTCGGCGGCGGCTGCCGAGGAGGCCTACGCCCCCGCAACGACGGGGGCCGTCGCCGAAAGCCCCGAGGCCAGCGCAGTGGCGCAGCTCAACGAGATGTGCCCCGACAACTGGTGCATGGGCGACTACAGGTACCGGTTCGAGACGCTGACCTGCGGCGAGGCGAGCTGCACGCTCGGATTCACTGCCGAGGGTGCCGGCGGCAGCCGGCAAGGCTCGGTCGATGTGGAGTTCGACCTGCCGCTGGTCGACGAGTTCGGCGACCTCGAGGTGAGCTACTTCGAACGGGTCACCGACGCGCTCGACGAGTGGGAGCCCGCCCAGGCCGGCTGAGACCGGCTGGTAGCGGCAGTTGCGGACCCCGGCGGGTACAATCGCGCTCGCCGTGAAGTTCACCGAGATCGCCCGGTTTGGCTCGCGCCTCGAGGCCGAGGCGGTGGGCCACGCGCTCGACCAGTACGACATCCCGTTCGTGGTGCAGAGCCACGACACCGGCATGTTCGGCCCCGGCATGGTGGGCTGGAGCCCTGACGGCGCGGCGCTGCTGGTGCCCGAGGACCGGCTCGAAGAGGTGCGGGAGCTGCTCGACTGCGTGGTGCGACCGGCCGGCGAAGACGAGGCCGGCGACGACCTGGGCGGCAGTGCCGAAGGCGGTGACGAGCCGGAAGCCGGCGGCGAGCCGCGCGGGTAGCGCGCGGCGGCGGCGATGGCCTGGCTCGACCGGCTTCCCTGGGCGCTGGTGATCCTCGCCTGCCTGACGCTCGGCCTGGCGCCGTTCGCGCCGCCCCACCTCTGGGAGAAGCTCCAGCTGCTCGCGCAGGGCCGGCTGGTACGGCCGATCGACTGGCTCGATCTTCTGCTGCACGCCGCGCCCTGGATGCTGCTGGTGCTCAAGGCCGTCCGCGCTCTCGTTCGCTAGCGCCGCCGGCTCGCCAGGCGGCGTTCGGGGAATCCGCCCGCGGCGTCCG
>JBFGNS010000084.1:0-19555 GCA_041574955.1 Thermoanaerobaculia bacterium | reverse complement strand
GAACGCCACGAACTGGGCCTTGCCCTGCTGAGACAACACCTTCGTGATCGCCGCCGTCAACGTCGTCTTGCCGTGGTCCACGTGACCAATCGTCCCGATGTTCACGTGCGGCTTCGTGCGCTCGAACTTCTCCTTCGCCATGACGGATGGAAACCTCCTGAGTGTCCAGGCTGCCCCGGGTTGCGGGGCGGTCGGGGTGCGTTGTCGGTGTGAAGACCTCTAGTCGTCTGGAGCCCACGACCGGATTTGAACCGGTGACCCCTTCCTTACCAAGGAAGTGCTCTACCCCTGAGCCACGTGGGCGTAATCGCGATCGTAAGAATACCCCTTCCGGCCTGACCAACCGGGCCGGCGGGGTTAAGGAATGGAGTATACAGCCCCACCCGAGGCCTGTAAAGCCCTCCTGGCGCCCCGAACGACGCCGCCGCAGGATCTTGCCACGACGAGCGGGGCCGTGTCCAGCCCGCCCCTTGGCGGACTGCTGGACACGGCCGCCTCGGACTGGCCCAGGGGGCAGCCGGGAATACGCTGACCGGCGGGGTCCAGGGCGGGCCCCTCCGCGGACGACCGCCTTGACCGCCGAGCCGCCGGCGTGCGACCCTCCCCCCGTCTGAAGCGACAATCGGAGGCTCGACCGAAGGACCACCGCGGGGCGGCAGCCGGCAGGCCCGCCCGCGGCGCGACGGCAGAGAGGGCCGCACCATGCGCACACGCCGACGGATCTTCGTCTACCTGCTCGCCGTGCTCGCCGCGGTGGCCGCCTGGCCGCAGGGCCACGGCTCCCCCAGCGGAACGCTCACCGGCACGGTCCTCGGGCAACGCCAGACCGATGACGGCCAGGCTTTGCTGCTCAGCGTGCCGGCGGCGGTCGACGGCGCCTCGGTCACCTCGGTGCGGATCGGCCTGGCCCGCAAGGCGGCCAGACAGGCGACCGCCCGCTCGCTGCCGCCCGGCTGGTCGCTCGCCGTGGACAAGCGCGCCCTGGTCCTGACCGGGCCGGCGGCGGCCCCTGGCCAGAAGCTGGCGTTCTCGCTCGGGCTCGAGGGTCCCGTCGACGCCCAGCGCGTCGCCGTGACCCTGAGCGGCGAGGACGGCGAGTTGGCCGCGGGCGAAGTGCCGCTCGTGACCTGGCCCGAGGTCGGTCAGCCGCTCGATCCCAACCAGGCCGCCACCTTCCCGCCGGTGGTCTCGCTCGACGGCCCGGTGACCTTCACCGGCAAGCCCGACTTGCCGCCCGGCAGCTGGACGGTCGGCGGCTACGAGGTGGAAGAGGACGAGAACGGCACGCTCACCGTCTATGCCACCCCGGTCTGGGAGCCCGAGATCTCGCTCAAGGTGAGCTACAAGGACCTGTGGGCCGAGACCCTGGTCGACGGCACGCTCGAGGACGTCGAGGTCGTGCCCGGTGGCGACCCGACCGACCCGCCGCGGCTCGACGACTGCAGCCCCAAGGTGCTGACCGGCGGCACGCTGTGCGTCTGCGGCTACTTCCCGACCTGGGAGAGCCGCACCTCGCTCACCCTCAACGGCATCCCGCTGGGCTTCCCCAAGACCTCGTCCGACTGGATCCTGACCTTCGACCTGCCCGACATCCCGCCCGGCGAGTTCGTGGTGGCCGGGCCCGAGAGCGCCGGCTTCCCCGCCGGCAGCTCGGCCAGCGGAGTCCACATCGCGGTGAGCGGCGACATCGACCGCGAGCGGCTGCTGCGCGGCGACTCGACCCCGCTCCGGCTGTGGCTCGAGGGCACCACCGAGCCGACCACGCTCAGGCTGTGGAACTCCACACCGGGTGTGGTGTCGCTTGCCGGCGGTGAGGACCAGCAGGTCACCACCAGCGGCGGCTCGCCCAACCAGGTCGAGGAGACCGTGCACGCGGTGTCGGTGGGCGACTTCGTGATCAGCTACGAGCTCGCCGGCCACTGGTGCCCGTGCGCCGAGGTGATCGCCGAACAGGCCGTCACCGCCCTCGGCGCCGACACAACGGTCGCCGCCACCACGACCGGCGGCGGCTCCACCACCGCCCGTCCCTGCGCCCGCTCGACCGAGGCGTGCGACCGCCTGCGCCGGCTGGCCGAAACCGCCACCCGCCTGGCCCGCTCGGCGCGCGCCGAGGCCGACCGGCTGGAGGCCAACCGGCGGTGGACCGAGTCGGACGCCGACTGGCTGCGCGAGACCAGCCGGCGCACCGACGACTACATCGAGGTCCTGCGCCGCCAGGCGGGCGAGTGGCGCGAGCTGGCGGCCAACGCCCGGGCCTCGGCCGAGCGCAACCGCGAGCGCGACAAGACCTACCCGGGCACCGGCTGGGACTACTGGGCGAAAAGCGCCGACC
The DNA here is from genome assembly GCA_041574955.1 of Thermoanaerobaculia bacterium. Lineage (GTDB taxonomy): Bacteria > Acidobacteriota > Thermoanaerobaculia > Multivoradales > JAHEKO01 > CALZJC01. The sequence goes on along the minus strand of JBFGNS010000084.1, from coordinate 17,223 downwards.
AGGACGCCGCCCGCCGCCAGGCCAACGCCGAACGGCTGGAGGCAGAGATCGCACGGCTCGAGAAGGACGTCAGCGGCGATCTCGAGCGCGCCGACCAGCTCGAGGAGGCGATCCGGGCCGCCGACCGGGCGGCGACCGCCGCCGAGGCGGAAGCCGCCAAGGCGCGCGCCGCCTACGAGGCGTGCCTCGCCAAGCTGCGGTCCGAGTGCCCGGCGTCCGAGACCGGAACCATCCTGTACGAGGGGCCGGTGACGGTCACCGAGGCCGGCGAGGACCCGCGGGACGTCGACCCGTCGGACCCCGAGGCCAAGATCTGCGGCCCGGACGTGACCGACCACGTGCTGCGGGTGCTCGACCGGATGATCGACGACTACAACGCCGCCACCGACGCGAAGAAGGCCGAGGCGTGCGAGAACCTGACCACCCTGCAGCGCGACTCGAACGGCACCATGATCGCCGAGTACGCCTGGGACATCTACGCCCTCTCGCCCGCCATCGCCCCGACGGGCGGGGCGGTGGAAGGCGAGAAGTACTGGTACGAGGGCGTCTCCGACATCTGTGCCCGGCCGCGCTACCCGTGCGGACCGACCGTCGTCTTTCTGGGCCAGTGCATCCACGCCCAGGTGGTGAACTACGTCCAGTGGGGCGCCATGATGAGGCTGTGCGGCGACGAGACCACCGGCGACTTCATGCATTGGGCGCGCGCCACCGCCGGCGGTCTCTCGAACTGGGAGTGGAAGACGGCGCACTACGAGTCGCAGCTCCGGATGTCCGAGATGGGGTCCGAGTACGTCGGGCACCGCCGCTCGCACGACGCCGACCGGGACTTCCAGCGCGAGCCCGAGTTCTGGACCCCCGACAAGCTGCGCGGCATGCGGCAGGACATGCTCGAGGAGAGCCTCGGCAGCAACGTCGCCGGCAACGCCGACTGGGCCGCCCGCGACGCCCGCCGGTGCGCCATGATCTGCCGGCTGACCTCGGAGCAGGCGAAGAAGATCGACAAGTTCACGTGGGGCTACAACTGGCTCGGCCTGCGCGAGGACTCCCCCACCCAGACCGGCATCGTGCCGCGCGGGAACCGCTGAAGCGGCGGGCCGGGTAGCCACGGCAGCGCCCGCCTCGCCAGCGGGGTGCTGCGGGTTGGCGACCCGTGTGCCGACCCGGTCGCAATTCCCGACCACGCGCCCTATCATCGCCACCGCGGCGGACCCGCCCGGCGGGGTCGAGGCGCCGCGCCGGTGCTACCCCAAGAACTCCTCATGAAAGCAAGACGACTCCTCGCGTGGGCGGCGGCCCTGGTCCTGGTGACCGTGGTCCTGGCCGCGGTGGCCGGGCTCAGCTTCCGCGTGGCTCTGGGCCCGGCGATCCACGACTTCGCACCCGACGCCGTCTACGCGCCCCACGGCGTGATCGCCACCAGCCAGCCGCTGGCGAGCCAGGCCGGTCTCGAGGTGCTGCAGACAGGGGGCAACGCCGTCGACGCGGCGGTGACCGCCGCCGCCGTCCTGAACGTGGTCGAGCCCTACATGACGGGGCTGGGCGGAGACATGTTCGCCATCCTGTGGTCGGAACGGGAGCAGCGGCTGGTGGGGATCAACGGCAGCGGCCGGGCCGGGTCGCTGATGACTCGCGAGGCCCTCGGCGGAAGCGTGCGGGAGTCGGGAGCGGAGTCGATCACCATACCCGGCGCCCTGGCCGGCTGGGTGGCGCTGCTCGAGAGTCACGGCACCCTCACCCTGGCCGAAGCGCTGGCGCCGGCCGTGAAGCTGGCCGAGGAGGGCTTCCCCGTATCCAAGACCACGGCCAGCGAATGGGCGCTGTCGGTCGACCTTCTGGAGTCCGATCGAGGAGCCCGTGACACCTATCTGATCGACGGCGAGCGGGCGCCGCGGGCCGGCGAGTGGTTCTCCAACCCGGAGCTGGCGAAGACGATGCGGGCGCTGGCGGACGAGGGGCCGGATCTCCTCTACGGCGGGGCCCTGGGGCGGCGCATCGCCGAACACGTCCAGCGGCTCGGGGGGTACCTGACCGCAGAGGACTTCGCCAGCCACCGATCGGAATGGGTCGAGCCCCTGTCGGGTCCGTTCCGGGAGTACCGGCTTTGGCAGCTACCGCCTAACGGCCAGGGGATCGCCGCGCTCGAGATGCTCCGGCTCCTCGAACCCTACGACCTCGTCCCGATGGGCCACAACTCGGCGGCCTACCTGCACCATCTGATCGAGGCGAAGAAGCTCGCCTATGCCGACCTGGAGCATTTCGTCGGCGATCCCGAGCTCATGGCAATCGAGCCCGAGCAGCTGCTCGGCGACGACTTCATCGCCGCACGCCGCAGCCAGCTGAGCCCGACACGGGCTCAGCCCTGGGCGGACCCTGCCCCTTCTCTGACCCGCAGCGAGACCACCTACCTGGCCGCCGCTGATGAAGAGGGCAACATGATCTCCTTCATCAGCAGCCTCGCCGGGGCGTTCGGATCCGGGGTCGTCGTGCCGGGCACCGGGTTCGCGCTGCAGAACCGCGCGGCGGGTTTCTCGATCCACGAGGGGAGAGCGAACACCGTGGGACCGGGGAGGCGGCCGTTCCACACCATCATTCCCGGCTTCGTGACCCGGACCGGCGCGGACGGCAAGCAGGAGCCCTGGCTCGCCTTCGGCATCGTCGGCGGGCCGCAGCAGCCCCAGGCGCAGGTGCAGGTGCTGCTGAACCTCGTTCTGTTCGACATGGACGTCCAGCAGGCTCTCGATGCGCCGCGCTTCCGCCACTGGCGCGCCAGCAGCGTGACCTTCGAATCGGCCATCCCCGAATCGACCGTCGATGAGCTCGACGCGATGGGGCACCGCACCCGGGACCCGCTCATGGAGGTGGGCAGCCTCCTCCTGGTGGGCGAGAACATGGGCCTCATCTTCGGCGGCGGACAGGCCGTTATGCGGAACGAGCTGGGCGGCTACATCGCCGGCTCCGACTCCCGGCGCGACGGGCTGGCCGCCGCCCACTGAGGAGTCCGCCGAGCCGCGGCGCTCGCCCGAGCGCTCGCAGCGGTCCTGTCGCAGACCAGCGTGACGCGCCGGGCGGCCGGGCCGCCGACCCTCTCGGACGACGCTCCGGGGGCGTCTACCGGGAGCTGCGGTCGACCGCGACCAGCCCGGCCCCGCGCCTCAGTAGCTGTCGCAGGTCTCGACGTTGGCAGCCGGGTCGTAGGTCATCCCCGACATGACGACGTCGTCGACGCAGATCTGGAACGACGCGCTGCCGTTCTTGACCGACGTGACCAGGTCGGCCACGCCACCGGCATCGGTGGTCGCGGTCACCGTCTCGTTGTGCGAGCCGCTGAACGTGCCCGTGACGCTGGCTCCCGCCACCGGCGCACCGTTCTCATCGAGCACGGTCACCGTCGCCTTGGCCCGCTTGTTGGGTCCGCCGCCGGTCGTCCCCGGGACGATAGAGTCGACGTGGGTGAACTCGCTGCCGCCGCCGAGCGAGCTGCCGCCCAGGACGGTGAAGCCGTTGTCGTAGATCCGCACCCAGTCGACCACCAGCTCCGCCGGCATCGGCGCGGTGATGTCGCTGGCGCGGTACAGGCCGGTGAAGCTACCGCCGACCGCCAGGTTCAAGATCACGAAGTGCGGCTGGTGGAACTCGGTGCAGTCGGTGCACGAGCCGGGCGTGATGTCGATCGACCAGATCCAGTTGTTGTCGACGTAGGTCGAGATCAGCGACGGCGTCCACTCCATGCGGTAGGTGTGGAAGCTGCCGGCAAGGTCGGAGGCGGCGTCGTAGGTCAGCCCGTAGCCGGCGTAGCCGTTGTTGTGCTCCCAGTGGGCCGTCGAGCCGACCCGGCGGTTGACCACGCCCTCGCTGATGGCGGCGGCGGACCCCATCTCCATGACGTCCAGCTCACCGCAGTCGGGCCAGCCCACCTGGCCGAAGTCGTTGCCCAGGGTCCAGAACGCCGGCCACAGCCCGTCGGCCAGGTCGGGCACCTTGATCCGCGCCTCGATGGTCCCGTACTGGACCGTCAGCTTGTCCTCGGTCCTGATCCGCGCCGAGGTGAACTTGCGCCGGTTCCCCTTGAGGACCTGCTCCTGGGCGGTGATCACCAGGGTGCCGTTCTCCACCCGCACGTTGGCCGGGTCGCTGGTGTACTCCTGGAGCTCGCTGTTGCCCCAGCCGCCGGCGCCCAGGTCGTAAGACCAGACGCTGCCGTCGGGTGCCGTGCCGGAGTCGAACTCCTCGCTCCACACGAGCTGGGCGGTGGCGATCGACGGCAGGGCGAGCAGGACGGCGGCCAGGATCAGGACGCTTCGGGGCAGCCGCTTCAAAGACGAGAGGTATGGGTGCATGAGGTCTCCTTGTGGATGTCTCCGGCGCGACGCTGAAGCGGTTGCTTGCCAGCACCGTCGCCCCGGGGTGCAGTTCCTCCCTTCCCATGGGGTGGTGGGATGCGCGGTCTGATATACGGCAGCCCCGAGCAAATCCGGCCTGCACCAAGGACGCAGCCCACTCTGGACATAGACGGCCTTCTATTTGAAACGGAAGACCGGACTAGCTATGCTGTTGCTTCTTAGAAACCGAAGTGGCGGCCGGACAGCCGGCAGGGAAGGCCCGTCTGCCCGAGTCCCGGCGTCCGCGCCATACCCTGCGGCTCGCGCCGCGCACCGACTCGAAGGAGCAACCTGATGCAGAAGAGAGTCTGTTTCTTGACGGCGCTCGGCGCACTCGCCCTGCTGACCGTGCCCACCGCCGCCGTCGCAGAGCATCCAGCCTACGCCGCGATGGTGGAGATCAACAACGCCCTCGCGGTACTCGAGGCGGACTACCGGCTCGAGGTCATCGAGTTCATGACCACCGACGACGCCGACCCCGAGTTCGCTCACACCGTCTTCTTCAACAACCGCGGCAACAAGCAGCTCAGCCACGACTTCGTGCCCGGCGACACACGCCGTGCCTGGTCGATCGGCACCGCCATCACCCTGGCCGTGGACGGCACCGAGGGCACCACCGGCACCGGCCTGACCCAGGCGCAGACCGACGGCGCGATCCGCTCGGCCATCGCCACCTGGGAGAACCTCCGCTGCTCGAACCTGCCGCAGATCGACTTCGGCAACTCGCCGTTCGACATCGGAGTCGTCGAGTTCATCCTCGGCTTCGGCGGCCTGCCGTTCATCTTCGCCGACGTCTCGCACACCGGTTGGGAACCGCCCTCGCTGTTCGACGCCGTGGCGCCGCCGAACGGCGGCAGCTTCATCCTGGGAGCCACCTTCACCTTCATCTTCGTCGGCGGCGACACCGACAACAACGGCAAGTTCGACACCGCCTTCCGCGAGGTGATCTACAACGACGGCTTCCCCTGGGCGCTCGGCTCCACCTTCGACGTCGAGACCGTGGCGCTGCACGAGCACGGTCACGGGCTGAGCCAGGCCCACTTCGGCAAGGCGTTCCTCGATGGCGCCGGCAAGCTGCACTTCGCGCCGCGCGCGGTGATGAACGCCGCCTACTCCGGCGTCCAGACCAGCATCACGGCGACCGACAAGGCCGGCCACTGCAGCAACTGGGCCCAGTGGCCCAACAACTGAAGCCGGCCGGTAGCCGCGGCCAGAGCCGACCGGCGGGGGTTTCCCCGCCGGTCTTTTTCTAGACCCGCTCTCGCCCCCCTCTCGGGGTGCCACCCGAATCTCACCCCCTCTCTGGGTGCCACCCCCCTCTCGGGGCGCCACCCGAATCTCACCTGCCGGCCTCCCACCGCCCTCTGCTTACCAGCACCGTCGCCGCGGGGTGCAGTTCCTCCGTTGCCATGTGGTGGTGCAGTACGATGGCTTGATCTACCCCGGGCGGCAAGGCACGGGGCTGAAACGACTCCGCGTCACGTCCGTATCCGATGAGGGACAATGAGCGCGGACAAGGCAACCGGATGAGAGCACCGATCGGGATTCTGCTGGCGAGTGGGCTGGCGGCCGTGGGGCCGGTGGAGGCGGCGCCCGACGCCGCGGCCGAGCAGGCCCCGAGCGGGGTCGAAATGGTGGCAAGCGAGGGCGAAGGTGCCGGCTACTGGCCCCGCTGGCGGGGGCCCTCCGGCCAGGGCTGGGTCACCGGCGGCGGCTACCCGACGAGTTGGTCCGGCACCGAGAACGTCGCCTGGAAGGTGCCGCTACCCGGCGCCGGGAACTCCTCGCCGGTAGTCTGGGGCGACCGCATCTTCCTCACCACCGCCTACGACGACGGCGCCCGCCGCTCGGTGCTAGCCCTGCGCCGGTCCGACGGCAAGCGTCTGTGGGAGACCTTCGCGCCGCCGACCGAGCCCGAGGGGGCTCACCCCAAGAACGGGCACGCCTCGTCGACCCCGACCACCGACGGCGAGCGGGTGTACGCCTATCTCGGCAACCACGGCCTGCTGGCGGTGGACATGGCGGGCGAGACGGTCTGGCACCGGCCGCTGGGACCGTTCCGTGCCTTCCACGGCACGGCGTCGTCGCCGCTGCTGCTGGGCGACCGGCTGATCCTCGTCCAGGACTGGGGTGGCGGCGCCTTCATCGCCGCGTACGACAAGAAGACCGGCCGCGAGCTGTGGAACACGCCGCGGACGGCCCGCGTGGGGTGGAACTCGCCGGCGGCGATCCGCGTGGGCGACTGGGTGGAGATCATCGTCAGCGGCATGCAGCAGGTGCAGGCCTACGACCCGGAGACCGGCAAGGAGCTGTGGCGGGCGCGCGGCAACACCTTCGAGACCATTCCGTCGCCGGTGGTCGGCCACGGCCTGATCTTCTGCTCGTCCGGCCGCGGCGGTCCGACGCTGGCCATCCGCCCGGGCGGCTCGGGCGACGTCACCGACAGCCACATCGTCTGGCAGGCGCCCAAGGGCTCGCCGTTCGTGCCGTCGCCGGTGCTGTGGGGCGACCAGCTCTACATGGTCAACGACATGACCGCCATCGCCACCAGCTACGACGCGCGCAGCGGCGAGCTGCTCTGGCAGGGCCGCCTCGGGACGGCCAGGCGCGAAGGCTTCTCGGCCTCGCCGGTGGCCTTCGACGGCAAGCTCTTCTTCACCAACGACGAGGGCGACACCTTCGTGCTCGAGGCGGGCAGGGAGTTCGAGCTTCTGCGCGTCAACCGCCTGGGCGAGCGGGTGCTGGCCTCCCCGGCCCTGGTCGACGGCCGGTGGTACTTCCGCACCGAACGCCACCTGGTGGCGATCGGGACACCCTGACGGCAGAAACCGGACTTCTCCCAATGGCGCCGGTGCCTTGCATCGGCGACAACGGTCTCGGTGCGCGCGGAGATCGACCTATTCGAGGACGTTGCAGGGAGCGGTTCCGGAGCGGAGGCGATCGGGACGGGAGCGTACACGCATCTCCATCGTCACAGAGGGTCTCGCAGTTCTCGAAACAGCTGCCGGGAAGGTCGTCCACCAGTCCATCACGCTGTTCGAGCAGCCGACTGGTGTGGCCCTGGCCGTAGCCGCGCCTCTCGGGGTGCTGCCTCTCGGGGTGCCACCCGAATCTACAAGAGCGCCGCCACCCGGCGCGTAGCACCCAGATCAGGCGTGTATGGTAATATGAAGGGTGTATGAACAAACGACGCGCCACCTTCACCGTGGACGAGACCACCGAGCGGGTCCTCCACCGCACCGCGGAGCGGCTCGGTAAGTCGAAGAGCGAGATCGTGCGGGAGGCGATCCAGGACTACGGCGCGCGGGTCGGCCGTCTGTCGGAGGCCGAGCGCCTGCGGCTGCTCGCCGCCTTCGACGAGCACGTGCCCAGGATTCCCGAGCGCCCCGCGTCCGAGGTCGAGGCCGAGCTCGAGGCGATCCGGCGCGCACGGCGCGGCGGGGGCCGGCGTTCGGCCACGGACAGGTGATCGCCCTCGACACCTCCGTCCTGGTCGACGCGCTGACCGGGCCGAAGCGCTCGGCACCGGCGCTGCGCCGAGCGCTCGAGGCGGGCGAGCGGCTCCTGCTGCCCTCGCTGGTGCTCTACGAGTGGCTGCGCGGACCTCGCCGCCGCGAGGAGCTGGCGGCGCAGGAGGCGCTGCTGCCGCGCGAGCAGGCGCTGCCGTTCGGAGAGGAGGAGGCGGCGCTGGCGGCCCGGCTCTACGCCGCGGTCGATCGGCCACGGGGACGCGAGGTGGACCTGGCGATCGCCGCCGCCGCGCTGGCCCGCGAAGCCCGGCTCTGGACCCTCAACCCCGAGGACTTCGCCGACGTCCCCGGCCTCGAGCTCTACCGGCCGGAGCGGTAGCACGCTTCCTGCCCGATCCGTCAGCCGACAAGGATCAGGGCCGATGGGCCCCGGCCCCCGACCACCAGCACGGTGTGTGGAGGAGGTGCTCGGTAGTCGATTTCCGAGCGTAGGCCTCGAAACCACGGCCGGTCTCCGCCTTACGGCGCAGCCCAGGGCGCTCGACCACGGAGGCGCTGGACAGCGTGGACCGACTCCGCCACAATCAGCCGTCTTCCCTCACACGTCGGATTTCGCGAGGCCAGGCAACTGCCGCACGCAATGGTCCACTCACGACTGCCCGCTCGCGGCAAGAGCGCCGCGAGCAGCCCGCCCACCCGTGGCTGGGAGCGGCCGGGGCCGGCGAACTCCGGTCTCGGCAGCGGCGCCGGCTCGGACTGGTCGTTCGGCACCATCGCGCCGCGCGGCCTCGAAGCACCGTCGGCTAGCCCGGACGCGCCGGCGAGCACGCCTGCTCCGGCCGGTTTGGAGGCGGGCGTTCTGCAACTGCGCGGCAAGAACATCCCCACCGCGGAGGCTCTCGTCGAGAGCGCCGGCAAAGGCACATTCACCAAGGTGATCAGCAGCACACGGACCTACGAAGACATGGTGGAGTCGGTCGAGAGGTACTACGACAACAGCAAGACGCCGACCGACAACTACGGAATGCAGCTGTGGCGCCTCAAAGAGATGCGGCAGTCCGTGGCGGCCTGGGAGGCGAAGCACGGCGACTCCAGTCTGCCCGAGACGAGTCGGTTCCTGATCGGCGGCGAGACCACCGAGAGCAAGCGACGCAAGGTAGTGCACTCGGTCAAGACCAAGCTGGATGCCGAGGTCGATCTCGTCAAGTTCCAGGGCTGGCATACAGCCACGACCCGGCACAAGAAGGACCGCCGCGATCTGGCGAGCTATGTGTACGAGGGTGCCACCAGCGACGAGCGCCGGCTCGCGAACTCGTGCGAGTGGATCCTCAATGGCAAGGTGCCCCTGTTTGCGGTAACCGAGACCGGCGACGCCTTCATGCGGGTGAAGGAGAGGGGGGGCAACGCCGCTAGCCAGACCGCCTACTTCCCGCGCGGGATGCCGGGCGCGCCCGGCGACATGATGAACAACATCGTCAACTATGACCGCAGCGACTACGCTGATGCCAACGTCACCATCGACAGCAAGACCACCGGTGGCTGGAACATCGCCGGCGGCGTAATCGCCATCGTCAACCCCTCGGCGAAGGGCAAGGAAGGCGTCTGGGGCACTCTCCGCCACGAGGTGCAGCACGACGCCGACAAGAACCGCGGTCGAGATGCGCAGGCGGGGGTTCGAGGCGCCTCCGAGGCCTTCCACGCCCACGGGGGCTCGGTCGTCGACCAAGTGGGTGGTGGGAAGAAGGTCTTGGGCGGAACTACGGCTGCGGCCGACTTCGCCAAGGCCCAGGCGGAGAAAGACCTGCAGCGCTACAAGACCGAATACCGGGCCTACTCCTACCAGGAAGGCAGCGGCGGCGGCCCCTACACCGATCTCGACAACACCGACCGTACCTTCAAGACGTTCGGAGGCGTACCGTTCACCGAGCGGCAGTTCAAGATCTTTTCGCATATCTACCTGGGCTATGAGCACACGAAGAATAATTGGGACAAGAACTCCGAGCTGCAGGGCGGGCGCACCTTCAGAGAAGCGGTCTCGGACTACCGCGACCCCGACACAGAGGGTTTCAACAAGTACAACTCCGTGCGGGTGGACGCCTTCTACACCGCGCTCGACGCGGTCGGCACCAAGGCCGTGCAGACCGATCTGGAAAAGTACTTCGGCATCGACGCAGGCCGAGTGACCGCGCTCGACACCAACAAGCTACCGGAAGACGCACTCGTGCCCCCGGCCTTCACCAACCTGATGGGCGCTGCCGGAAAGCTCGACGCCGATGACGCCCGCTACGTAGAGAGCGAGTGTCCAGCGATGCTCGCCAAGCTCCGGCGTCATCTCAGCAGCGACCTGGTCGATTTGGTGTTGTTCGAAGTCGGGCAAGCCAACAGCAAGGCGGAGTTCGACAAGCTGCTGAAGAAGCTCGAGGACTTGAACCGATGAGGAGGCGCGTCCGAGCCAAGAAGACCGACGCGGAACCGGTCTCCACCCTCCCGTCGAGGGGCTGGGGCGGGAAGGTGCCGGACGCGCGACCCGCGTCACGCCTGGGCTGGTCGATCGCCGCAATCGAGCCCGCCGCTGCGGAGCCGGCTCCCTCCGGCGCGCCTTCGATCCAGGCTCGGGTCATGGGCCCGCCGGTGCTTGTCCCCGCGGAGTCGGCCGGCCACACGATGCAGCTCGCAGGCATGCCCGCGGAGCACGCTTCGGTTCGCGCGCCGAAGCAGCTCGAAGAGGTGTGGCAGTTCAGGGTCATGAACCGGCTCAACGTGATCGGAGAGGACCACGTCGAAAGCGAGGGCCGCTTGAAACAGGAGAAGCAGTACCTCAGCTGGGCCGCGGGGAACTCTGGATACTGGGACGAGGATACCTACAAGCTCGGTGAGCCGACGCTCAAGCAGAAGATCGGGCGGGACGACCGTCAGAAGGGCGATCCTTCGATCCTGCACATCGAGCCTGATGGCCGGTCTCCATGAGAACCTGAAGGCCAACCGTGCCAAGGAGGCGCGAGACGACCATCTCTCATCCGACGACCACAGCGACTATCACCTCTGGCCATGGGACAGCTTCATGGCGGCGCGAAGCAACATTACGGGCCTGTTCCAGACAGCCCACTTCGACCTGACGTCCGACCAGGCCCGCAAGTTTGGCGCGGCCGCCGAGGACACCGCCGCCGGGGATGTCATCATGAAGGGCCTGACGAGGAAGTACGAGCAGCGAGACTACAGCGGCATCACCGGCCTCTACGACCAGATGCGAAGCAAGGTCGGCGCAATCATGCAGACCGTGTTCGGTGGCGCCAGAAAGCCGAACGAGGTCAACCAGGACAGGGAAGCCAGCATGCACAATGCCGCAAACCGGGATGCGGCCACCAAGCGGGGCGCCTGGAAGATCGGCGACGATCACGCGACGAGCATCAAGAAGAAGATCGACAAGGGCGATTTCGCCCGCGCGGACTACAACTTGATGTCACGCGCAGAGTTCAACTACGAGCTCAGCGGGCAGCTCGCGAGGGACGAGGAGGAGCAGCGCCGGAGACAGGAAGCGCTGACCTCGATGCAACCCCACGAGCTGCAGGGGTTCGGCAAGAAGTGGAACGACCTCCTCTAGCGGGCGTCGCTCGAATCGAGCGGCCTTGGAGCGCGAGCTAGACTCACGTGCCGGGGTCGAGATGCCCTCACCGGCCGGGCTGAACTTGCGCACACTGGGCTCGAACCGCGAGGGACAAAGGGCGAAGGCCGGCTCGCTCAGCTGGCAGGCGATCCGCAGGTTCTGGGGATCGCGTGGGTGAAGGCGAGGAGCGGCGAACCGCTCGACCTGGCGGTATCCAGCTTGGTCTTCTAGGTGAAGAGAATGGAGCGGGAGACGGGAATCGAACCCGCGACCAGCGGCTTGGAAGGCCGGGGTGCAAGACGGACAACTCTCTGTCTTGAGAGACTTGGGGATCACCGTCAGAAGACGGTCACCTACCCGGTCACCGAAACCGCTCCGCTAGCGTCTTGGTCAAACAAGCCTCTCGGGTTATGCTGGTTCAAACACTACAGGACAGCTCGATGGCCGAGACCCTACGGCGTGTGCTGCTCGACCACGGCCGCCCCGGCGCACTGGAAGCGCGGCGCCGCCGTTCATGGAACCAAACATCCTGAGCACAGGAGGACATCATGCAGCCGCCGGAAACACCAATTAAAGTGCACATCCTCGCCTGGATGTGCTTGAACGAGAACAAGGCGATGGCTTTGACGGCGATGACGGCGAATCAAGACAACAAACTTGTCATTAAGAAACTAGCCACCTCCGATCCGGACCCCAACCAGCAATGGATCCTCGTCCCGAATCTGAGCAGCGGTGCAAGCTTCGGCGGCTACACGTTATACAACGTAGGAAAAGAGCAGTCTGTCGAGATAGTGCGTAGCAGGGGGGAGTGGATCAAGCTCTCCGACGATCGGACACCGTACGGTAGTCCGAACTACGCTTGGTTGTTGTTTTCAGCGGGGATCGACACCGATGGAAACAAGATGTGGGCGATTCAAGTAGCAGATCAAGGAGGTGTTATGGATGTCTATGATAAGAAATGCGACCCAGGTACGCCTGTGAAACTCTACGATTGGCATGTTGGGGGGTCGGACAATGACAATCAGGTATGGGTTGTCCGTCGCTTCGACCAGTCGACGCTAGCGATCTCACTCGCCGGCGGGCATCCGACTCCCGACGGTGACAGGGCCCGCATGTCCCGAACCGGAGACGGGTTTCCCAATCAGGCCACGTTCACGGCAAAGGATGATAGGGACTACTGCATCACGCTCGAGGCGGGCCCCACACCGACCACACCCTTCTGGAAAGACCATCCGAACGGGCATACATTCACGGTCAAGAAAGGCAAACCCCAGGGTCCCTTCCAGCTGGATCCGGCGGCGCCGGTGGGCTTGGAGCCAGCGTACTCTTTGAAGAAACCGCAGCCGCCCGCCGAAGGCTCGCGTTCCCAGGAGCCGAGAGACTACCACCCGCCGAAGATGTTCATCGATCCCTGAGCTCCGTGACTGCCGGCCGCGAGGCTTCGGCGCTCCCCGCGAACGCCACCGCCGAGAGCCGTCGAAGCTCGTCCCGGTGCCGTGGAGTACAGCCAGCGCTAAGCAGCCAGACACTCGACCTCGATGAGCGACTCGAGCCCGAGGCCTCCGCGGAGACCCAAGCCCACTGATCCGGACTCCCCCGGGCCTTCAGGTGCCGACGCAACCCTGACCGACACCGGCGCGACCCTGAGCGCCTCGGGGTCGCTCCGGGCTAACGGCGCTGTCGGGCGGAGCGCGACGCCGGCATTCATCGGCCAGTACCGTGTCCTCGGCAAGCTCGGCGAGGGCGGCATGGGAGTCGTCTACGAGGCCGAGCAGCGGAGCCCGAAGAGGAAGGTGGCGCTCAAGGTCGTCCGCGGCGGGCAGTTCGTCGACGACGACCGGGTGCGGATGTTCCAGCGCGAGGCGGACACGCTGGCGCGGCTCAAGCACCCCAACATCGGGGCCATCTACGAGTCGGGCCGCACCGACGAGGGCCAGCACTTCTTCGCCATGGAGCTGGTGCGCGGCGAAACGCTGGACGCCTACCTCACGAAGCGCCCCGCAGTCGTCTCCCAGGGCGAGCTCCGCCACCGCCTGGCGCTGTTTCGCAAGATCGCCGACGCCGTCCACTACGCGCATCAGCGCGGCGTCATCCACCGGGACCTGAAGCCGTCCAACGTCGTCGTCGCGGACGAGGTCGCTCGCGGCGACGCGGAGGGCAGGGCTTCGGGCGTCCGGGTCCCGGAGGTGAAGATCCTCGACTTCGGCCTCGCCCGCATCACCGAAGGCGACATCTTCGCGGCGACGATGCAGACCGAGATCGGGGTGATCAAGGGCACGCTGCCCTACATGAGCCCCGAGCAGGCGCGCGGTAACCCGGACGAGATCGACCTGAGGACCGACATCTACGCCCTCGGGGTGATCCTGTATGAGATGCTCACCGGCCAGCGGCCCTACGACCTGCTGCAGAAGACGCTGGTCGAGGCCGTCCGGGTGATCTGCGAGGAGCCGCCGAGGCAGCTCCGACAGAGCTCGCGCGAGCTGCGCAGGTTCGACCCCGACATCGAGACCATCGCGCAGATGGCGCTCGGGAAGGACGCCGACCGGCGCTACGCCAGCGCCGCCATGCTGTCCGAGGACGTCGAGCGCTACCTGACCTCGCAGCCGATCCTGGCGCGACCGCCGAGCGCGTTTTACCAGGTCAAGAAGTTCGCGCGTCGGAATCGCCTGCTGGTCGGCGGCCTGGCGGCGCTGCTGGCAGTGCTTCTCGCCGGCGTCGTGGCCAGCACGTGGCAGGCGCGCAAGGCCACCCTGGAAGCCGACAAGTCCCAGGCCGTGAGCGGCTTCCTGCACGAGATGTTCGCCGCGGCCAGCCCGATGAGCATGACCCGGGAGGACCCGGACAAGGGTCGTGACGTCACAGTGATGCAGATCCTCGACGACGCGAGCCGGCGGCTCGCCGGCGACGCGCTGGCCGGACAGCCGCTGGTGGAAGCCGCCGTCCGCGGGACCCTCGGGGCGACCTACCGCGATCTGGGCAACTACGAGGCTGCGGAGACCAACCTGGTGCGATCGCTCCAGATCCGCGAGCAGATCCTGAGGTCTCGCCATCCGGAGGTCGCCGAGAGCCTCGACAGTCTGGCCCTGCTGCGGCGCGCGCAGGGCCAGTTCGCGGAAGCAGAGGCGCTGTTGCGGCGGGCGCTGGCGATCCGCCGTCAGCGCCTGGGTGACGAGCATCCGGCCACCGCGACGACGAAGTACCACCTGGCCGAGCTGCTCGAGGAACTCGACCAGCTCGACGAATCAGAGGCCCTGTTCCGATCCGCCCTGGCGGTCCAGCGCCAAAGCACGCCAGGTCCGGAGACGGCCAGGAGCCTCGACGATCTGGCGATGCTGCTGCAGAAGAAGGGCGAGGCGGCCGAGGCCGAGGAGATGCTAGCCGAGGCGCTGTCCATCCGTCGCCGGCTGCTCGGCGACGAGCATCCTGAAGTCGCGAGAACGCTGCACAACCTGGCCTTCATCTTGAAAGCCCGGGGCGATCTGGCAGGCACCGAGCGAGTGCTCCGCGAAGCCGTCGAGATCTGGCGCGAGCTCCTGGGCGACGAGCATCCGCACCTCGCCTCGACCCTGGTCAACCTCAGTGTCGTGCTGCAGGAGCAGGGCAGGCTCGCCGACGCCGAGCCGCTGGTCCGCGAAGCGCTGGCGATCCAGCGCCGATCCCTGGGCAACGACAATCCCGGCACTGGGGGGGCCCTCTACAACCTGGCCAAGCTCGAACAGTCCCAGGGAAAGCTGGCAGACGCCGAGCTGCATTACCGCCAGGCTCTGGAGGTTCTTGGCCCAGCTCTGCCGCAGGACCACCCCACCCTGGCGGCCATCCGCTCGCGACTGGGGTACGTGCTGACCGATCTGGGGCGGGCCGCCGAGGCGGAGCCGATGCTCCGCGAGGCCCTCGACGTCTACACCAGTACGGCGCCCGGCCGCTGGTACTCGGCCCAGGTGAAGAGCCTGCTGGGCGCGGCCCTCGCCGGCCAACGGCGGTTCCGAGAGGCGGAACCCCTGCTGCTCGAGGGCTACGCCGGGTTGAAGGACGATCCAGCGGTGGCGCCCGATCGCAAGCGCAGCGCCCTGGAGCGAATCGTGCGTCTTTACGAGTCGTGGGACGCGTCGCGACCCGAGGCCGAGCTGAACGCCAAAGCCGCGCAGTGGCGCACGCGTCTCGCGGCGCAAGAGCCTGCAGATTCGAATTGAGTCGCACCGTCGCTCTTTTCGAGCTCTTCCGGCAGCTCTTCATCGTCGTCCCATTCGGACTGCAGGAAGGTCTGGCCCGTGGACCGCGAAACGTAAGCAGTGAGCTCGCAGAGCGGCGCATCCGCCGCGCAGTCGAACGCAGACCCGAGGCCCCTGAGCTTCAAGATCTCGCCGTGCTCGTCGGGAATCCCCCGACCTCATCGCGGATTCGAACCGCCGGCCCTGGCCTGCTGCCTTTCCCACTCCTGCCGATGTCGGGACGCCTCGCCGGCCGACCGGAACTTGCGCACACCCGGCTCGAATCGCCACGGACAAAGGGCGAACGCGAGCTCGCTCAGCTCGCAGGCGATTCGCAGGTTCTGGGGATCGAGTGGGCGACGAGGGTGAGGTCCCGGCATGTCGGCCACCGAGCTGTACTTGCGGAACGGCATCGCTAGTCCTCGATACCGAAAGCCTCTCGGATCCTGGCCGCGTCGGCCCGGTCCTGGGGCCGGATCGTGTCCTTCTTCATCCGGTAGAGCATGCCTGGAGTGGCAACGCGCACGCCGGCGAGACCGGCGAGGAGCGGTTTCCTGGGCCGCCATGGCCATCGAGTCGATGACGACGAAGAGGCCACCTCGATCCTCGCCGCGCTCGGGGCGTCTGGAGGTCTTGCTCGCTGCCGCTCCTGACCGGTCTCGCAGTGAGTCGAAGGCGCTCAGGATCGAAATGCCAGCAGACGCCCGGTCCCGCTCAGGCCCAGGGTCGTGGCGACGGCTTCGGCGATGGCGTCGGCTGCCCCCCCTGGAGGTGCCACGCCTTTCGAAGGTGGCAGAAGGAGCCACCCCTTTTCGAACATCGTAGAAGGCCGGCTGGACGGATCTCCCAGGCTCCGCATGCTAGTCTCCCCCCACCCAGGAGGCCCAGATGTCGCGAATCGAAGAGATCGAAAACGCGGTGGCCGAGCTGCCCAAGGAGGAGCTGGCTCGCTTCCGCGAGTGGTTCACGGAGTTCGAGGCACGTACCTGGGACCGGGAGCTCGAAGAGGACGCCGCGGCCGGCCGCCTGGACAAGCTGGCTGAAGAGGCCCTCCGAGATCACCGCTCGGGAGAGACGACCGAGTTGTGAGGCATGTCGCGAGCCGGGCTTTCTGGGCTCACTACCGAGACCTACCCCCGGCGATCCGCAAGACGGCAGACAAGAACTTCGAGCTACTCAAGGCGGATTCCTCCCACCCGTCGCTGCACCTGAAGAAGGTGGGCCGATTCTGGTCGGTGAGGGTCGGCAGTCGCTACCGCGCTCTGGGCGTGACATCGGGCGAGGATCTCGTCTGGTTCTGGATCGGCACGCACAGCGACTACGACCGGATGATCCGTCGCTAACTGTCCGCTCCGAGCGCCCGGAGGGTGCGAGACCGCAGCCGGCGGGACCGGCGAGGAGCGGCTTCCGGGTCCTTCAAGCGCCCAAAACGTAGCACGTGGGCGTCTGACGATAAGGCCCGCTATACCAAGCGTTTAGGCCGTGTCTGGCTGGGTTTTCTGGGTGAGGAAAGTGGAGCGGGAGACGGGAATCGAACCCGCGACCAACGGCTTGGAAGGCCG
>JBFGNS010000083.1:0-20072 GCA_041574955.1 Thermoanaerobaculia bacterium | reverse complement strand
GTCGAACGAGTGGCTGTAGCGCTCGCGCACCGCGCCGCTGTCGACCTCGTAGGCGATGAACTTGTCGATCCCCTTGTAGCGCAGCTTGCCGAGCAGCCGCTCGTCGACCAGCTCGGGATAGGTCGAGAGCACGAGGATCGGCCCGGTACCGGTGAAGATCAGGTAGGCGCGGGGGTCGGCGAGCTTGGTGGCGGTCATCGGTCTCCTTTCTCGGCAGAGACTGTGGGTTCAAGGTATGCGGGGGGTTGGGCGGTGTCAAGGTCGGGGCTGGGCGGCTCGCTTGGGTGGGGGTCCTGGCTTGCATCGCCGATTGAGGCCGCGGGGGCCTCTTCTTCCCCGGCAGGCGGCTGGGGAGCCCGCATTCGCCGACAGGGACGGCGAAGCTGCCCGGCTCGCAGTCCGGTTCGTTGCCGCTGGCACCGCCGCGCCCATTCCGGGCCTCCGGCCCGAATTCAGGGCGCGGCCAAGCGGGCAACGCCGCCCACCGGGGAAGAAGAGGCCCCCACGGCCGACATGGCTGGGGGGTTGGGGGGTCTCCACGGCCAGGTCGGCTCGCCGGCGAGGTGGGGATGAGAGGTGGGATCATCGAATCGCCTTGCGGCGCAGCACAGGCATGCGGTTATCCTCGCTCCCATGACCGCCCCCACCGCACCCGCCGTGATCCTGGTGCGGCCGCAGGAGGAGGGGAACGTGGGGGCGGCGGCGCGGGCGATGGCCAACATGGGGCTGGAGGAGCTGGTGCTGGTGGCGCCGGAGTGCCGAGTGGGGGCGACGGCGCGGGCACGGGCGGTCGGCGCGGGGGGGATCCTCGAGGGTCACCGCACCGCCGACAGCCTGGCGGCCGCCGCGGCGCCGTTCCAGCGGCTGGTGGGCACCACCTCGAGCCGCGGCCGGAGCCTGCCGGCGGCGCCGATCGGGCCGCGCGAGCTGCCGGCGGTGCTGGCCGGCGACCCGCCCGGCGGCCGCACCGCCCTGGTGTTCGGCGGTGAGCGCTCCGGACTGACCACCGACGAGCTGGCGCTGTGCAGCCCGCTGGTGCGCATCCCGTGCGCCAGCCGGCAGCCGACGCTCAACCTGGCTCAGGCGGTGCTGCTGATCGCCTGGGAGCTGCGCGCCGCCCGCCTGCCGCCCGCCGCCGGCGTGGACGACGCTCCGCCGGCGGCGACGGCGGCCGAGATCGAGGGGCTGTTCGAGCAGCTCACGCCGCTGCTCGAGCGCATTGGCTTCGCGCGCGACGACACCTTCGCCAGCGCGCTGCGCGACCTGCGCCGGCTGGCCGCCCGCGCCGGCCTCAGCGAGCGCGAGGTGGCTTTGCTGAGGGGCATCTGCCGGCGGGGTCGCCACGCTCTGCGGTGATAGGCTGCCGCCCGTTCCGCGAAGCCCGTTCCGCGAGAAACCCGCCGTGCGACAGGCCGTAGCTGCAGCGATCGAAGAGGCGCCCATCGTCGGGGTGGTGCGCACCGGCACGCGCGCCGAGGCGGCCGAGCTGGCGGCGCGCTTCGCCACCGGTGGCATCCGGCTGATCGAGATCACCTTCACCGTGCCGCAGGCGACGGAGCTGGTGCGCGAGCTGCTGGCCGGCCGCGACGGCGACGGCCCGCCGTTCTACGGCATGGGCACGGTGACAGACGAGCGCCGCGCCGAGGCGGCGATCGCCGCCGGCGCCGAGTTCCTGGTGTCGCCCAACGTCAGCGCCGAGGTGGCGGCGGCGGCGCGCGCCGCGCAGCGCTTCCTGGTGCTCGGCGCCCTGACGCCCACCGAGATCGTCGCCGCCTACAAGCTGGGCGCCGACCTGGTCAAGGTGTACCCGCTGCCACCGGTCGGAGGCGCAGCCTACCTCGCCACCGTCCGCCAGCCGATCGACGACGTTCCGATCCTCGCCGCCGGCGGCTTCGGGATCGACGAGATCCCGAGCTACCGCGCGGCCGGCGCTCGCGCCTTCGGCATCGGCCAGCCGCTGGCCGGCGACGGCAACGCCGATCCGCGGCGTCACATGGCCCGCGCCCTGGCGCTGGCGCGAGGAGAGACCCCGCAGTGAGCCAGACCTCCCCACCGCTGCAGGTCGTCTTCGACCCGACGCCGGAGATCTTCGCCACCGACAGCGGCGGCGGCTTCGGCTTCCCGCTGTTCAACGGCGGCGAGCGCTTCCTCGACACCGAGAAGTTCGACGAGGCGCGCTTCGTCGTCTCGCTGTGGCACCCGGCCAGCGGCCGCTCGATCGACCTCGACCGCGCCTACGTCGAGATGCAGGGCGCCTTCGACATGGAGGAGGAGCACTGGGTCAAGCTGGCCGAGGTCGAGCCGGTGGTGCCGCCGTACGACGCCGGCGAGACGTTCGACGGCTGGATCGTGCTGCCGGTGTTCGCTCGCCGCAGCCGCTTCCAGCTGGTCGGCGGCGGCTTCCACCCGCGCGCCCGGCTGCAGATTCGCACCAGCGTCTACCTGGTGGCCTGACGTGGCGGCGCTCGACCGGCACCTTCGACTGCTGTCGCGGCTGGCGCGCCCCGAGGGCGGCCGTATCGTGCTGCTGGTGCTCGACGGCGTGGGCGACCTGCGCACCGCCGAGCAGCCCGCCACCGCGCTCGACCGTGCCGAGCTGCCCAACCTCGACCGGCTGGCCGCCGAAGGCGCGCTCGGCCGCATCGTGCCGGTGGCGCGCGGCGTGACGCCCGGCAGCGGTCCCGGACACCTGGCGCTGTTCGGCTACGATCCGGCGCTGCCCGAGACCGACATCGGCCGCGGCGTGCTCGAGGCGCTAGGCCTCGGGCTCGAGGTCGGGGCGGACCAGGTGGCGGTGCGCGGCAACTTCGCCACCGCCGACGCCGACGGCAACCTCACCGACCGCCGCGCCGGGCGCCCGCCGACCAGCGAGTGCCGGCGGCTGTGCGCCGAGCTGCAGCGGGCGTTCGACGGCTTCGAGCCGCTGGCGGTGCGGATCGAGCCCGGTGAGGGCCACCGGTTCGTGCTGCTGCTGGGCGGCGAGGAGCTGTCGGCGGAGATCGCGGACACCGATCCACAGGCCACCGGCGTGCCGCCGCTGCCGCCCACCGCCACCGGCCAGGGCGGCGAGGCGATGGCCCGGCGGGTGGCGCGCCTGGTGGAGCTGGCCGAGACCGTGCTGGCGGGCGAGCCCAAGGCCAACCGCATCCTGCTGCGCGGCTTCTCCCGCCTGCCCGACCTGCCGTCGTTCGCCGACCTCTACCAGCTGCGAGCCGGCGCCTTCGCCGGCTACCCGCTCTACCGGGGGGTCGCCTGGTCGTGCGGCATGGAGGTCGTGCCGTGCGGCAAGACGCTGGACGAGATGCTGCCGGTGATCGCCGAGCACTGGCAGCGCTTCGACTACCTGTTCCTGCACGTCAAGCAGCCCGACGCCGCCGGCGAGGACGGCGACCTGGAGGCCAAGGCGGCGGCGCTCGAGGCGGTCGACTCGGCGCTGCCGCGGCTGCTCGAGCTCGGACCCGACGTGCTCGCGGTCACCGGCGACCATTCGACGCCGGCGCCGATGCGCGCCCACAGCTGGCACCCGGTGCCGCTGCTGGTGTGGGGCACGGACTGCTTCGTCGACGGCGCACGCGAGTTCAGCGAGGCGGCCGCCATCGGCGGTCACCTCGGCACGCTGCCGTCACGCCAGCTGATGGGTCTGCTGCTGGCCCACGCCGGGCGGCTGGCCAAGTTCGGCGCCTGAGCCGGGCGCCACCGGCCACCGCCTAACGGAAGCCCTTGCGCAGCTCGGTGCGGAAGGTCTTGAACGCCTCGTCGCCCTTGAGACAGACGACCACCCGCTCCAGCTTGGTACCGCCCTGCAGGTAGCGGTGGATCTCGGTCAGGGTGACGCGCGCGGCGCGCATCATCGGCATGCCGAAGGCGCCCGACGAGATGGCCGGCAGGGCGATCGAAGCCAAACCGTGCCGGTCGGCGAGGGCCAGCGAGGAGCGTACCGCCGAGGCCAGCTTGCGGTCCTCGTCGCCCTCGCCGTCACGCGGTCCGACCGCATGGATGACGTGCTTGACCGGCAGGTCGCCGGCGCCGGTGATCACCGCCGTGCCGACCGGCGTGCCGCCGATGCGGTCGCACTCTTTCTGGATCGACGGGCCACCCTTGTCGCGAATCGCCCCGGCCACCCCGGAGCCCAGCTTGAGCTGCTCGTTGGCGGCGTTGACGATCGCATCCACCTCCAGCTCGGTGATGTCGCCTTCCAGCAGCTCGAGCTGCGTGCCGTTCATCTTGATGACGACGTGTTTGTCCGGCATTCTCGCTCTCCCGTTTTTCCAGATGGACTCCCCGCCCGGGAAGCCCGCCGCCGGCAGCCGGAAAGCGCGATCTACCGGTTGGGCGGGCAGGTGCGGTTCGCCCGCGTATCATATCAGCGTGCCGCACCGTTCGCCGCGCCCCCTGCGGTAGACTCCCGCGGCCATGCTGAGCGGATTCCGCAACCGGCTCGCGGCGGCCGTCGCCGAGCGCATCCGGGCGCTGTACGGCGTCGACCACCAGCCGGTGGTCGAGGTGCCGCCGCGCCGCGAGCTGGGCGACCTGGCGTTTCCCGCCGCCCTCCACCTGGCGCGCGAGCTCAAGAAGCCGCCGCGCGCCATCGGCGAAGAGCTGGCCGACGGGTTCGAGGCGCCCGCCTTCGTCGAGCGCGTGCAGGTCGAGGGACCCGGCTATCTCAACGTCTTTCTCGACCGCAGCCGCTGCGCCGCCGAGCTGCTCGGCGCGCCGCTCGTCGCCTTCCCGCCGCGCGCCGGCGACAAGGTGATCGTCGAGCACACCAACATCAACCCCAACAAGTCGGCGCACATCGGCCACCTGCGCAACGCGGTACTGGGTGACGTCATGGCGCGGCTGCTCACCGCGCTCGGCCACCCGGTGGAGGTCCAGAACTACATCGACGACACCGGCGTCCAGCTGGCCGACGTGGTGGTCGGGCTGCTCGACCTGCGGGGCATGACGGCGGCCGACGTCGCCGAAGTGCCGGAGCCGTTCGACTACTACTGCTGGGACCTGTACAGCGAGGTGGGCGCCTGGCTGGAGGAGGACCCGGAGCGGCGTGAGCTGCGCCGCGCCACCCTGCACCAGCTCGAGGCGGGCGAGGGTGAGCGCGCCGAGGCCGGCCGGCTGGTCGCGCGCCGCATCGTGCAGCGGCACCTGGCGACGATGCGGCGGATCGGCATCGGCTACGACCTGCTGACCCACGAGAGCGCCATCCTCGGCCTCGACTTCTTCGCCCGCGCCTTCGAGCAGCTCAAGCGGAGCGGCGCCGTCAAGCTCGAGGAGTCGGGCAAGAACTCCGGCTGCTGGGTCATGCCGCTGGCCGACAGCCCGGAGTTCGCCGGCCTCGAGGACCCCGACAAGGTAATCGTGCGCTCCGACGGCACGGTGACCTACGTCGGCAAGGACATCGCCTACCAGCTGTGGAAGCTCGGCCTGCTGGGCGTCGACTTCCGCTACCGCCGGTGGCACGAGGAGGGGGTGTGGGAGACCGCGCTCGACGGCGAGGCCGACCACCCCGAGTTCGGCGGCGCCCAACGGGTGATCAACGTCATCGACGCGCGGCAGAGCTACCTGCAGAAGATCGTCCGCGCCGGCGTCGCCGCTCTCGGCCACGCCGAGGCCGCCGAGCGCTCGGTCCACTTCGCCTACGAGATGGTGTCGCTGTCGGCCGCCACCGCCCGCCTGATGGGCTTCCTGGACGAGGGCGAGGAGGAGGGCGGCAAGAGCCTCGAGATGTCGGGCCGGCGCGGCATCGGCGTCAAGGCCGACGACCTGATCGACCGGCTGATCGCCAAGGCGCGCGAGGAGATCGCCAGCCGCAACCGCGAGCTCGACGACGACGAGCTGGACGACCTGGCGCGGCAGATCGCCACCGCCGCGCTGCGCTTCTTCATGGTCAAGGTGACCACCAACCGCTTGATCGCCTTCGACTTCGACGAGGCGCTCAGCTTCGAGGGCGACTCCGGCCCGTACCTGCTCTACTCGGCGGTGCGCGCCCGCAACATCCGCCGCAAGCTGGACGAGGCGGGTCTCGACAGCTCGGTGACGCCGGCGGCGGCGGCCGAGCTGCCCGCCGAGGTGTGGTCCGACGACCTTTGGGACCTGCTGCTGGCGGCGGCCCAGATCCCCGACCGGATCCGGCAGGCCGCCGACGCCCTCGAGCCCTCGCTGCTGGCGCGGCACGCGCTCGAGCTGGCGCAGAAGTTCAACGCCGTCTACCACCGGCACCCGATCCTGCAGGAGAAGGACGTCAGCGTGCGCCGGGCGCGGCTGGCCGCCACCGAGGTGTTCGCCGCCGCCATGACCGCGCTCACCGATCTGCTGGGCATCCCGCGGCCGGCGCGGATGTAGGATTGCGGCACGCCGCCGCGGCACACCGCCGGCCGGCGGCGCCGACCGCCGTTGAACAAGCTGATCGAGCGCCTCCGCGAGGCGATACCCCACTGGCAGAACGTCGAGGGCGACCTGCTGCTGTCGCTGCTGGTGGTGCTGGTGCTGTGGGGGCTGCGCACCCTGGCGGTCAAGGCCGTCTGGGCGCGCACCGAAGACCCGGCCACCCGCTACCGCTGGAAAAAGGCCAGCGCCTACATCGCGGTGCTGACCGGGCTGGTGATGCTGGGGGCGGTGTGGGTCGAGCGGTTTCGCTCCCTCGCCACCTTCTTCGGGCTGCTAACGGCCGGCTTGGCGATCGCGCTGCGCGACCTGGTGGCGAGCTTCGCGGCCTGGGTGTTCATCCTGCTGCGCCGCCCGTTCGAGGTCGGCGACCGCATCCAGATCGGCCAGCTCGCCGGCGACGTGATCGACCTGCGCATCTTCAAGTTCTCGCTCCTGGAGATCGGCAACTGGGTCGACGCCGACCAGTCCACCGGCCGCGTGGTGCACGTTCCCAACCACCTGGTGCTGACCGACTCGTTGATCAACTACACCGGCGGCTTCCGCTTCATCTGGAACGAGATCGCGGTGCTGGTGACCTTCGAGAGCGACTGGCGCAAGGCCAAGCAGCTCCTGCAGGAGGTCGCCGACCACCACGCCGGCGCCGCCGCCGAGGAGGCGCGCGAATCGCTGCGCCAGGCGTCGCGCCGCTTCATGCTCTACTACTCGCAGCTGACCCCCACGGTCTACACCAAGGTCGTCGACAGCGGCGTGTTGCTCACCATCCGCCACCTCTGCCCGCCGCGCCAGCGCCGCGGCCTGTCACAGTCGATCTGGGAGGAGATCCTCGACCGCTTCGCCGCCTGCGACGACATCGACTTCGCCTACCCGACCCAGCGCCTGTACGCCAACTTCCGCGAGGGCAAGCCGCCGCTGCGGGCGCCGGACGGGGCGGCGGCGGCCGGAGAGTGAGCGCGTGCCCGCTGGCTACTCGGGCACGCCGCTGGCGAAGAAGCTCGGCATCAAGCCGGGTTCGCGCGTCGGGCTGATCGGCGCGCCGGCCGACTTCGAGCAGACCCTCGAAGCTCTTCCCGAGGGCGTCGATCTCAGCCGCCGCGCCGCCGGACGCTTCGACGTGGTGGTGCTGTTCACCACCCGGGGAGCTGAGCTGGCGCGCCGCTTCCCGAAGCTGGCGGACAAGCTCAGACCCGACGGCGGCCTGTGGGTGGCCTGGCCCAAGAAGAGCTCCGGCGTCGCCACCGACCTCGACTTCGGCCGCGTGCAGCGCACCGGACTCGACGCCGGCCTGGTGGACAACAAGGTGTGCGCGGTGGACGAGACCTGGTCCGGCCTGCGCTTCGTCTACCGGCTGCGCGACCGGCCAGCGCGCCGATGACCAGCGGCGGCGCCGGGCCCCCTCACCGGCCGCCGCCAGGGCGGCGGCCGGAAGAGCGGTTCACCGACCGCGTCGACGACTACCTGCTCGCCCGTCCCGGCTACCCGGCCGCGGCGGCCGAGCTCGTGGTGCGCGTCGGCGGCCTCGCCGGGGGCGACCCGGCCGCCGACGTCGGCGCCGGCACCGGGCTGTGGAGCGAGCAGCTGCTGGCCGCCGGCCTGAGAGTGGTGGCGCTCGAGCCGAACGACGCCATGCGCCGCGCCGGCCAGCACCGGCTCGACCACCCGCGGCTGGCGTGGGCGGCCGGCACCGCCGAGTCGACCGGGCTGGCGAGCGGCTCGCAGGCCCTGGTCACCGCCGCCCAGGCGTTCCACTGGTTCGAGCCGGCGAGCGCGCGGCGGGAGTTCGCCCGCATCCTGCGCCCCGGCGGCCGGTTGGCGCTGGTGTGGAACGACCGCCGCAAGGCCTCGACGCCGTTCCTCGCCGCCTACGAGGCGCTGCTCGAGCGCTGGGGCACCGACTACCGCCAGGTCGACCACACGCGGCTCGGGCGGGACGATCTGGCGTCGTTCTTCGCTCCCGACCGGCTGCGCGAGGCGCGCTTCGACAACCGCCAGCAGCTCGACCTCGCCGGCCTCGAGGCGCGGGTGCGCTCCTGCTCCTACGTGCCGCCGCCGGGGCACCCGGACCACGCCGCGATGATGGCGGCGGTGGCCCGCCTGTTCGCCGACCACCAGCGCGACGGCAGGGTGGCGATCGACTACGACACGCGGGTATTCCATGGCGAGCTCGCCTGACGACGACGCCCGCCGGCGGCGTGTCTTCCTGCTGGCGCTGGTGGCGCCGGTGTTCGTGCTGCGAGCGTTCCTGGCGTTCGCGCCCGACGCCGACTTCAACGTCGCGGGGCACAACGTGCACCATCTGTTCACCGGCCTGCTGCTGGTCGCCGCCGGCGGCATACCGCTGGCGGTGGCGCGCCTCGGCCCGATCGCCGGCGATCTCGCTGCCGCGGCGTTCGGTGCCGGCCTCGGGCTGGCCCTCGACGAATGGGTCTACCTGATCGCGACCGACGGCTCGAACAGCGCCTACCTGCTGCCGGTCTCGTTCTGGGGTGCCTGCGTGATGATCGGTCTGGCGGTCGCCTGGGCGGAACTTTCCTCCCGGCTCGGGCGTTGACCCTGTAGAGTCGGCTGGCAGGCCCCGCGGGCCGCCAGAGGAGGCGATCATGACGTTTCTGGCCCTCATGCTGCTGGTTCCCGTGCTCTGGCAGGGGCCTACGCCGCCCTTCCCGACCGTCGAGCCGTCCGCCGAGCTGTGCGAGCAGGCGCGCGAGCTGGCCCGCCTGCCCGCCTGCCTGGCGGCCGGCGACTGCGAGGCCGAGCAGCTGTGGCGCCGCGCCTACGGACCGCCGGGCGTGGAGCTCGCCCCGCCGGCAGGCCGGCCGACGCGCGCCCAACGCGCACTGCCACCGGCGGCCGAGGAGGACCTGCACCGCCGGCTCGAGCGAACGCTGGTCAACTGCCCGGCCGGCCCCGGGGTGTTGGCCACGCGGCCCCGCTAGCCGCCGCCGGACGCCGCGGACGGCAACGCCGGCGTCCCGCCGGCGCTACCAGACGTACTGCCGCGCCACCGCCCGCTTGTCGTGGCCGGCGAGGATGTGCAGCACGCGCACCTTCTTGAGCGTCACCGGCGACAGCGACGCCAGCGGGATGTGGACCAGCCGCTTGGTCTGCGCCGCGGCGTAGCGCCGCAGCCGCTCGGCCGGCGGCGTGGCGGCGACGTGGACCACGATCTTCTCCAGGCTGTAGTCGACTGCCGCCATCACCAGCAGCTCCGCCTTGTCGCGCGCCAGCCGGTAGTCGGGGTCGGTCCAGACGTCCATCAGCCGGCCGCGTGGCTGGGTCAGGATGAAGCCGCCGTAGGTGGCGCGCATGATGCCGGGGCCCACCACCTGCTCGCCCGGCGGGGTCGAGTAGAACGCCATGTCCGACTCCTGGTCGTGCTCGCCCAGCCAGGTCATGGCGAACGGGAACCGCTCGTGGGTCGGGTCGGGGTCGAAGATCACCGCCACCGCGCCGGCCTCGCCCGGCGCCCGGCCTCGCTCCTCGACGTAGATCCGGTCCTCGTGCAGGTTGCGCAGCGTCTCGCGCAGATCGATGCCGTCGAGCAGGCTCGAGCTGAACGGCTCCACCCGCCGGTTCTCGGCCGACAGGATCGACACCGCCCGCGCCTGCAGGAAGCGGCCGTAGTCCTCGATCACCAGGTCCTCCGGCGGGTAGGAGCAGATGCCCTCGGCGTCGAAGCCGCGCAGCCACTCCTCGGGGTCGTCGGGCGCCGGGTGGCGCCTGACGGGGACCGCCACCGGCCGCTGCTTGACGCGGAAGAAACGCCGCCGGAAGCGCACCTTGCGGGTACCCAGATCCAGCTCCGAACCGTCGACGCGCGCGGTTTCGATCTCGGCCTGCTCCTGCTGCCAGGGGTAGGTGCGCGCGGCGTCGAACACCTCCCAGGCCAGGTTATCGTCGGCCACGCCGCGCGCTGCCACCGTCCAGTCGTAGAGCGACGGCACGAGCTGCCCCTCGACGCGGGCGCACCGCCGGCAGAAATCGAAGAACAGCCGCTCCTGCCAGGCCGCCGTCGACTCGCCGGTCTGCTCGCGCCAGGAGCCGGCGCCCACTCGCCAGACCACCCGCCCCAGCGCGCGGCGGTCCGGAAACGGGCCGCAGGCCGCGCGGCGGGTGCCGGCACGGCAGGCGTGGTCGACCAGCCGCCGCCGGCGCTCGGCCTCGTCCTCGCCGCCCTGGCCCGCGATCACCCGCAGACCGAAGCGGATCACCGACACCCGGCGCGACACGGCGTCGTCGACCTCGGCCGGCGGCGGCATCTCGCCACCCCTCAGCCGCTCCCAGACGGCGTGCGCCAGCGGCGGGTCCGGCAGCAGCGCGGTCAGCCCGTCGGGGTGGAGGTGGCGCAGCTCCACCCGGCTGCGCCGGACGCGGGCAAACGGGTGCGCCACCGGCCCGGCCAGCCGCTCGGCGAGGCGGCGGACGTGCGCCGCGCCGACCAGCGCCACCACGCCGCCGCCGGCGGCGCGCTCCGCCGCCTGGCGCAGGTGGAACGCCATGCCGGACTCCCGCCTGAGGTCGTCCTCGGAGCCCCCCGCGGCTTCGGCAGCCGCGGTCACCAGCTCCAGGTAGCGCTCGGCGCCCAGCTCCCACAGCGCGTAGGGGTCGGGCACCGGGTCGGGGTGACGCTCACCGTACGGCAGGTCGGGGTCGATCGCCACCACGCGGCGCCCGCGCTCGAGCGCCCAGCGCACGCCCTCGACCAGCGGGTCGCCGGGCGCCACCACCCACACCAGAGCATCCTCGCCGGGCTCCTCGGACACCACCAGCGACACCTTGGGCAGCCGCCGCGCGGCCCGCACCGCGGCGTCGGCCAGCGTCGTCGGCAGCTCGACCGCCACCACCGCCGGTTCGAGCCGGTCCAGCACCCCCCGCACCACCGCCGCCAGCTCGATCCGCTCGTGCACCAGCGGCAGCACCCGGATCCCGGGCACGGCCTCGGGGGCCAGGCGATGGGGGTCGAAGGGCATGCTCGGATTGTGGCAGAGAAGCGGGCGTGGACGGCGAGGCGTGCTGGGGCGGGGTGAGGGGGTCGTGTTTCAGTGCCAATTGAGGCCGTGGGGGTGTCTTTCTCCCCGGCGGGCGGCTATTGAGCCCGCAATCGCCGCAATCGGCCGTCGCAGCTGTCCGACGCGCAGTCCGGTTCGTTGCCCTCCGCACCGCCGCACCCCTTCGGGCCTGCGGCCCGATTCAGGGCGCGGCCAGGCGGGCAGGACGCCGCCCACCGGGGAGAAAGACACCCCCACGGCCGACATTGCTGGTGCGCCGAGCGAGTCTCAGCACCCCCGCTCTTCCTCGCCGGTCAGGCGAGAAGCACGGGAGGAGCTTGCCCCAAGCCCCCAAAGCCCCAGACGTTCGAAGCGACGGCAGCCCAGCAACCCCACTGGAGGATGCGCCAGCCGGCTCGGGGCCCGGGGCGGAGCGACATCACCCTCGCCTTTGGAGCGCAGCCCCGGGACCCCGAACGGCCAGCGCATCCGGCCCGAAGCCCAGACCTTCGAGACCGCTGAAGCTCGAAGCGACTGCAGCCCAGCGGACCCCATCGGAGGATGCGCCAGCCGGCTCGGGGCCCGGGGCGGAGCGACATCACCCTCGCCTTTGGAGCGCAGCCCCGGGACCCCGAACGGCCAGCGCATCCGGCCCGAAGCCACTCCCCCTCCGGAGGCCGGCGTCAGAAGCGAGGAGTCCGACAGCGCGCGAGCCGGTTCGTGTCAGTCCTTCTTGGGGGACCCCGTCCCCGTCGACTTCGAGCCGGCCGGGCTAGCAAGAAGACCTGCGCCAGCTAGGAGATCTCGAACTCGTCGAGCTCGTCCGCCGGCAGCGTCAGCCGCAGGGCAGTCTGGACGGCCTGGCGGGCGTCGGCGGCCTCGCGGCGTTTGAGCACCTTCATGGCGTAGCGCACCAGGTTGATGCCGTCGCGCGCCGTGTAGCGCAGGTCGCGCTCGTGGGCTTGGCGCAGGAAGGCCAGGACGTAGTCGACCACCTCGCTCTCGGCGAACGGCACCTGGGCGGTGAGGATCTGGCGCTCCTCGTCCTCCTCGGGGAAGTCGACGTAGATCTGTGGCATCAGCCGCGAGTGGATGTACTCGGGCACCTCGTAGGTCGAGGCGTCCTCGTTCATGGTGGTGACGAACCGGAACTCGGGGTGGGCCGGGATGCGGATGCCCGCTACCAGGCTCTCGACGTAGCGGCGGTGGTCGAGCAGCGGCGCCAGCGACGCCCAGCTCTTCTCGCTCATCCGGTTGCCCTCGTCGAGCACCAGCGCGCCGCCGGTGACCACCGCGCTCACCAGCGGTGACGCCATGTAGCGGATGCCGCCGCCCGGCGCCAGCACCGGCGAGATGACCAGGTCCTCGGGCCGGGTGTCCATCGTCGCCTGCATCATGTAGATGTCGAGCCCCAGCTCGCGCGCCGCGGCGCAGGCGAGGGTCGTCTTCCCCACTCCCGGCTTGCCCAGAAGCCGCGGGTTGAGCGGCAGGTCCTGTTCCTCGATCCGCGCCCAGGCCGCCAGCAGCTGCAGCAGCACCTCGCGCTGCCCCACCCAGGGCGGCGAGTCGTCCACCGGCTTGCCGAGAAAGATCTCGACGCCGTCGAGGGTGATCCGGTCGGCGGCCATGACCGCCCGATCCTACCCCGCGCCGCCGCCGGCGGCGCGCTCAGCGCCGCCCGCCGGCGCCCTTGAGGTAGTTCACCAGCAGCAGCAGGAGCCCCAGAAAGCAGAGCAGCAGCAGGTACTCGAGGCCCTTGGTCTCGAAGATGTTGACCAGCGTGTAGGTTTCCATGGGTGCCTCCCTCGAGCTCAGGCCGCGGCGGCGGGCCGCAGAGGCCGGCTCCGGCCGGCGTTCGGCAGCTCGTGCGGCGGCCGCAGCACCGCCATCCGGGTGACCACCCAGCGGAACACCCAGATCTCGGCGAACACCACCATCAGGGTCACCACGACCTCCATCCAGGTCGGGTAGTAGCGCACCGGCGCGTCCCAGTTGAAGGCGATGATGGTTACGTTAAGGCGGTTCAGCAGGATGCCAGCGAGCGCCATCACGGCGGCGGCGCGGATCACCCCCAGCCGTCGGTGGCGCGCACCGTAGGCGTACAGCACGCACGGCACCAGGGTGAGACCGATCACCTCCAGCAGGTACCAGGCGCCCCAGCCGCCTCCCAGCAGCTGCCAGTGCTTCTCGTGCAGGAATACCAGCGCCTTGAAGAAGTAGTAGGTGAACAGCGCAATCGCGGCGCCGCGGGCGAGGCCGACGACGATCTCGTCGAACGAGGCGTGCCGGCGCTCGTCGATCTGATCGCCGAACACGCGGTGGCTGATCGTTCCCTCGAGGATGATCATCGACAGCCCGGCGTAGATGCTCGACACCAGGAACAGGATCGGGATGAACTCGCTGTACCACAGCGGATGGATCTTCGGCTTGGCCATCAGGTAGAGCGCGCCGAGACCCGACTGGTGGAGGGTGGACAGCGTGATGCCGAGAATGACCGCGGTCAGCGTGCACGCGTGGAGGACTCGCCGTACCCGCTTCCAGCCCAGCCACTCCGCCACCGCCGGCGAGAACTCGATGAACTCGGCCAGCATGTAGAGCAGGAAGTGCCAGGAGACCAGGAACAGCACCGAGCTGAAGCCGAACTCGTTACCGATGATCGGGTTGATGATGTTCCACGGCCGCCCGAGATCGAAGGCCAGCGCACCGGCGTAGAAGACGTAGGCCAGCAGGCCGTTGAGGATGGTCGCCCGCACGATCGGGCGGTACTTCTCCATCCGCATGACGTAGACCGCGAAGGTCAGCACGTAGGCGCCACCGGCGAACGCCACGCCGGTGACGACGTCGAACCCGATCCACAGCCCCCACGGCACCTCCTGGGTGAGGTTGGTGACCGCGCCGAGCCCGCGCGTGAAGCGCACCGCCAGGATGACCGCACCGGCCAGGATCACCGGCAGCGAGATCAGGTTGAACGGCGTCACCAGCGGGCCGCGCGGCCGCAGCTCTGAGAGCAGGAAGCGCCCGAAACGGCGCAGCTCGGGCAGCAGGGCCGGTCGCTCGCTCATGCCTCGTCCCTCCCCTCCCCAGCCCGCGGCTCGCTCAGCTCGTGCAGCGCGTACAGCAGGGCCGGCAGCCCGAACAGCACCAGCGGCACGCCGTACAGGAAGTCGCGCGTGTACTCGGGGTACGGTGTGGTGCCGAGGTCGGCGCGGAAGCCGAGCTCCTCGAACGGCACCGCCGCCAGGTACAGCCAGCCGGTGCCGCCCACCTCGTGCTCGCCGTAGATCTTGTGGACGTAGCGGTCCGGGTGGTTGTAGATGCGCGTGCGGGCGATCTCCATCAGATCGCGCTTCCTGCCGAACATCAGGGCGTCGGTCGGGCAGGCCTCGACGCACGCCGGCTTGCGGCCGTGCGCCAGGCGCCGCCAGCACAGGTCGCACTTCTGGATCTTCGGATTCCACTCGTGGTACTCGAACTTCGGCACGTCGAACGGGCAGGAGACCATGCAGTAGCGACAGCCCATGCACTGCGGCGACCGCCAGATGACGGGACCGGTCTCCGTCTTGTACATCGCCCGGGTCAAGCACGCCGCGACGCAGGCCGGCTGCCAGCAGTGCATGCACTGGCGCTTGACGAACACCTCGCCGCCGCTGGTCTGGTAGCGGTTGACCACCGTCCAGCGGTCGGGCGAGGTGTCGCGCATCCGCTCGAGGGCCCCGTCGTGCTCCACCTCCGGCACCGGGAAGCCCTGCTCCGAGGCACAGGCTCGCTCGCAGGCCCGGCAGCCGATGCAGCGCGTGGTGTCGACCAGCACCCCGCAGAACTCCGGCGCCGGCGCGGTCGGCTCGGCGCGCGCCGCGCCGGCCGCCAGGGTCGCTCCGGCGACCCCGACCGTCTCGAGAAACCGCCGACGGTTCATGGCATCACCTCCCCGATCGCGCCGTCCAGGTGGCAGAAGCCGCAGCCGCGGCTGGCCTCGACGCCGGTGCCGCTGTCGTGGCAGCCCCAGCAGCTGCGGTGGATCACCACCTTGGCGCTCAAGGTCTCGTCGGCGGTCGAGGCCGGGCTGTCGTGGTGGCAGGCGGCGCAGCTCTGCGGTGTGGCCGCGGCCTCGCCCTCGCGGTGGCAGATGCCGCATTCGATCCACAAGTCCTCGAAGTACTCCTCGTGCGGCACACGCAGCCGCGCGGCGTTGGTCTCGTGGTGGCACTCGGCGCACTCGAAGCCGAGATCCTCGGCGTGCATGTCGTGCGGGAAGCGCGCCTCGCCCACCACCGGCCGGGGCGCGGCCGTGGCGTCCTCGCCGGCGCCGGCGACCGGCGGCGCCGAGCCGCAGCCGGCGACGACCACCAGCACGGCCACCACCCGCAGGCCGGCGGCAGCCAGGCTTCCGGCCGGGCGGCTCACGACGCCACCTCCACCGGCCGCCCGCGGGCGCCCAGACAGGCCCCGGCGAAAGCCTGCCAGGCCTCCTCGTCCGCCGCGCGCCGGCCGTCGCCGCCGGGCGGCGGGGCGGCGGCGAGCCCCCGCTCGTCGCCTTCACGCAGCAGGCGCCGGAAGCTGTCGACCTCCTCACGGTACCAGCCGACGGCATCGGCGCCGATGCGCAGCTCGCGCAGCTCCTCGGTCAGCCGGCTCGGCTCGATGGCGCAGATCCAGCCGGCGTCGTACGGGCGCTGAGCGAACAGCTCGAGGTGGTAGACCAGGTCGTGGTTGACGCGCGTCACGCGGCCCGACAGCGGCGACGGGAACTCGATCTCGCGCTCGCCGGCGCGCAGCCGGAACAGCGGCTGGCCGCGCTCCACCCGCGCCCCCTCCACCGGCAGCTCGACCTCCTCGACCCCCGGCACCAGCTTGTGGAAGAAGTCGTCGAGCCCGACCCTGCCCTCGCCGGTAATCTCGACCCGCACCCAGGTGTGCTCGGGCGCCACGTAGATCCCGCCCGGCACGTTGATCGAGCGCGGCGACTCGGTCTCGGCTTCGTTGCGCGTCACCAGGTGGATCTCGGGCGGCTTCTGGCTCTCCAGCCTGGCCTCCCGGCGGATCAGGAGCTGGTCGGCGAACTCGACCAGCTCGTCTTCGGTGAACGGTTTCTGCACATAGTCCATGGCGCCGTGCTTCATGGCGCTGACGGCCGACTCGATGGTGGCGTAGCCGGTGATGATCGCGACGTCGATGTCGGGCCGCAGATGCTTCACCGCCTTGACCACGTCGAGTCCGTCCATACCCGGCATCTTGAGGTCGGCGAACACGAACTCGTAGTCGTGGCGGCGAACCAGCGCCAGCGCCTCCGGACCGCTCTCGACGGTGTCCACCGAGTAGCCGGCGAGGACCAGGATCTTGCGAAAGCTGTCGAGCACCACCGGCTCGTCGTCCACCGCCAGGATGCGAGCCCTGGGGGCGTCCACCCGCACCCGCTTGAGGCTCGTGGCCTCCTCGGCGAACTCGAGGCGCAAGCCCTCATCCAGCGCCGCCTGGCGCGCCTTGAGCAGCCGGCTCTGCTCGAGCCGCCTGAGCGAGACGCGCAGGGCGAGATCGACCAGCACGAAGATGACGACGGTCAGCAACACGATGAGCGGAACCATGGTCTAGCCTCCTCCCGCGGGGCGCCGCGTCAGCGCCCCGATCTCGCTGTCGAGCGCGGCCGGCACGATGCGGACGAGCCAGCCGTCGCCGAACGGGGAACGATCGACGAGCTCCGGCGTTTCGGCCAGCCGCGAGTTGGCGGCGAGCGTGCGGCCGCCGAGCGGCGACCACACCCGGTGTACCTCCTCGGGGCCCTCGAACCTCGCCGCCTCCTGGCCCTGGGTGACCCGGTGGTTGGCGGCCGGCAGGTCGAGGCGCGTCACCGCACCCAGCACGCCGGGGAAGCTCTCGGCCACCCCGATCAGGACGCTGCCGTCCGGCTCCGGCGCGGCCCACGAGTGCCGGCCGAGAAAGTACCGCTCGGCACCGGCAACACCCGCTGCGGCGGCGCCGGTCCCGCCTCGCTCGGCGCAGCGCAGGCCGCGCCGCACGACGCCGACCAGCTCCGGCTCGTCGAACGGCTTGGGCAGGAAATCAAACGCCCCGAGGCGAAACGACTCGAGAGCGTTGGCGGTGGTGGCGAAGCCGGAGATGGCCACCGCCGGCATCGGCGAGCCGGCGTCGCGCAGCTCGCGCAGCAGCTCGAAGCCCGAGCGCCCGGGCAGCATCAGGTCGACGATCGCCAGCCGGTGAGAAGCCTCCGCCAGCCTGCCGCGCGCCTGCTCTACGCTCTCGACCTCGTCCACCGAAAGCCCCTCGGCGCGGCAGAGCCGGGCCACCGCCTCGCGCACCACCCGCTCGTCCTCAACCAGCAGCAGGTCAGGCATCAGGGGCCTCCGGCGGGTTCTCGACCACGCCCGGCTGCGCGCTCACCGGCAGCCGCAAGGTGAAGGTGGCGCCGCGGCCCGGCTTGCTGTCGACCCGGATCGTGCCGCCGTGCTCCTGCACGATGCCCCACACCACCGCCAGACCGAGCCCCGTGCCCTGCGCCTCCTTGGTGGTGAAGAACGGATCGAAGATGCGGCCCAGGTCCTGCTCGGCGATGCCGCAGCCGCTGTCGGCCACCTTGATCTCGATCGTGCTGCCCTCCGGCGCCTCGACCAGCTCGCTGCCGACATACACCTCACCGCCGCCGCTGCCGATGGCATCGGCCGCGTTGACCAGCAGGTTGATCATCACCTGGGCGATCTGGTTGGGGTCGGCCCAGGTCGCCGGCAGGTCGGGTCGCAGCGCCCGCGTAACCCGGATGTTCTTGACCGCCAGCTGGTTGTCGACGATCTTGAGGGCACGCTCGACCGCCTCGTTGACGTCGACCAGGGACTTGCTGAGCGGCGCCTGGCGGGCGAAGTCGAGCAGCCCGCGAACGATGTCGCGACACCGCTTGGTCTCGTGAACGATGGTCTCGAGATCGAGCTTCTCCTCCGAGCCTTCGGCGGCTCGGCGGTGGAGGAAGCTGCCGTGGACCAGCACGCCGGTCAGCGGGTTGTTGATCTCGTGCGCCACACCCGCCGCCAGCCGGCCGAGCGAGGCCAGCTTGTCGGACTGGTAGAGCTGGCTCTGAGCGGTGGCCAGCCGGCGGGTCATGTCGTTGAACGAGCGCTGTAGATCACCCAGCTCGTCCTGCCGGCGAACCGCCAGCCGGTAGTCGAGCTCACCGGCTGCCACACGGTTGGTGGCCTCGAGCAGCTGCGCCACGGGCCGCGCCACCCGCCGATCGAAAAACAGCCAGAGGATCAGGACGATCGCCAGGA
This sequence comes from Thermoanaerobaculia bacterium, assembly GCA_041574955.1. GTDB lineage: Bacteria > Acidobacteriota > Thermoanaerobaculia > Multivoradales > JAHEKO01 > CALZJC01. The sequence continues at coordinate 1,429 of JBFGNS010000083.1, read as the reverse complement.
TGGCGGCGCCGCTCAGCACGGCGGCGCGCTGCGTGCTGACCGCCAGCTGGGCGTCCACCGGCTCGAGCGGCAGCGTCACGTCGAGGATGCCGAGCACCGCCTGGCTCTCGGCGTGCGCATGACAGTCGGCCTGCCAGCAGCTCGGCTCGTTGTAGATCGGGTTGATGATGCCCAGCCGCCGCCCGCCCGGCTGCTGCCCGAAGATGCGCGTGCGCTGCGGCCGCGACAGGCGGGCCAGCGGCCGATCGGCGGCGTGGCAGGCGTAGCAGGCCTCGGTGTGCTTGTCGACGAAGCTGCCGAGCAGAGCCTTGTCGGGCGAGTAGATGACCTGGCCGTCCTTGTTGAACACCCGCACCTGGTCGATCTCGTCCTGCCGGCCGATGGTGTCGATGATCTGGTGGACGTCCTCGCGCCGGTTGAGCAGCATCGCGTAGCGGGTGCTGCTCTTGATCGTCTCGCTCACCAGGTGGGCCTGCTGCTCCACCTGCGAGATGAGCGCCCGCCGCTCGCCGGCCAGGATGAGGTACGACGACAGACCGAACACCAGGGTCGACGCCGCCACCACGGCGACGATCACCTGGACTCTGATGCGGGCCGCACCCAGGGCGGCGGGCAGGCGGGCGGGGCGGGCGCGCCGCCCGGATCCCGGGGCCTGGGGTGGACGGCTGGTGCCGGGAGCCACCCTCGACCTCCGTTCCTCCGACGGCGCGGCCGATTCGCCCCGCCGTCACACCCAGTATCCGCCGCCCGCCGGCCGCCGCAACGTCCGGCCGGGTAGGACGCCCCGCCAGTCTCTACGGGTGGCGGGCGGTTCAGCCCTGGGAGTGCGACTGCATCACCGTGTGGGTGAACAGCCCCGAGCCGGGCAGGCTCATGCCGCCGTCGACCACCAGCAGGGCGCCGGTGACGTAGGCGGCGAGCGGCGAGGCCAGGAACACGGCTGCCTGGCCGATCTCCTCGACGGTGCCGTAGCGGCCGAGCGGGACGGCGGCACGCAGCCGCTGGTGGGCCTCCCCGTCGGCCGGCCCCAGCCGCTTCATGCCCTCGGTGCCCTCGATCGGCCCGGGGGCGATCGAGTTCGAGCGGATGCCCCAGCGACCCCACTCGAGCGCCAGGTTGCGCATCAGGTTGTCGACCCCGGCCTTGGCGGCGCCGCAGTGCGCCTGGGCGAAGTACGGCTGGAACGCCTGGCCGGCGGAGATGAAGATCAGGTTGCCGTGCGTCTCCTTGAGCTGGTCGAGGGCTGCGCGGGCGGCGTTGAACGAGCCCAGCAGATCGATGTCCACCACCGTCTTGAAGCCGTTGGGCGACAGCTTGTCGGCCGGCGCCAAGAAGTTGCCGGCGGCGCCGGCGACCAGGGTGTGGATCGGGCCCAGCTCGTCGCGGGTGCGGGCGAAGGCGGCGGCCAGCGCGTCGTAGTCGCGCACGT
>JBFGNS010000082.1:0-20080 GCA_041574955.1 Thermoanaerobaculia bacterium | reverse complement strand
GCTACTGCTGCCGCGCATCTCCGGAGCGGTGGGCACCGCCGCTCTGCACGGTCTCAAGCTGGTCGCCCTGGCGGTGGTGGCGCACGGCGTGCTGACGATGAGCCGGCGGCTCTGCCCCGACCGCCAGCGGCTGACCATCGCAGCCGCGGCGGCCGTGGTGGTCCTGCTCACCGGCCGGGCCTGGGTGCAGCTCGTGGCGATCGCCGTCGGCGCCACGGCCGGCCTGGTGGCCTGCCGCAGCGTAGAGCCGGCCTCCGCCACCGGCTGGCGCCTGCGCTACGGTCCGCGGCTCGGCTGGCTGCTGCTCGTGGTGTTCGCCGTGCTGCTCGTCGTCTTGTCGCTGCCCGTGACGCAGGCCGCCTCGCCAGTCGCCGCGGCGGGCGCCTTCTACCGCGCCGGCGCGCTGGTTTTTGGCGGCGGCCACGTGGTGCTGCCGCTGCTCGAGGAGACCGTGGTGCGGCCGGGGTGGGTCGGCCAGGACGAGTTTCTCGCCGGCTACGGCGCGGCCCAGGCGGTCCCCGGCCCGATGTTCAGCTTCGCCGCCTACCTCGGTGCTCGGCTGCCCGGCGCTGTCGGCGGCGGGCTCGGCGCCGCCGTCGCGCTCGGCGCCATCTTCCTGCCGGGCTTCCTGCTGGCGGCCGGCATCCTGCCGCTGTGGGCGTCGATCTCGAGCCGGCCGCTGGCGGCTCGCGCCGTGGCGGGGATCAACGCGGCCGTCGTCGGGCTGCTGGGCGCGGCACTGTACGATCCGATCTGGATCAGCGCCGTGCGCGGTCCGGCCGATCTCGCCATCGCGCTGGCCGGCTTCACGCTGCTGACCGCCTGGCGGGCCTCGGCGCTACTGGTGGTGGTGTGGTGCGTCGTCGCCAGCGTCGCCGCCGCGCTGCTCGGCTAGCCTGACCTTCAGGCGCGTCCGGACGCGCAGCAGCGGAGGGGTGAACAGGTCAGGCTAGGCCCGCTCGGCGGCCGCCACCGCGGCGCCGACGATCCCGGCCAGGTTGCCCAGCCGCGCCACCACCACCTCGCACCCGACCTGCTCGAGCACGTGCAGGAACTTGTGCCCTTTCTTGCCGCTGCCGCCGCCCAGGATGAACAGGTCCACGGCCAGCAGGTACTCGAGCCGGGCCAGGTAGCGGTCGAGGTGGCCGCCCCACTCCTCCCAGCTCCAGCCGTTGCGCTTGCGGGCGCTGCCGGCGGCCCACAGCTCGGCATCTTCGCCGTCGAGCTCGAGATGGCCCAGCTCGGTGCCGGGCAGCAGCGTGCCGTCCCGGAACACCGCGGTCCCGATGCCGGTCCCGAGCGTCAGCAGGACGACCGTACCCTGCACTCCGCGACCGGCGCCCAGGCGCATCTCGGCGAGCCCCGCCAGGTCGGCGTCGTTGCCGACAACCACCGGTTCCACTCCCAGCGCCCGCCGCAGCTCGCCGGCCAGCTCGATCCCCTCCCACGACGGGTCGAGGTTGGGCGCCCGAGTGACGCGACCGCCGGCCAGCGAGCCCGGGAAGCCGCAGCCCACGGCACCCTGCCAGGCGAGTCGCTCGAGCAACCGCGCGGCCGTCTCGAGCACCGCCCCGGGCGTCGCCGGCCGCGGCGTCTCGAGCCGCACTCGCTCGGACACCAGCTCGCCGCGCTCGACGTCCACCACCGCGGCCTTGACGCCGCTGCCGCCGATGTCGAGCCCCATCGCTTGCCGTATCCTGGCCATGCCTGCCCGCTTCGCGACGCCGCGCTTTCTTGGTGCGCGCCCGGTGAAGTGCCGGATGCGCGATTGTAGCCGCGCGCGGCGACCCGCGGTCAGGTGGCGAGCCGCTCGAGCCGGGCGAAGCGCCGGCGCGCCTGCCGCTCGACTCGCACCAGCTCGGCTGCCACCGCCGGAAAGCGGCCCTGGCGCTCGAAGTACTCGGCGAGTCCACGCCAGCTGGGCCGCGCGTTGATCCGGTAGCGGCTGCCGTCCCATACTTCGTAGAGCGGGAACAGGCCGCTCTCGACCGCCAGGCGCACGAGCTGGGGCGAGTCGGCGGGCTCGGACTTCCAGCCCTGCGGGCACGGCGAGTGCATCAGCAGGAAGCGGGTGCCGTCGGTGGCGAAGGCGGTGCGCAGCTTGCGCGCGAAGTCCTCGGGATGGGCGATCGACAGCGTCGCCGCATAGGGAATGCGGTGTGCCGCCATGATCGCCATGATGTCTTTCTTGGCCTCGCGCTTGCCGGCCGGCGTGGTCGTCGTGCGGGCGCCGGTCGGCGTGGCCGAGGAGCGCTGGCCGCCGGTGTTGCCGTAGATCTCGTTGTCGTAGCAGATGTAGGTGATCCGCTCGTTTCGCTCCGCGGCCGCCGACAGCGTCGCCAGGCCGATGTCGTAGGTGCCGCCATCGCCCGCCCAGCAGAGGATCTGGCCGGGGTCGCCGTTGAGCTCGCTCACCGCCGCCAGGCCGCTGGCCACCGCCGGCGCCGCGGCGAAGGTGGTTGCGACCACCGGCACCCCGTAGCCGGTGGTCGGAAAGCCGCCGGCGGTGACGATGCCGCAGCACGCGGGGATGGCGAGCATCGAAGGCTCGCCGAGCTCGGCCAGCACGCGGCCGAGCATGGTGAGCCCGACGCTCATGCCGCAGCCACCGCAGTTGGTGTTGCCGGGCCGCAGCAGGCACGGCTCGCCGGCCTGGGCGACGCCGCCGGCTGCCTCGGAGGTTCGGGGCTCGCTCACTGGACGGCCTCCCGGCCGGCTTGCTCGATGCCGGCCCACACCGGCGGACCGGCGGCGCCGCGAGCGGCGAGGTCGTCGACCAGCCAGTCGATCATCGCCGGCGTGACGTCGCCGCCAGCGACGCCGGTCAGGTAGTTCTGGATCAGCAGGTCGGGGCGGTGAGCCTGGAACGCCGCGCAGACGTCGTGCCAGAAGACCCCGCCGACGCCCGCGGCGTAGTTGCGGTCGAGCACCGCCAGCCGGCGCACCGGGGCACACGCCGCGCGCACCGCCCGCTCGGGGAACGGGCGGAACAGCTTGACCTTGAGCAGCCCGATCCGCTCGCCCGCCGCGCGCCGGCGGCGCACCACCTCGCGGGCGGTGGTGGCGATCGAGCTCGACACCAGCAGGGCAGTGTCGGCATCCTCCATAGCGAACGGTTGGACCGCGGCGCCCGGGTCGCGCTCGAACTGCACCTCGAAGCTCGCCCGGCACTCGTCGTAGACCGCCGGCGCGCGCCGCATCGCCTCGTCGATATCGAGCCGCTGCGACATCGCCTCGTGAGGCCAGACCAGCCCGCCGACGGTCACCGGGCGCTCGTGCCGCAGCCGGTGCGGCAACTCCAGGGGCGGCAGGTAGCGGTCGACCGCCGCCTGCTCGGGCAGCTCGGTCTCCATCTGGGTGTGGGACAGGATGAAGGCGTCCATCGCCACCACCACCGGCAGCATCACCCGTGCGTCCTCGGCCAGCCGGAAGGCCAGCAGCACCGAGTCGAGGACCTCCTGGTTGGTCTCGCAGTAGAGCTGGATCCAGGGGAAGTCCCGCAGCATCAGGGTGTCGCCCTGGTCGGCCCAGATGTTCCACGGCGGACCCAGCGTGCGGTTGACCGCCACCATCACGATCGGCAGCCGGTAGTAGCCCGCCACCATGATGTTCTCGGTCATGTAGGCCAGGCCGTTCGACGAGCTGGCAGTGAAGGCGCGCGCACCGCTCAGGGCGGCGCCGATCGACACCCCCATCGCGCTGTGCTCGCTCTCGACCGGCACCACGCGCGTCTTGGTGAACGGAAAGCCGGCCACGAACTCGACGATCTCGGTCTGCGGCGTGATCGGATAGATGCCGCAGGCCGCCCCGCGGCCCGTCCGGTTGGCCTCGGCGGCCGTGCTCAGAGCGTAGCCGGCGGCGTGGTTCCCGGTCACTAGCTGTCTGGCCATGGCGGCTCCATTCCGGCGCTAGAGGTGGCTCATGAAGATGACGTTGCGCGGGCACTCGGCGGCGCAGACTCCGCACCCTTTGCAGTACGAATAGTCGAACTCGAAGACCGAGCCGACGCGCTTGAGCACCCCCTCGGGGCAGTAGGTCACGCAGCGGTCGCACTCGGTGCAGCCGCCGCACGACAGACAGCGCTTCGCCTCGGCCACACCTTCCAGGCCGAGCGCCACCTCTTCGAAGTTCCAGCTCCGCGCCCACGGCGAGAGTCGGCCGCCCCGCTCGGGCTGCCGGCCCTCGAACAGGTGGAGCTTCATGGCCTCGGGGTGCACCACCTCGTCGCTCCACACGTCGACCGGACGACCCGCGCCTGCCGGCTCTTCCCCACCGATCGGCTCGCCGCTCAAGGTCCGGTGGATGTGGAGCGCCGCCCGGCGGCCGCTGCCGATGGCGCTGGCGACCGTACCGTCACCGGTGGCCAGGTCGCCGATCGCGAAGACCGGCTTCTCCAGCAGCCCGAGCAGCCGCTCGCCATCCCGCACCTCGGTGCCGTCGGGGAACACCGACAGGTCGGCCGACTGGCCGAGCGCGAGAATCACCCGGCTGCAGGCCAGCTCGAAGTCCGAGCCGGCCACCTCCACCGGGCGCCGCCGGCCCGACTCGTCGGGCTCGCCGAGCTCCATGACGCGGCAGACGAGCGCATAGGGAGCGGCGAGCGCCGCCGCGTCGCCGGCGCGCCGCAGCTGGACCGGGCTGAGCAGCTGCAGCAGCTCGACGCCCTCTTCGAGCGCCTGGTCGACCTCCTCCGTGATCGCCGGCATCTCGTGCCGCGTGCGGCGGTAGACGATGGTGACCCGCTCGGCTCCCAGCCGGAGCGCCGTGCGCGCCGCATCGACGGCGGTGTTGCCGCCTCCCACCACCAGCACCACCTCACCGTCGAGCCGCTCCATCCGGCCGGCCTTGGACCGGGCGAGGAACTCCAGCCCTTGCTCGACCGGCCCACCCTCCCCGAGGCCCAGCCGCAGGCTGCGCGCTTCCTGCTGGCCGGTGGCCACCAGCAAGGCGTCGTGCTGGCGCGCCAGCCGCAGCAGGCTCGTGCGGTCGACCGGCCGGCCGCAGCGCAACTCGACGCCGAGCCGGAGAATCCGCTCGATCTCCCGGTCCACCACCGCTCCGGGGAGCCGGTAGCCGGGGATGCCGGTGCGCAGCAGGCCACCCGGCCGCTCACCGGCCTCGATCAGGACCACCGGGTAGCCGACCAGCGCCAGATGGTAGGCGGCGGTCAGACCCGCCGGCCCCGAGCCGATCACCGCCACCCGCTCGGCCCGACCGTTGGCCGCCGGCGGTTCGTACGCGGCGTGGTCCCCGACGTAGCGCTCGAGCTCGCGCACCTGGACAGCGCCGTCGAGGCCGATCCGGTTGCAGCGGTCCATGCACGGTGCGGGACAGACCCGGCCGCAGACCGCAGGCAGAGGCGTCGTGCGGAGCAGGATGGACGCCGCCGCCTCCAGATCGTCCCGCGCCAGCGCCTGCAGGAAGCCGCGCACGTCGTTGCCGGCGGGGCAGACATGGTTGCACGGAGCCACCGCCTGCTGGCGCCGCGGCTGCAGGGTCGCCCACAGGCCGGTGCGGGTCGCCGGCGGTAGCCCGGTGTTGCCGGTCAGCAGGCTCGGAGCTCGCGGACGGGCGGGCGGACCCGAATCGGCGGCGCCAGCGGGCACCGGCCGCCCGCTCGAGCCGGCGGCGCCAGGTAGCCGCGTCACCACCGCCTCGTACGCCTCCGCCGCCGCGGCCAGGTTGGCGCCCACCAGCTCGAGGTGCACGAGCGCCGCCTCGATCTCCTCCCCGGACCAACCCATCAAGCGGCCGAACGCTCCGGCCAGGGCCGTGTTGACGATCGGCAGGCTGCGGGTGCCGAGGCGGTGCCGGCGGGCGATGGCGGTGGCATCGACCGCCGCCAGCCGCTGCCCGGTGAACCTCTCGGCCAGCAGCTCGACGGCCTCGGCCGTGTTCACCAGCAGCCAGCCGCCCGGCTTCAGGCCGTCGAGGATCGCCGGACCCACCAGGGTCGGATCGAGCACCACGACGTGGTCCGGCTCGTAGACCAGGTTGCGGTTGTGGATTGTGCCGTCTGCGAACCGGCAGAACGCCTGCACCGGTGCACCGGAGCGTTCCGCGGCGTACAGCCCGAACGCCTGCACCGACTGCCCGACCAGGAAGCGGCTGGTGGCGATGATCTTCGCCAGGGTCACCCCGCCCTGGCCGCCGCGGCCGTGTATGCGGATCTCGATCAGGATCCCGCTCCACCAGGTAGCGAGGGCGGCGCTGGCCGGGGACGCCGAGCGATCGTGCCGGGCTGCCGCGCCCGCATCTCGATCGTGCCGTAGCCGCCGGGGACCAGCCACACCCCGGTAGGCGGTCGCCGTCCCCACCTGTCGACGCGGGTGGCCGGCCGCGGCGCCGGCCGTCTCTAGAGCTGCTCGCCGAACCGGCGCCAGGCGTCGACCACCAGCTCGGCCAGCTCGTGCCGTTGCTGTGCGATGAGCTCCCGGTCGCGCTCGAGCAGCCGCAGCTGCTCCATGCGCAGCTGTAGATCGAGTGGCGCGCCGATCTGGTTGGGATGTCCGCGCCCGAGCTGGACCCCCACGTCGTAGGCCACCTCGGCCAGCTCGTCGACCGATCCGAGGTCGTCGCGAATGCCGACCTCCTTGTAGTTCTGGACCCAGGCGTGGATCCAGAAGGTCCCACCGCTCATGCGCACATAGCCCAGCAGGTCGTAGGGCTGGTAGGCGATGCGCGACTGGCCGAGCAGGATGCGGAACGGGTCGGTGCCCTTGGAGACCGCGATGCAGTCGATCCCGCCCAGCTCGCGCACCTGCTTGACCTCCAGCACCTGGTCGTCGAGCGGCCCGTCGCTGGCGCCCCGGATGCGCACCAGGTACTTGAGATCGAGCGCGCTGCCGATCCCCATCTTGAGATAGCCGGCGTCGACCACTTCGAAGTGCCGCGAGCCGAGCTCCGGCTGTTCGTAGAGCATGACGTCGACGTACGGCGCCATCGCCGCGATCAGCTCGCTCGTCTCGCTGGCCGGCATCGGCTCCATGACGGAGTCGATCCAGGCCAGGTACGCCTCGCGGTCCGAGCTGAAGTCGGCACGCAGGCGGGTGGCCAGCACCGGCTCCGGCGCCTCGGTCTCCGGATCCTCGAGCGCCCGCCGGTAGCCGCTCAGGAACCGCTCGTAGAGGCGGTCGACCTCGGCGGCGCAACCGCGCTCGCGGCAGGCCAGCTCCAGCGAGACGCCGAAGCGCAAGAGATCGACCACTGCCGGGCCCTTCGACGAGTCGTCGAAGTCGGTCAGGCCCCGCCCGAGGTCGGTGACGGCGTACTGCTCGAGATGGGCGTCGCCGTGCAGGTTGAACTGCGGCGTGCCCTCGACCGAGCTGCCCAGCCGCCGGCACACCTCACGGCTGAACGGGATGTTGATGAAGCGGAAATAGCCGTGGGGTGACTCGAGAATGCGCTCGCGCAGCGGCGCGTTGGCCGAGAAGTCCTGCTTCGCCGGGTCGACGAACAGCGGGTTCGTGGGGGGCGGTTCGCCGCCGCAGCCGGTCAGCGCCACGACCAGAACCAGCCATACGGCGCTCCCGCGCCCCCGCCTCGCCGCCTCTGGCCGTGTCATCGCAGCCATCGCCTGCCGCCGGCTCGAGTATCTCGCCCTCGACCCGCCCCGGACAACCCCGACCGGCGACTAGGGCGTATCCGTATCCGGCTCGCTCCCCGCAGCCGTCTCGGCGTGCCAGTGGCCGCGCGCCGCCCGGATGGCGCGCAGCAGCGCCGGCCGGGCGGCCAGGAGGTCCTCGGCGGTCATGCCGTCGCCACGCCCGGGGAAGCCGGCCAGGGCCTCGATGCCCTCGTCGGACAGCCGGGCTTCCAGCTCGCCGAGGCGGGCGAGCCAGGCGCTGGCCAGGCGGCGTGCGCGGGGCTGGCGGGCGAGAGGCGGCGAGCCCGCGACCTCGATCCAGACCGCACCGGTGTGCGCGGCGGCAACCTGGGCCTGCCCTTCCGCCGGCACCACGGTCGCCTCCGCCGGCACCAGCCCGAGATCGCGCTGGCGCTCGAGGTAGCCGAGAAAGGTGTCGCGCAGCGCGCTGTTGCGCACCGGCTCCTCGCCCCGCTTGACGCCACTGGCGCGCAGCGCCAGCCAGGTCGTGCGCGGGATCGGGACGCGGGCCTCGAGGACCATCTCGCCGCTGCCGGCCGGCGAGCCGCGTGCCACGACCAGCCCGCCGGCCGCCACCAGCTCGAGCCGGTCGAGCCGGTCCCGCTCCGGATCGAATCGCGCGCGTCCTGACACCGCCACCTCGCCCGGCCGGTCGAGCCGCAGCTCGTCGCCGACGCCGGCGCCGCCGACCGCCAGATCCAGGATCGGACCGTTGGTCACCGAGGTCCGGCCGCGCCGTACCGCCTCGAGCCACTGCCGGTAGCTCCCGCCCGGCTGTGCGCGGGCGTAGAACCGCTCCCGGCCCGGCAGGCCCGGGCCGCACGGGAAGTCCGAACCGGCGGTGGGCGCGACGCGCAGCCCCAGGTCCAGCAGCTCGTACCACAGACCGTAGTAGTGCAGCCCCAGCCCGAGCACCTCGACGAAATCGAGCAGGCCCTCCGGCCCCCAGGTGGCGAGCGCCTGCTCACCTCCCGACAGGCCGGCGTGGGCGTAGCCGGTGACCCCGCCCTGGCGCCGCGCCTCGCGCCAGAACCGGTCGTACGCCAGGTAGCTCTCCGGGTAGTCGATCCAGCGGCGCGCGCCGAGCAGGATGACGTGCCCGAAGACGTGGCTGCGGGGGTTCTCCTGCCCCGACGCCACCACCGTAGCGCCGTGGCGGTGTGCCGACTCGTCGCCGAACCGCCGCTGCGCGGTGAGGTGGAGGTCGCGCGACAGCCCCATCTGCAGCAGGTTGGCGACGTGCAGGTCCTCGGCCGCCATCCACAGAGCGATCAGTCGATCGAAACGGCGGTGGGGGCGGGCGATGTGCAGGTGGCCGTCGGCGCTCAGCCAGCCTTCGGCCGGCCGGTCGATCCAGCGGTCGAGCTCGACGGTCAGCCGCGCCGTCTCGCCCCGCCGGAGCTCGACCTCGCGCCTGGCGACGCGGTACTCGATGCCCTTGAACACCCGCAGGCTGTAGCGTCCCGGCGGCAGCTCGGCGGTGACAGGACCGGAAGCGTAGAAGTGGTCGGCGCCGGCGTAGGGGTCGCGGATCGCCGGCGCCAGCCGCCGGGCCATCTGGAGCGACGCCGTCCACCGGCCCAGCCAGTTGTGCAGCGGCAGCCAGCCGCAGTCGCCCGCCACCGGCAGCGCTCCTTCGGCGATGTGGGCCGCGCCACCGGCCCCGAGCAGCTCGACCCGAGCAGGTGTCACCGGGCCGCCGGCGCCGTCGGTGATCCACAGCTCCAGCCTGCCGACGGAGGGTGCCTGGCAGCCGATGAGCACCCAGGCCACGAGCGCCGCCGCGGCGAGCGGGCCCGATCGGCGGGCGCAGGTGGCGGCCGTCACGCCGCCCGGCGGGCCGATGCTCCGGGTCGGCCGCCTGGCCGGTGGCGAGAAGAAAGGCACGAGATTCTCCGACGGCTATATCAAAACACGACCGAGAACACTCCAGTACCGGTAGATGCCAGTACTCTGCCCGCAGCGCTTCGCGCCGGTCTGCCGCTGCACCCCCAAAGGGCGCACGGCGCGGGCCGTTGCGCCGTCGGGCGCTGGGCCGGATCCTCCCCTCGGTCCGGCCCCCGAAACCCAACCAGGAGGAAAGCTCCCCGATGCGTAGACTCACTCTCTCCCTGTGCGTTCTGGCGCTGGCGATTGTCGCCTTCGCGCCGGCCGCTCACGCCGATCACGCCTGGAACAACTACCACTGGGCGCGAACGGCCAACCCTCTGCCGCTCAAGGTGGTGGACAGCGTCAGCGCCGACTGGCAGTTCGAGTTCGACACCGCTCTAGCCGAGTGGAACGTGTCGAGCGTGCTCGACATGTCGGTCGCCTCGGCCGACGACTCCAACCGCGCCCGCAAGCAGTGCAAGATGGTCGTCGGCCAGATGCGCGTCTGCAACTCCGCCTACGGCTTCAACGGCTGGCTCGGCCTGGCGTCGATCGGCCTCGACTCCAACGGCCACATCGACCGCGGCACCGCCAAGGTCAACGACAGCTACAGCTCGTACTGGGCCGACCCGAACGAGAAGCGGCACGTGATGTGCCAGGAGATCGGCCACGTCTTCGGTCTCGGCCACACCAGCGAGGACGGCTCCAGCCAGCAGACCTGCATGGACTACTCGCAGGACCCGGCGAGCATCTCGCCCAACCAGCACGACTACGACCTGCTCGAGCAGATCTACGCCCATCTCGACTCGTACAACAGCTACGATGACGGATCGAGCGGCGGCGGCGGCTGCAACCCGAACAGCCCGAAGTGCAACGGCTTCGACGTGCCGGCCGGTATCCCCGCCGGCGCCGTGCCGGTGCACCGCGGGCGGTTCGCGGAGACCTGGGTCAAGAGCCGCCCGGACGGCGGCCTGTGGGTCTTCCACGTGCGTCTTGCCGTGCCACCCGGCGATCACGACCACTAGTCGCGGGACTGGCAGCAACCCCAAACGGCGCCCGGCTCGTGCCGGGCGCTTTTTCTTTCGAGCCGGCCGTCGCTGGAACCGGTCGGCTAGAGCTCCAGGTCGGCCCGGGCCAGCAGGCGCGCGAGCTGGCGATCCGCCTGCTGCCGCAGGGTGGGGAGATCCAGCCGGGTGAGCCGGCCGTCTTCGACCAGCGGCTCCCCCGCCACCAGCAGATGGCGGACCGAGGCGCGCGAGGCCCCGAAAGCGATCAGGTCGTGCAGATCGGCCGGCGCCGGCGACCAAAGCTCCGGGCGCTGCCCGTCGAGCACCAGCACGTCGGCGGCCTTGCCGGGCTCGAGCGAGCCGATCTCCTGCTCCAGACCGAGCGCGCGGGCACCCTCGCTGGTGGCCAGCCGCAAGGCATCGAGCCCCGAGAAGCTCTCGGGGCCGTGCTCGAGCTTCTGCAACAGCGCCGCCAGCCGGATCTCCTCGAGGGCATCGAGGTCGTTGTTGCACGGCGCTCCGTCGGCGCCGATGCCCACCGCGATGCCGGCGCGAACGATCTCGACCACGTCGGCGATGCCGGAGCCGAGCTTCAGGTTGGAGCCCGGGCAGTGGACCACGCTGCCGCCGGCGCGGCGGAAGCGGCCGAAATGGGACGGCTCGAGCCAGACGCCGTGCGCGATGCTCAAGCCGGCGTCCAGCACGCCGGTTTCGTCGAAGTACTGGATCTCGTCGCGGCCACCCTTGAGCTGGCGCACCGCGGCGGTCTCCTCGCGCTGCTCGAGAGCATGCGTGTGAACGCGCCAGCCCCGGCGCTCCGCCAGGGTCCGGATGCCGGCCCAAAGCGGATCGGAGCAGCTCAGGATGAAGCGCGGGTTGACCACCGGCTTCAGCCGCCCGCCGCCCTCGCCGGCGAACCACGACCCCAGCTCCTCACAGGCGGCCAGAGCGTCCTCGGTGGCGGCTCGCAGGCCCGCCGGCAGCTCTTCGCCTTCGTCCATCAGGCACGGTCCCGCCAGCGCGCGCAGCCCGGAGTCGCGGATCGCTTCGAGCAGGCCCCGCGCGCCCGGACCGATGCCGATGTCCTGGATGGTCGAGGTGCCGCCCAGCAGGCACTCGGCGGCTCCAAGCAGGCTGCAGGCGTAGGCGCTGTCGTCGTCGTGCGCCGCCTCGAGCGGCCAGATGCGCTCGCGCAGCCAGGGCAGCAGCCGCCGGCCTTCGGCCAGACCCCGAAAAAAGGTCTGGCCCAGGTGCACGTGACCCTGAACGAGACCCGGCAGGACGAAGCAGCCGGTCACGTCCAGGGTGCGCGTGCCCGCGGGTGGCTCCCCTACCGCTCCCACCTCGACGATGCGCCCCCCCTCGACCAGCAGATCGCCGTCCGCGACGACCCGCGCCTCGCGATCGAGGGTCAGCACGGTACCGCCGCGCAGCAGCAAAGGGTGCCCCATCGGCCCGCAGTCTACCGCCGCGCGCTCGGCCGAGCCGCGGTTTGCCCGTACAATCGGGCACCATGACCGAACGACCGCTCTTGATCTACGGCGCCAACGGCTACACCGGCGAGCTGGTCGCCCGGGAGGCGGTCCGGCGCGGCACGGCACCGATCCTGGCGGGGCGCAACGAGGGAGCGGTGGCGGCCCTCGCGTCCGAGCTCGGACTGCCGCACCGCTCGTTCGGGCTGGACGACTCGGCGGCTCTTCATCGCGGTGTGGACGGCGTGGCGGCGGTGCTCCACTGCGCGGGTCCGTTCGTCCTCACCAGCCGCCCGATGGTCGACGCCTGTCTGGCCGGCGGCGCCCACTACCTCGACATCACGGGCGAGATCGCGGTCTTCGAGGCGGTTCTCCGGCGTGGCCGCGAGGCGGCCGAGGCCGGCGTCGCGCTGCTGCCCGGCGTCGGGTTCGACGTGGTACCGACCGACTGCCTGGCAGCGCGGCTCGCGGCCGCCCTGCCCGATGCCAGCGAGCTCACGCTCGCCTTCACCTCCGAAGGCGGCTCCACCAGCCGCGGCACGCTCAAGACCATGATCGAGAGCCTGCCGCACGCCGGCGGCATTCGCAAGGACAGCCGGATCGTCCCGGTGCCGCTGGCCTGGGACGCACGCGAGATCGAGTTCAGCTGCGGAAACCGGTGGGCGGTCACCATCCCGTGGGGGGACGTTTCGACCGCCTTCCACACCACCGGCATCCCGAACATCCGCGTCTACAGCGGCGCCCCGCCCGGGGCCATCCGGCGCATGCGACGCATGCGGCCGCTGCTCCCTCTCGCCGGTTTCACGCCGGTCAAGCGGCTGGCGCAGTGGTGGGTCGGCCGCACGGTCACCGGGCCGGACGCCGATCAGCGCGCCACCGCCAGGGTCTGCCTGTGGGGCGAGGTGTCGAACCCGGCGGGCGACGTGCGCCGCGCCACCATGGAGACTCCCGAGGGCTACGCCTTCACGGCGGCCTCGTCGGTGGAGTGCGCGCTGCGTCTGCTGGCCGGCCGGGCCCAGCCCGGTGCCTGGACACCGGCACGCGCCTTCGGGTCCGATCTCGCCTTCGAGCTGCCGGGGGTCACCGGTGGCCAGATCGCTACCGGCTGAAGACCAGCCTGCCGCCGGTTAGCCGCGCTCGGCCAGCCAGCTCGCCATCCGCTCGACGTCGTCCGGCGCCAGCTCGCCTGGGTCGGCCCGGCGACGATCGAGCCAGTCGTGCATCAGCTCGAGCAGGATCTCCGCCTGCGCCGGGTTGGAGTCGGCGAAGTAGTCGTAGGCCTTCGTCGCGTCGCCGAGCATGTTCAGCTCGAGCATCGCCGACGCCCAGCCGCGGAAGTTGCTCTCGTCGGCCGCGTCCTTGCGCAGCGCCGCGGCGTGGACCTGCAGGCTCTCCTGGTGCCGGCCCAGGTGTGCCAGCGCCTGACCGAGGCCGGTGTACCCGTCCAGCAGGTTCGGACTCGTGCGGATCGCCTCCTGGAAGCTCTGTGCCGCCCGCTGATACGCGGCGACGATCTTGGCGTCGAGCTCCTCTCGCTTTGCCGCCTCGGCCGTGTCTCGCTTCTTCTCGAGCTTGGCCGCGCGCTTCATCTCCCGGTTGCCCTCGGCCACCTTCATCCGCCCGGCCGCCACCACGTTGCCGAGGTCCGAGCGGTCCATCAAGGTCTCGTTCGAGCCCGGCTCGTCGGTGGGGTGGGAGAAGTCCGGCTCCTGCGCCGTGGCCGGCGCGCCGCCGAGCGCGAGCATGGCCCCCAGAGCCAGCCCGAGGGCGCAACGCACCACTAGTTGGGTTCTGGTCATCGCTCACCTCCCTACAAGACGATTGTACCGCCCCGGCCGGCCTCGGCGGTGCTACCGTAAGGCCAACCTGGCCCGCTTCGCCCTGCACTCGACCCGGGATGGCCAGATTGAGCCATACGGGTCTACACCCAAGGGGGCGCGGCGGGCTTCTCTTTGGTGGTGGGACCGCGGCTCACGCCTGCCGGCGAACCTGCAGCCACAGGCCGGAGAACTCCCGCATCAGCCGCATGCGCAGGATCTGAATTGCCTGCGCTTCCGCCACGTTGCCGTCCAGCACGGCCTGGTTGATCGCCTGCGAATAGCGGGTCAGGAAGCTCTCGGCCTGCGGCATGGCGCGCACGCCGTTCTGGAACACCTGGTGGCTGGGCCGGTCCTCGTCGTCCCGCAGCCGGGCGATCTTGCGAGCCAGCCGGCGGATGCACCGCCGCAGGGCAGCGGCGGCCAGGATGAACCGCTCGAACTCGGAGTTGCAGTCCTCCGGTGACTTGAGCCGGCGAAAGGCCATTACCTCGCGAACGTCGAGCGGCAGATCCTCGTCCGGCAGGAAGGCGACGATCTCCGGCGGCATCGACGCGGCGTCGCTCGCCTCGAGCAGCTCGGTCAGCACCTCCAGATCCGGTCGCAGCCAGTCCAGCACTCCGCTCCCCGCGCGCTGACCACCCGGAGTGATGGCGGCGGCGGCAGCCGGTTCCTCCACCGGAAGGCTCTCGCGGAGCGTGGCGATGCGGTCGAAGAAGCTCCTCAGCTCGCTCCACAGCCGCGCCGCCTCGGCGTACTTGACGTTGCCCGCCTGCACCTGCGACTCGAAGCGGTCGAAGCGGCCCTCGAGCTGCTCGAGCTCCTCGCGCAGCTCGGCGGTCATGGCTCTCGAAAGGCCGATGTCGAAGATGCCCTGAAAGGTGGTGATGATCGCCGCCTCGGCGACCGCGAACAGACGGTCCATCTTGCGCTTGAGCACGCCGTTGGTGCGGCTGACCTCGACCAGCACCTGGGGGTAGAGCAGCAGGCGCCCGAGCCGGTGCTTGACGCTACGGTAGCGCTCGAGCGTTCCCTGCTCGACGAGCTCTTCGAGCGAGTCGGCCTTCTCCGCCTCGGCCCGAAACGCCTTCAGCCAGGCCTTGAAGCTGTTCAGCTCGACGGCCCCGAGCGCGAGCCGGTCCTCGCCCGCCGGCATCTCCTCGAGCAACCGCTCGAGCTCTGCGCCGTCGGCTCCCTGCACCGCCTGCCCCAGCCTGCTGATCAGCAGATCGAGCTTGTCGCCCCGAGCCTCCGTCCACGGTTCGGGCGCAGCGCCCAGGCGATGAATCCCGATCACGGCCAGCAGGCTCCTCTGGTCGAGGCGGTGCCGCCCCAGCACCGCCCGCAGCTGCGACGGACCGAGCGCCTCGAACTCCGCGCCCAGCTCCCCCAGGATCCGGTCGGTCCGGGCCTCGAGGCGCTCGCGGTGCACCCGGTTCCGGGGCGAGAGATCATCTGCCGCCGCCAGCTTCTGCACCTCCAGCCTCATTCGGCCGAGCTCCTCCAGACGCTCGCCGAGCTGCTGCTCCGGCTGCTCATCGAGCTGCAGCTCGGACCGCCCCTCGAGCTCGCCCGCGCGGTGGACGATTCGAGCCAGCGCCGCCGCACCGTCCAGCTTGAGCTCCAGCTCGACCATGCGGCCGCCGGAACCAGCTCCGGGGCTCCCGTTGGAAACTGGTTCAGGGGGCGCCGTCATAGCGAATCTGTAGACCTTCCAGCGGCTTCCTGCCGCGACAGCGGACCAACGCCAGCACCGATTCGGCCGCCAGCCAGACGGCGAGCACCAGAAGCACCAGACCGACCACGAATAGTATGCCACCACCCTCCCCGCGCTGCCCCCAGAAGTCGCGCAGGTTGGAGACCATGGCGAGCAGGGTCGAGCCCATCATGAACAGCATCGGAACGCCGGTGTAGTATGCCTTGCGGCCGCGCTGCACCAGGTACAGGGTCACCACCAGCAGCGCCAGGCCCGCCAGCAGCTGGTTGATCGTGCCGAACAGACGCCACAGCGCCAGGCCGGCCGGCCGGCCGCCGATCTCGTAGAAGGCGAAGAAGGCGATCACCGCCACCGCCAGCCCGGAGGCCAGGTACCGGTTGTCGAGCCACCTCAGGCGGAGCGTCTCGGCGATCTCGGAGATGTTGAAGCGCAGCAGCCGCGTGGCCGAGTCGAGCGTGGTCAGAGCGAACGACACGACCACCACGGCGACGAACGCCGTCGCCACCCGATGGTCGACGAAGCCCAGCCGCTCGATGAAGTGGGCCGCGCCGGTGATGAACACGCCGACCTGCTGGCCGAGCGACTGCATCGAGCTCCAGTCGGCGTAGGTGCGCTGCCAGATCTCCGCCGGCGCTGCACCGGAGCTGCCCAGAACCCCGGCGGTACACGCCAGCACCGCGAGCAGGCCGAGCAGCGACTCGCCGATCATGCCGCCGTAGCCGATCGGCCGCGCATCGGTTTCGCGGTCGATCTGCTTTGCGGTGGTACCGGAAGCCACCAGCGAATGGAAGCCGCTGGCCGCGCCGCAGGCAATGATGATGAAGACGAACGGATAGAAGCTCGGGGCGCCCGCGGGCTGGGGTCGAAACGCGGGGGCGGCGAACTCCGGCCGCCAGATGAACAGCCCCAGGTAGCTGAGCGCCAGGCCGAGGTAGAGCAGCAGCGAGTTCAGGAAGTCGCGCGCTTGGAGCAGGCTCCACACCGGCAGCACCGAAGCCAGGAACGAGTAGGCCAGCAGGATCAGCACCCAGCTGCCCTGCTCCGGCCAGCCGCCGCGGTCCATCCACAACAACGGCCAGCGCATGCCGCCCCACACGCCGCCGAGCATCAGCAGGAAGCCGGCAGAGGTGGTGGGCCCGAGCGGCAGTCGCTTGCGGTGGAGCAGCCAGCCCATCACCAGCGCGATGCCGATCAGCAGGGCCGAGGGCAGGACCGCGGTCGGGAACGACGACGGGTCGGCCAGCGGCAGCTCAGGGTCCCAGCGGTCACTGATCGAGAACATGACCGCGATGACGTAGACGAACACCCCCATCGCCAGCGCGATGCCGAAGAAGATGATGAGGTGGAACAGGGTCTTGGCGCGCTGGCCGACGATACCCTCGGTGACCTTGCCGATCGACATGCCGCGCGCCCGCATGCTCACCACCAGCGCGCCGAAATCGTGGACACAGCCGACGAACAGAGCGCCCAGCACCACCCACAGCATCGCCGGCAGCCAACCCCAGATCACCGCCACCGCCGGCCCCAGCATCGGCGACAGGCCGGTGATCGAAGCCCAGTGGTGGCCGAACAGGACGTAGCGGTTGGTCGGGACGTAGTCGATGTCGTCCCGCTGGCTGTGGGCCGGCGTCGGCTCCCCGTCGTCGAGAGCGAACACCCGGCGCGCCAGGAAGCGGGCGTAGAGCGTGTAGCCCACGAAGTAGGCCAGGAAACACAGCGCTGTGACGACGGCGGTCAAGCGGCTCCCTCCCGGACTGAAAGCGCCTCAGGGTAGCGCAACGGCGGCCTCTGCAGGAAGCCGGTGACTCCGGCGATGTGCCGTGCCGTGGCGGGCGCGGCCGCCGGTTGGCTACAATAGCGGCGCCTGATCGGCTGCAAGGGGTTCGGATGATCACCGCATTGGTGAGCAAGAAGGGCGGGGTCGGCAAGACGACCACTGCCGTCAACCTGGCGGCAGCGCTTGCCGGCAGCGGCCGCAAGACGCTGCTCGTCGACCTCGACAGCCAGGCCTCGGCGTCGCTGTCGCTGGGCGTGCCGCGCCACCTGCTGGCGCCCTCAGCGGCGGACGTGCTGTTCCGCGGGCTGCGCTCCTGGCGCGCCGTGCGCCCGACCCGAATCGAGAACCTCGATCTGCTGACCGGCTCCGCCGACCTGGTCTCGGCCGAAGAAGAGCTGGCCGTGCTGCCGGACAAGGGGTACCGGCTGCACCGCGAGCTGGCGCAGCTCACACCGGATTACGAAGCGACGCTCATCGACTGCCCGGCGGGGATGTCGCTGCTGTCGATCAACGCCCTCGTAGCCGCCGACACCTTCGTCCTGCCGGCGGTGCCCCAGTACCTCGCGCTCGAGGGGGTGCAGGGCGTGCTCGACGCCGTCGAGCGCATCCAGATCCGCTTCGGCATCGGCGCACGGCTCGCCGGCATCCTGCTGACGATGGTCGACTACCGCACCCGCGCGAGCCGGGTCAACGTCGAACAGGTCCGGCTCACCTACCGCGATCAGGTATTCGCCGTCGAGGTGCGCACCAACATCCGGCTCGCCGAGGCTCCGGAGTCGGGCCGCACGATCTTCGAGTACGATCCGCGCTCGACCGGCGCCCAGGCCTACCGTCTGCTCGCCGAGGAGTTCTGGTGGCGGGCGGGCGGCCAGCGGCGGCCGGCGCCTGCCGAGCGTCCCGCGCAGCGCTCCGCCCTGCTGCCGACGGCGGCCCGAGCCGCGCCTCCGGCCGACGCCTGACCGCATGGCCAGGCTCGTAGCCCAGCGCCTGCTGCACGGGCTGACTCTGTTGCTGGGCGTCTCGCTGCTGACCTTCCTGTTCAGCGAGCTGGCGCCGGGCGACTTCCTGCTCGATGCCCGCCTCGACCCGAGCCTGTCGAGCGAGACGGTCGAGCAACTGCGGGCACGTCTCGGGCTCGATGATCCGTTGCCGGTGCGCTACGGGCGCTGGCTGGCCGGGGTCCTCGGGGGCAACCTGGGCGACTCGCTGCTCCACGGCAGGCCCGTAGCGGAGCTGCTCTGGCAGCGCTCGCGCAACACCCTCCTGCTCACCGTGTTGGCCACGGCGCTGGCCTGGCTGGTGGCCCTGCCGCTCGGCATCTGGGCGGCCGAGAAGGGCCGGGCCCGCGGCGCGCTGTTCGGCACCGCGACTTCGCTCGGCCTGGCTATACCCGACCTGGTCCTCGGGCTCGGCCTGTTGATGGTCGCCGTTCACGTCCCGGCGCTCCCGGTGGGAGGCATGACCTCGCCGGAGTTCAGCGCCCTGGGGCGATGGCAGCAGCTGATCGACCTGGCGCGCCACCTCCTGCTGCCGACCCTGGCGCTGGTGCTCACCACCGTGCCGCTCCTCGCCCGCCACGTCCAGTCCAGCATGGCCGACGTGCTGGCTTCACCGTACATGCAGGCCGTCCGTGCGCGCGGCGTAGGGCGCAGGCGGAGGCTGCTGGTGCACGCCCTGCCGGCCGCCGCCAACCCCCTGATCTCACTGCTCGGCTTCTCGATCGGCGGCCTGCTGTCCGCCTCGCTGCTGATCGAAGTCATCATGAGCTGGCCGGGTGTTGGCGATCTGCTGTTCCAGGCCATCCAGGGTCGCGACATCTACGTGGTCATCGGCGCCGTCATGACCTCGACTGCGCTGCTGCTGGCAGGCAACTTCTTCGCCGACCTCCTCCTGCTGGCGATCGACCCGAGAATCCGGACCCCCGCCGAATGAGCCGACACCGCCGCGGGCTGCGCGTGCCGCTTCTTCTGCTTCTGGGCCTCCACCTGGCCAGCCTGGTCGACGGCTTCCTGGCTCCCCACTCCGCCTTCGAGCAGCACCGCGAGCTGCCCTGGGCGCCGCCGACCCCGGTACATTTCGTCGACGCCGACGGGAGGTTCCACCTTCGCCCCTTCGTCTATCCCCTGGTCAACACGGCGCCCGAGCCCGATGTCTACACGGCCGACCGCAGCCGACCCGTCCCGCTCCGCTTCTTCGTGCGCGGCGAGGGCTACAAGCTGTTCGGCCTGTTCGATACCGACCTCCATCTGGTGGGCGTCGACGCCCCGGCCAGCCTCATGTTCTTCGGCACCGACGGCCTCGGCCGCGACGTTTTCGCCCGCTTCCTGCTGGGCGCGCGCATCTCCCTGTTCGCCGGCCTGCTGGCCGCGGGACTGGCCCTGGCGGCCGGCTTCCTGCTCGGTGCCTCGGCCGGCTTCTACGGCGGGCGCCTCGACTCCCTCCTGATGCGACTCGTGGAGCTCTTCCTGGCGCTGCCCTGGCTCTACCTACTGCTCGGCCTCCGAGCATTCCTCCCTCTACGGCTCTCCGCCCTCGAGGCCTTCTTTCTCATCATCGCCGTCATCGGCCTCATCGGCTGGGCGCGCCCGGCCCGCCTCGTCCGCGGCCTCGTCCTCAGCGCCCGGGAGCGCGACTTCGTCACCGCCGCCCGCAGCTTCGGGGCTCCCGACAGCCACATCCTCCGCCGCCACATCCTCCCCGAGACCCGCAGCCTGCTGGCCACCCAGGCGGCCATCCTCGCCCCCCGCTACATCCTCGCCGAGGTGACCCTCTCCTTCCTCGGCCTCGGTATCGCCGAACCCACCCCCAGCTGGGG
>JBFGNS010000081.1:0-20272 GCA_041574955.1 Thermoanaerobaculia bacterium | reverse complement strand
TTCGCGGAGCGCTCGCCGGGGGGCGAGCTGGTGCTGGTCGAGGAGCCCAGCACCAGCCTGAGCGCAGAGCGGTACTGGGCCAGGTTCCACTTTCGCCACCGAATGGGCCCGTTCAGGACCTTCTGGTTCGGCCGCCTCGAGTGGGACCGCAACGAGCCGGCCGGCATCAGGAACCGCTACACCGGCCTCGGCGGCCTGGGCAACGACTGGATCGACCGCGAGAGGATGCACTTCTGGACCGAGTACGGATACACGTTCAACCGCGAGCGCCGCAACATCGAAGGGCTGCCGCGCGCCGTCAACTACCCGGGTCTACGCTTCGAGTGGGAGTTCGAGTGGCAGTTCGCCCGCACTTCGAAGTACCGTAACGAGCTCCAGGTCAACCAGAACCTGGACGACACGGCCGATCTCAGGGCCGAGATGGAGCAGGAGCTCGAGGTCGAGATCAGCGAGCGCTTCGCGGTGATCCTGGGCCTGGAGCTGTTCTACGACGACGATCCGCCCTTCAACCGGGTACCGGTGCTCGAGCAGGGCAGCCGCACCGGCGAGTTCCTTCTGGTGCCGTTCGACGAGCTGGACTCCTACTTCACCGCCTCCCTGGTCTTCAGGTTCTAGCCGGCCTCGGCGCCCCGCGGCGTCCAGCACGACCAAGCTCGGGTTACCCGAGCTGCCGTGCGCGTCTACTCGCTCAGGTTGCGTCCTCGGCAGTCGGCTCCTCGGCCTCGGCCGGCGCTGGCAGCAGCTCCACCGCCGGCTCCCACCAGTCGTCACCGGGCTCGAACGGCTCGCCCTCGTGGCTGCAGGGCGCGGCCACGTGGTCCTTGCCGTAGACCGGCTTGCCCTTGTGGCCCGCGGCGAAGCGCGCGTAGATCGAGCCGCAGGTCTTGCAGAAGCGGCCGACCACCGGGCCCCGCCGCTCGGCGGGCACGGCCGACTCGGGCGCGGCCCCGGGTGTACGGTAGACCACGGCTCAGGCCCCGATCAGCTCGGCGCGCGCGAAGAAGAACGCCAGCTCGAGGGCGGCGTTCTCCGGCGAGTCGGAGCCGTGGATGGCGTTGCGCTCGATCGAGCTGGCGTACAGCGCCCGGATCGTGCCCTCGTCGGCCTCGGCCGGGTTGGTGGCGCCCATCACGCGCCGCAGCCCGGCCACCGCGTCGTCGCGCTCGAGCGCGGCGACCACCACCGGACCGCTGGTCATGAACTCGACCAGGCTGCCGTAGAACGGCCGCTCCTTGTGGACCTCGTAGAACGCCCGCGCCTGCGCCTCGCTCAGCGCGAGCCGCTTGAGACCGAGGATCCTGAATCCCTCGCCCTCGAGGTGGGCCAGGATCCTGCCGGCGTTGCCGGCCGCCACGGCGTCCGGCTTGACGATGGTGAGAGTGCGTTGGGTCATGACGGTGGAGTCTCCTCGCTCAGAATGTCGTAGTCGCCCTCGGGGTCCTCGAGCACGAACGCCGTGCCGACCAGCCGGCCTTCGCCCGGCGGACCGAGCAGCAGGCAGGAGCCCGCCGGCAGGCCGAGGCCGCGCACGACGCCGCGCTGACGCATCAGCTGACGCAGCCGGCGGTCGTGGCCGGGGTCGAAGTTGGTCTCGATCACGGTGTCGGGCAGCCAGCCCAGCCCGGGCAGCAGCTCGCGACCGGTGAGGCCGCGCACCCAGCGGCCGGCGGCGTGCGCCGCCGCCGCGATCGCCACCACCAGGCCGCTCCCCGCCAGCTTGGCCTGGATGCGCTCGAGCGCCGGCGACTCGGCCAGGACATCGACCAGCTGGTCGGCGATGCCGCCGCCCAGATACAGCACCGCCGCGCGGTCGAGCCGCTCGAGGTTCTTGGCCCGCCGCGCGTCCCGCGCGCGGTAGATCGGCACCGTCTCGACGGTGCGCTCGAAGCTGTCGGCGAAGTAGCTCGCCAGGTGGCGGCCGTAGTCGTCCGAGCCGCTGGCCGTCGGCAGGAAGCCGATCGATCCCGCCGGCGCCCGTTCCAGCCACGCGCGGTCGGCGGCCAGCGTCTCGCCGAAGCTGAACTCGCCGCCGCCGACGAGCGCCAGCCAGCCGTCGCCCGGCAGGCGGCGGATCGCTGCCCGGCCCGGCAAGCCTCAGGCTCCGAGCGCCTTGGCCACCGTCGAGCCCATCTCGGCCGGCGACTCGACGACGTGGATGCCGGCCTCCGCCAGCGCCGCCATCTTCTCGCCGGCGGTGCCCTTGCCGCCCGCGATGATGGCGCCGGCGTGGCCCATGCGGCGGCCGGGTGGTGCGGTGCGGCCGGCGATGAAGCCGACCACCGGCTTGTCGAGGTTGGCGCGCACCCAGGCGGCGGCCTCCTCCTCGGCGGTGCCGCCGATCTCGCCGATCAGGATCACCGCCTCGGTGGCGTCGTCGGCGGCGAACGCCGCCAGGCAGTCGATGAAGTTGGTGCCGTTGATCGGATCGCCGCCGATGCCGACGCAGGTGGTCTGTCCCAGCCCCAGGTTGGTGAGCTGCCAGACCGCCTCGTAGGTCAGGGTGCCGGAGCGGCTGATCACACCCACCCGTCCCGGCTTGTGGATGTGGCCCGGCATGATGCCGATCTTGGCCTTGCCCGGCGAGATGACGCCCGGGCAGTTGGGCCCCACCAGCCGCGTCGGATGGTCGCGCAGGAACGCCTTGACCTTGAGCATGTCGGCCACCGGGATGCCCTCGGTGATGCAAACCACCAGCTCGACGCCGGCGGCGGCGGCCTCCATCACCGCGTCGGCGGCGAACGGCGGCGGCACGAAGATCATGCTGGCGTTGCAGCCGGTCGCCTCGCGGGCCTCGGCCACCGAATCGAATACCGGAATGCCCTCCACCTGCTGGCCGCCCTTGCCGGGCGTGACGCCGGCCACCACCCGGGTGCCGTAGTCGCGGCAGCCGAGGGCGTGAAAGGTGCCCTCGGTGCCGGTGATGCCCTGCACCAGCAGGCGGGTCTGGTCGTTCACCCAGATGGCCATCAGGCCGCTCCTTTCGCCGCCGCCACCGCCTTGCTGGCGGCGTCGGCCATCTCGCTCGCGACGATGAAGTCGAAGTCCGCCTGCTCGAGGATCTCGCGGCCCTGCTCGACGTTGGTGCCCTCGAGCCGCACCACCACCGGCAGCTCGACGTCGCCGAGCTCGGCGAGCGCCGCCACCACGCCGCGCGCGATGCGGTCGGTGCGCGCGATGCCGCCGAAGATGTTGATCAGCACCGCCTTGACGCTCGAGTCGGAGACCAGGATGCGGAAGGCGTTCTTGACCGCCTCCTGGCTGGCCGAGCCTCCGACGTCGAGGAAGTTGGCCGGCTCGCCACCCGACAGCTTGATGATGTCCATGGTCGCCATCGCCAGCCCGGCGCCGTTGACCATGCAGCCGATGTTGCCGTCGAGCTTGATGTAGTTGAGCCCGAAGCTGCCGGCCTCGACCTCGAGCGGGTTCTCCTCTTCCAGGTCGCGCATCTCGCGCACGTCGGGGTGGCGGAACAGGGCGTTGTCGTCGAAGCTCATCTTGGCGTCGAGCGCCACGACGTCGCCGGCGCCGGTTACCAGCAGCGGGTTGATCTCGACCAGCGAGGCGTCGCTGTCGAGGTACGCCTTGACCAGGGCGGTCACCAGCTTCTGCGCCTGCCGCGCGGTGCCGCCCGCGAGCCCCAGCCGCCGCGCCACGGCCCGCGCCTCGAACGGCAGCAGCCCCAGGTGCGGATCGACCGGCTGGCGCACGATGGCCTCGGGGTTCGACGCCGCCACCTCCTCGATGTCCATGCCGCCGGCGGCCGAGGCCATGATGGTCGGCCTGCCGAGGGCGCGGTCGAGGGTGACGCTCAGGTACAGCTCGCTGGCGATCTCCACCGCCTCCTCGATCAGCACCTTGCGAACCGGCTGACCCTCGGGGCCGGTCTGCGGCGTCACCAGCTTCATGCCCAGGATGCGGCCGGCCAGCTCCTCGGCCTCGGCCGGCGAGCCGGCCAGCTTGACGCCGCCGCCCTTGCCGCGGCCGCCGGCGTGGATCTGCGCCTTGACCACGCAGCGGCCACCCAGCTCCTCGCAGATCGCGCGCGCCTCGGCGGCGTCCGCCGTCACCTTGCCGCGCGGCGTCGCCACCCCGTAACGGCGCAGGATCTCCTTGGCTTGGTACTCGTGGATCTTCAACCCGAAACCTCCCGTGTTGTTCCGGAGAGCTGCCAGGCGCGGGCCGAAAAGCCCGGTCCGGCGAGCGGTCAGCTCGAAAAACTGGCCCGGCCGTGGGCGCCGGGCCGCAGAGGCGCCAAGTCTATCAGGCGCCGCCGCCGGCCGGCTCGAGATCGGCCTCGTCCGCCGGGCGGTCCGGCTCGGCCTGGCGTAGCTCTTCGAGCTTGACCTGCAGGTCCGAGACGGTGCCCGCGGGCAGCAGCAGGACGGTGTCGCGGCCCTCCACGGTCGCCGGGCTCCGCCCGTCGGCGAGCGGCGCGTGGAGACGCAGGGTCTCGGCCGGAGCGTCCTCGCCGGCGCCGGCCAGCTCGAGGGTGAGCACCGGCTCGCCCGCCGGCGGCGCGCCGCCCACCGCTTCCGCCTCGACCCCGGCCAGCGCGTACAGGAAATCGCTCACCGGACCGTAGTCGATGGCGGTGCCGTCGCGCAGCCAGTCGCCGCCGTCGCGCGTCAGCACCGACTCGCCCGCCGCCTCGGTGACGGTCAGCCGGTCGATCTGGTAGACCTCGAGCGCGCTCCACGACAGCTCGCGCCAGTCGGCGGCCGGCCGCTCGGCGGCGGCGGCGAGCCGGCTGCGGGTCTCGAAGATCTGGCCCTCGACCCTCGCCAGCCGCAGCTCGGGATCGTCCTCTGACGGGCCGCCCAGCTCCACCCGCAGCGCCTGCTCCTGCCCCTCCAGCACCACTTCGACGACCGCCACGGGCGGCTCGAGCCCGAGCGCCGCCGGATCCGCCGGCGGATCGTCGACGAACTGCTCGACCCGCAGCCCGGTGAGGGCGCCGAGCAGCTCGTCGACCGCCTGCTTGTCGGCGCGGTCGCTGTAGGGGCTCTCGACCCAGAACGTTTCGCCGCGGCGGCCCAGCACCAGCCGGCGGTCGCCGGCGGTGAGGGTCGCGCGCTGGATCGACTGCCGGTCGGACGGGCCCAGGTCGCGGTTGCGCCAGTCGCCGGCCGGCCTGGTGAGCTGCTGCCACAGCGCGTCGGCCACCACGTACGCCTGCTGGCGACCGGCGACGCCGACGATCATCGTCGACGACGCCGGCACCCGGCTCCCCACCAGCAGCTCGACCGGACCGCCGCCGGTGGTCAGCGTCACCCTGGCCCGCGGCTCGGCGAGCCCGAGCTCGGCGGCGTCGTAGTCGTCCAGGGTGCGGTCCTTCTCGAGCGTGGCG
Organism: Thermoanaerobaculia bacterium; assembly: GCA_041574955.1. GTDB lineage: Bacteria > Acidobacteriota > Thermoanaerobaculia > Multivoradales > JAHEKO01 > CALZJC01. The sequence continues at coordinate 14,925 of JBFGNS010000081.1, read as the reverse complement.
AGCTGCTCGACCAGCCGGTCGACCTCGTAGCCGTCGGCCCTGCCGGTCAGCGGCTCGCGCAGCCACCACTCGGCCTCCGCGTCGTCTTCCCCGCCGGCCGCCGCCGTGCGCTCGAGCCGCAGCCGCTCGTCGCCGCGCACCACCAGCAGCTCGCTCACCTCGTCGGCCTCGAGCCGCACCACGCGCTTGGCCAGCTCGGCCCGTTGGTCGGAGGACGGCAGGTCGCGCTCGTAGAACCAGATGAACGCGCCCAGCGCGGCCACCACCACCAGCAGCACCAACAGGGTTCGCGGCCGCAACGTGAGCTACCTCCGGCGGCGCCGGTAGACCACCGCGCCAGCCGCCAGGGCCAGCCCCGGCAGCACCGCCATCACCAGCCAGGTGATGCCGCTCAGCTCTCCCTGGGACAGGCTGAGCCGCACCTGCTCCGGCGTCTTCGGCGGAATGCCCACCAGGGCGTCCCGCTCCACCAGCCAGTTGAGCACGTTGGCCACCAGCGTGACGTTGGGGACGTTCTGGAGCTGGCCGTTCGAGGCCAGGTCGGAGTCGCCCAGAACGACCATGCGGAACGAGCGTGGCTGAACGGCCGGCTGGGCGGCGCCGGCGGTCGCCTCGTCCTCGGTCGACGGGCCGTCGGCGGCCTCCACCGGCGCGCCTTCCGCCGCCTCCGCTGCCGGCTCCTCCGCCGCCTCCGGCTCGGCCGCCGCCAGCTCCACCGCCACGCCCAGCGGCACCGGCCCGGCGAGGTCGGCGTCGCCCTGCTCCACGGCGTCGAGGTTGACCAGGTCGGTCTCGCCCCAGCCCTCGGAGCTGGTGCGCACCAGCTCGGTGATCTCCAGCCCGTCGACGCCGTCGGCGCGCGTCACCGAGCGGGCCAGCGGCACGATCACCGGTAGCTGGCGCTGCCGGAGCGAGCGGGTGATCAGATGGTCGCCGTACGAGCTGGCGAACAGCGTCTCGGCGCCGAAGAACGGCAGCGGGTTGGCGGGGTCGATCACGATGTCGTCGCCCACCCGAGCTCCGTAGTCGGCCAGCAGGCCCTCGAGGCCGGTGGCGACCAGGCCGCCGTCGGGCGCCAGGGTGGGATCGAGCATCACCAGAAGCCTGCCGCCACCGTCGAGATAGCCGCGCAGCACGGCGATCTCGGGCTCGACAAAGGTCGAGGTCGGCCCCGCGATCACCAGCAGGTCGGTGCCCTCGGGCACCGCCGGCTGGCCGAGCGACGCCCACTCCTCGAGCTCGGCGTTGTCCCTGCCCATCAGCTCGCGCAGGCTGCTCAGACCGCGCTGCGAGAAGTCGTCGAGCTGCATCTCGCCGTGGCCGGTGGTGAACAGGATGCGCGGCTTGGTCTGCTCGACCAGCTCGAGCAGCGCGCCGGTGAACGCAGACTCGCCCTTGAACGCCGACATCGTCGGGCCCTGGCCCATCTGCATCCCGGAGTAGTCGTAGTCGGCCAGGTCGACGGCCTCCACCACCCGGCGATCGCCGCCGACGTCGAACACCACCACATTGAGCTGGTTGAGCTCGAACTCGTCGATCACCCCCTGCGCCTCGATCAGGCTCTTCTGCGGGTCGACCATCCGCACCCGGAAGCGCCGCGAGGCCGCCTCGTAGCGCGCCAGCAGCTCGCGCACCGGGTCGTACAGCTCATCGCCGGCGTCCATCAGCACCACCGCCTCGACGTCGCGGTCGAGGGCGGCGAGCACCGACTCGGTCTTCTCCGACAGCGTGTACAGGCGGCTGGCGGTCCAGTCGAACCGCTCGTGGTACTTCCAACCGAAGTAGTTGACGATGCCCACCAGCAGCACCACCAGCACCACGCCCAGCCACAGGCTGCCGGTCTGCTCGAGGCGTTTGCGCGATCCGTCGGCAAGCTCCATCTGCCTACCTCCACTTCCTGGCGGCGAGCGCGCGCGAGGCGAAGAACAGGAACAGCGCCGAGGCCGACACGTAGTAGACCAGCCGGCGGCTGTCGACGATGCCGCGGCTGAACTCCTCCATGTGCCGCGGCAGGCTCATGTAGGTGAAGACTTCCTGCGCCACCTGGCTGGTGAACAGGAACTCCAGAAAACCGATGGCGAACAGCGGCCCGGCGATGGCGAAGGTGAGCACCGCCGCCACCAGCTGGCTGCGGCTGAGCGACGACGCCAGGACGCCGGCGGCGAGCAGCAGCGCGCCGATACCGAAGATGCCGAGGTAGCCGGAAGCCACCGGCCCCCAGTCGACCTCGCTGTGGCGCGACAGCAACAACGCGTAGGTCACCGTCGGCAGCCACAGGAAGACGTAGAAGACGAGCGCCGCCAGGTACTTGCCGACCACCACCTGCCCCTCGGTGACCGGCGCCGTCATCAGCACCTCGATCGAGCCCGAGCGCCGCTCCTCGGAGAGCAGCCGCATGGTCAGCACCGGCGCCACGAACAGCAGCACCAGCCAGAAGAACAGGGTCTGGCCAAAGAACAGCTCGAGCGGCGTGCTCGAGCCGCCGGCCCGCGGATCGTTGAGGTAGCTCACGATCACCCAGAACACGGCACCGTTGACCAGCAGCAGCAGCGCCGCGACGATGTAGGCGAGCGGCGAGAAGAAGTAGGCGCGCAGCTCGCGCTGCAGGATGGCGGCCAGGCCCTTCATCAGTTCGCCTCCTCGGCCGCCGGGGCCTCTTCGAGCGGCTCGGCCGGCGCCGCCGCGGCCGCCTCCACCGGCTCGCCGGCGCCGTCACCGTCGCCGGTGGTCAGCCGGACGAAGATGTCCTCGAGCGAGGCGCGCTCGCGGGCCAGCTCGACCAGCGTCCAGCCGGCGGCGACCGCGGCGCGGAAGACCTCGGCGCGCGGGTCGGCGCCCGGCTCGCAGTCGAGCAGGAACGAGCCCGGGGCGTCACCCGGCCGTGCCGCGCCGACCCCGGGCACCGCCGACAGCGCCTCGACGGCGCCGTCCGGCGCCGGCTCGAGCGCCACCCGCAGTGTGGTGGTGCCGACCCAGCTCTCGCGCAGGCTGTCGGGCGTGCCGGAGGCGACGATCCGCCCCCGGTCGATGATCATCACCCGGTCGCACAGCAGCTCGACCTCGGGCAGGATGTGGGTCGACAGCAGCAGCGTGCGGCGGCGTCCGAGCTCGCGGATCAGCTCGCGGATGGCGACGATCTGCTTGGGGTCCAGCCCAACCGTCGGCTCGTCGAGCACCAGCACTGCCGGCCGGTGGAGGATCGCCGCGGCCAGCGCCACCCGCTGGCGGTAGCCGCGCGACAGGGTGCCGATGATCTGCCGGCTGACGTCGGACAGCAGGCAGCTGTCGACGGTCTCGGGAATCGCGGCGGCCGCCTCCGCGCGGCCCATGCCCATCAGCCGAGCGCGGTAGGCCAGGTACTCCTCGACCCGCATCTCGGGGTACAGCGCCACGTTCTCGGGCAGGTAGCCGATCTCGCGGCGCACCTCGACGCCGTGGTCGAACAGGTCGCGGCCGCCGAGCGTCACCCGCCCCTCGGTCGGCGGCAGGAAGCCGGTGATCATCCGGATGGTGGTGGTCTTGCCGGCGCCGTTGGGTCCCAGGATGCCGACGATCTCGCCCTCGTCGACGGCGAACGACACGCCGTCGACGGCGGTGAACTCGCCGTAGCGCCGGGTGAGCTTGTGGGCTTCGATCATGGACAGGCTCCTCCCGGGGACCGTCCCCGTGAGCAACGGACTGAAGGGTCGGAAAGCAAGACCGATGCCGCGTCCCCGGCCCCCGCCACGCCCAGCCGGCGGCGCGAAAACGACCCTGCCGGCCGGCGCGGGGGCGTCAAGTTGGCGCCCGGCGCGGCACCGATCCGGCGCCGCTCCCCAGGCAGTCCAAGACCGCGGGGGTCACCTCGACGATCGAGTCGAGCCCGGCGAACGCCGGCGCCAGCGGCCCGGCGGCCAGCAGCGGTACGGGGTTGCGGGTGTGCTGGCGGACCGTGCCGTCCTCGACGTTGCCGTGGTCGCTGGTGACGAGCAGGGTGAGGTCGGCCGGCGCAGCCGCCAGCACGCCGCCGAGCAGACCGTCGACACGCGCCAGGGCGTCGCCCGCCGTCAGCCCCAGCCGCCGGTGTCCGGCGAGATCGGTGAGAAACGTCTCGAACAGGGTCAGCCGGTGGCGGCCCGCGATGGCGGCCAGGTGGCGGCCCGCGGTGCGCGGCGCGATCGGCTCCAGGTCGGCGCCGGTGCGGGCGGCGAAGTGGTCGCGCGCGATGTCCCAGCTCACCGCCCTGCCGGCGGCCAGATCGACCTCGTCGCGGAACTCGAGCCCGGCGTACTGCGTCAGGCAGGTGGTCACCGAGCGGCGCTCGCCGCCGCCCTCGAGCGCCGCCAGGTAGCGGTGCGAGTAGGCGTTGGCGAAGGTGACGCCCCCGCCACCGGCCGCCGCCCGTGCCAGCAGCCCGTGGCGGCGCAGCACGGCGCGCAGACGGGGACCGGGAAAGGCGCTGACGTGCCGGCCCAACAGCCGGGCGGTGTTGACGTCGGTGAACAGCGCGCTCTGCCCGGTGGCGCTCTGCGGCAACCCGGCCACCCCGAGGGTGGCGTCGAGCGCGCTCAGCGTCAGCCGGTCGCCGACCAGGCCGACCCGCTCGCGGGTCAGCGGCCCGCCGAGCAGCCGCCGCAGCGCCGGCGTGGGCTCGCTCGCCAGCGGGTTGTGGGGCCCAGCCGGCGCCAGCCCGACGCCGTCGACGAACACCACCAGCAGCCGCGGCCGGTGATACGCTGCCGCCGTGTCCGGCTCCAAGGCTTCCTCTCCCGGCATGAAATCCGCCTACGAGCTGGCCCTCGAGCGGCTCGACCACGAGGGCATCGAGCGGCCCGGCGATCTCGACCCCGAGGTACGCGAGCAGATCGCGGCCGCCCGCGCCAAGGCCGAGGCGGCGCTCGCCGAGATCGGGATCCTGCACCGCGACAAGCGGCGCGGGCTGACCGATCGCGCCTCGCTCCAACAGCTCGAGGAGGAGTACGCCATCGACCGGCGGCGCATCGAGGAGCGGCGCGACCGCGAGATCGCCCGCCTGCGCGGCGGCGGCTGACAGCGCCCGGCGCCGCTCATTCGCCGGCGAACTCGGCAACGAACCGGCTGGTGGCTGCGGTGCTGCCGCAGATGTAGACCGCGTCGCCGTCGGCGAAGCGGAACTCCTCCCCGAACTCGAGCAGCGCCTCGTCACCGCGCTCCACCGCCACCACCGAGCAGCCGGTGCGGCTGCGGATCCCGAGCTCCGCCGGATGGTACCCCACCAGGCCGTCGGCCGACACCTTCATCACCTTGAGCTGCGGATCCACCGACACCGACTCCTGCCCGAGCAGGCGACGCGCCAGGATCTGGCCCGAGACCTGGCTGATCGAGAGCGCGAACTCCGCGCCGGCGCGGTGGATGCGATCGACGTTCTCGGCGCTGTTGACGCGCGCGATCACCGGCACCTCGGGCGCCAGGTCCTTCAGGATCACGGTGCCGAACAGTGTGGCGCTGTCGGTGTCGACCGCCAGGATCACCGCCTGGGCATCGGCCAGGCCGGCGCGCTCGAAGACGTTGGGCTCGAGCACGTCGCCCACCACGTCCACCCCCACGCCGCCCTCGCGGTCGAGCACCCGCACCTCCTCGCCGACGTCGCGCAGCAGCTGGGCGACCTTGGAGCCCACCTCGCCGTTGCCGGCGATCAGGAAGGCGCCGCGGCGGCGCAGCGGCAGGGCGCGGTGGCAGACCTCACCGAACCGCTCGATGGCCTCGCTGCTGCCGACCAGGATGAGGATGCCGCCGGCCTCCATCCGCATGCTGGCGCTCGGCGCCGCCAGCAGCCGGCCGCCCACCCACTGGCCGATCACCGAGACGCCGGTGCGCTCACCGACGCCGACCTCGGCCAGGGTCCTGCCCACCATGTCGCTGCCCTTGGGGATGCGCACCTCGCTCACCCGCAGCTTGCGGCCGAGCTGCTGGAAGCCGGCGACGGTCGGGCTGACCCGCTGCGAGGCGCGCTCGGCGAGCGCCGCCCCCAGGATGTGGCGCGGCGTGTAGGCGGCGGTGGCGCCCGCCAGCATGATCGGCTTGCGGTGGAACGGGTCCTCGACCAGCGCCAGCACCTCGCCCGAGAAGCCGAGCTGGCGCGCCGCCAGGATCACCGCCGCGTTCTCGTCGTCGGTGCCGTTGGCGATCAGCGTGCGCGCCTCGCGCAGGCGGGCGCGGCGCAGCGCGTCGTCCACCAGGCTGGCGTGCACCACCACCAGTCCCTCCCCCACCAGCCGCCGGGCCTGCGAGGCGTCGTCCTCCACCACCACGGTGGCCACATGCGCCTGCGCCAGCTCCTCGAGCAGGGTCTCGACCGCCGGGCCGTAGCCGTAGACCACGACGTGGTCCTCGAGCGGCGGCGCCTCCTTCGGCAACCGAACCTCGAAGCGCTCCTCGAGGAACGGGATCAGGTAGATCGGAAAGACCAGGAAGACGAGGAAGACGCCGGCGAACTGCAGCACCACCACGAACACCACCATCAGCGGGTGGTCCCACCGCGAGTCGGAGCCGTAACCGGTGGTCGAGAGGGTTTCGGCGGACCAGGAGACAGCCTGCCAGAAGTCGCGCGGCTGGCCCTCGAGCTGCGCCATGCCGACCATGTAGACGAGCGCCGCCAGCACCACCAGCACCGGCAGCGCCGCCACCAGCAGCAGCAGACGTCTCTTGGATCGCAGCATCGTCGACGGGAGTCAGCGCCTACCCGCGGACGCGGCGGAGCGCCGGGAGAACGCCGTTATCCTGTCATCCCGCCGGGGGCCGCACAAACCGCACCGCCGGCCCTCCGGTATGCTGACCGGCATGCGGCGAGGAGGCCGGCGGCGGCGATGAAGGTGCGGCTCGACAAGTGGCTGCAGGTGGCGCGCGTCTTCAAGTCGCGCAGCCGCGCCACCCGCCACTGCCAGCTCGGACGCGTGCGGGTCAACGGCAGCGCCGCCCGGCCCCACCGGGCGGTGGCGCTGGGCGACCGCATCGAGGTCGAGCTGCGCGACTGGACCCGGGTGCTGGTGGTGCTCGAGCTGCGCGACAAGCCGCTGCCCAAGGCCGAGGCGGCACGGCTGTTCGAAGACCACAGCCCGCCGCGGCCGGAGCTCGACCCGCTCGAGCGGCTGCTGCGGCGCCGCCCGGCGGAGCGCAGCCGGGGTGCCGGCCGGCCGACCAAGAAGGAGCGGCGGGAGCTGGAGAGGCTGCGCGCCGACTGAGCCGACCGACGGCCGGCGGTCACAGCGGCGGTGCGAACAGCGCCAGCTGGGCGACGCTGCCGGCCACCAGGTTCGAGCCCCCCACCCCCAGCAGCCGCACCGCCCGCTCTCCCGCCTCCGAGCGGCGCAGCAGCTCCCGGCCGACCGCCGCGATCTGCCTCGGATCGGCGGTCGGCGCGCTCAGGGTGCGCGAGCGCGTTACCGTGGTGAAGTCTGCGTAGCGCACCTTGAGCGTCACGGTGCAGGCGCTCAGGCTGCGGCGGGCGAGTCCCCGTCCCACCTCGTCGGCGAGCCGGCCGATCTGCTCGTCCATCGCCGCCAGCTCGGTCAGATCGCACACGTAGGTTCGCTCGCAGCTCAGGCTCTTGCGCTTGCGCGAGGTACGTACCGGCCGCTCGTCGACGCCGCGGGCGTAGCGGAACAGAGTGGCGCCGAAGCGGCCGAGCCGGCTCTCCAGCCGGTCGAGCGGCACCGCCCGCAGCTCCGCGACGGTCCGCACCTCCAGCCGTTCCAGCCGCTTCTCGGTGGCCGGGCCGACACCCGGCAGGCTGCGCACCGGCAGTGGATCGAGGAACGCCTGAACGCGCTTCGGCGCCACCACGGTGAGGCCGTCGGGCTTGCGAAAGTCGGAGGCGATCTTGGCCACCAGCCGGTTGGGACCGGCGCCGATGCTGACCGTCAGGCCGCGCTCGGCACATACGCGGCGGCGGATCTCGCGCGCCGCGGCGGTGGCGCTGCCCCAGGGCTCCAGCCGTTCGGTCAGGTCGAGGTAGGCCTCGTCGATCGACACCGGCTGCACCACCGGCGTGAAGCTGCGGAAGATGTCGAAGATCAGCTTCGACTCGGCGCGGTAGCGGGCGAACTCGGGTTTGAGAAAGACGGCGTGGGGGCAGAGCCGCACGGCGCGCGCCGCCGGCGTCGCCGAGTGGATGCCGTAGCGGCGGGCCTCGTAGCTGGCGGCGGCCACCACCCCGCGCCCCTCGGGGCTGCCGCCGATCACCACCGGCTTGCCGCGCAGCGAAGGGTCGTCGCGCACGTGCACTGCGGCGTAGAAGCAGTCCATGTCGCAGTGCAGGATGCGGCGCAGCGGAGGCTCCGGCGACATGACGCGATAGTAGCTGGAGACCCCGGGCGCGCCGGCACCCGGCGGGGGCGCTCACTGGCTCGCCAGGGGATAGAGTCGGAACCCATGGCGGCTCGGCGCATGTGGTGGGGGCTGGGACTCGGGCTGCTGGGGGTCCTGGCGGGCTGCGGCGGCGACGACGCGCCGGGGCCGTTCCTGGTGGTGTCGGGGCCGCGGGCGGTGGCGCGGATCGAGCTGCGCGATGCCGACCGGGCGGTGGTCTGGAGCCTGGTGGCCGAGCCGGCTGCGCCGTTGGCGGAGCTGGTGTACGGCACGGTCCCCGACGGCTTCACACAGCAGCTGCCGGCGGCGGGCTCGCCGCCTCGGCCGCTGGTCGCCGGGGAGCCGCTCACACTCGAGTGGACCACGCCCCTGCGGGTCATCGTGCACCGCGGCTACGCCGACTCCGGCAACCGGTTCGTCATCGGCGACTGGGAGACCGGCTTGCGGGCGGACGGTGCCGGCGGCTCCCCGGCGCCCGGCGGCGCACTGGGCGATCCGGACGCGCGGCCGTAAGATACCTTCGGAACGCAAGCCGCGAGGAGGCCCGAAGATGAAGACAAAGCTCGTGACGATCGCCGCACTGCTCATCCTGGCGACGCTGGCGGTCGCGCAGACGGTCGAAGAGCCGGAGCCCGCCACCGTCGACACGAGCGACGACCAGCTGCTGCCCGGCGAGGCCGCGCTGCGCGCCCTCGCTCTGGCGCCGCTGCAGCTGGGCGCCGATCTCGGCAACTCGTGCATCTGCCTGTGCCGGCAGACGGCCGATCCCCGGATCGAGCGTTGGGGCTACTTCGAGCGCTCGATCGTCAGCGGCTGCCAGTGGTCCGGCCGCGTCTGCGTGGTCGAAGACGCGCTCGGTCGCATCGGCGCCTGCGCCGCTGCGCCGGCGCCGCTCGACTGAGGCCCGCCGCGGCCCCGGGCTTCAGGCCTCGGCCTGCTCCGGCTCGAACGGCAGCAGCCGCGAGATGACGTCGAGCAGGATGGCGAAGCTGTCGAAGTCGAACGGCTTGACGATGTAGCCGTTGATGTGCTGCTCGTACGCCTTGAGCTTGTCCCACTCCGCCTCGGAAGTGGTCAGGATCACCACCGGCAGGTCGGCCAGCTCGTCCATGGCGCGGATCGCCTTGAGCAGCTCCAGACCGTCCATACCCGGCAGCCGGAGGTCGAGCAGCACCACGTCGGGCAACGGGTCCGGTGAGCCGGCCGCCGCCCGCAGCCGCTCCAGCGCCTCCTCGCCGGTCATCGCGTGGTCGATGTGGTTACTGATGCGGTGATCCTGGAAACCGCGCCGCACGAGCTCGGCGTGCGCCTCGTTGTCCTCGACGTGCAGGATCCGAAGCGGCGATCGCTGATCGGCTCCGTTGCTGGTCATGACGGGAGATTCTAACGCCTATCCGGCGCCCGCGCCGACCGGCGAGCCCACCCCGGCAGGCGGTTGTCCATATCTGTATCTGATTTGTAACACGAAGTCGGTCTAGGACACCTTAAGATCGACCCAGCTTAACAGCCACAGTGAGGTATTCGAGCATCACCGGCGTCGGCCGCCGGACCGCCGCTTCGCCCGCGCGCATCGCCGCGGTGGTGGTGACGACGCTGGCCGGGCTCGCCGCCTGCGCGCCTCGCCAGCCGGCCGATCCCGAGATCGCGCTCGGCCTGCTGGCACCCCTGGCCAGCGGCGTGGCGGTGACCGGGGAGCCCACCGTGACGGGCGCGCAGATGGCGGTCGACGAGATCAACGCCGAAGGCGGGGTCTCGGTCGGCGGCCGGCAGCGGCGGTTGAAGCTGGTGGTCGAGAGCACCGGGGACCGGCCCGAGGTAGCCATCACCCTGGCCTTCAAGCTGATCGAGAGCGACGGCGTGGTGGCCTTGCTGGGAGCGCCGCTCAGCCACAACGCCATTTCGGTGGCCCGGGTCGCCGAGTCCAGCCGCATCCCTCTGCTCAGCACGCTGTCGACCCACCCCGACACGACGCGCGGCAAGCGGTGGTCGTTCCGCCTCGCTCTGCCCAACTCGGCGCAGGGGCGGCTGCTCGCCGAGCTCGCCAGCAGCGAACTGGGGGCCGAATCGGCCGCCGTGCTGGTCAACGCTTCGCACCCCTACAGCCTCGACCTCGGCCAGTCGTTCGCTCTCGCCTTCGAGAGGCTGGGTGGAACGGTAGCCGCTCTCGAGAGCTTCACCACCCGGGACGCCGACCTCGCACCCCAGCTCACACGCATCGCCCGCGCCGGACCCGCGGTCCTGGTGCTGCCGTGCTATGCCAGCCTGCTGCCGTCGCTAGTGCGGCAGGCGCGCGACCACGGCATCCGCGCCGAGCTGCTGGGCGCCGACACCTGGAGCGCCCTGGATCCGTCCCAGACCGCCGAGATCGGCGCTGCCTACTTCGTCGACCTGTGGGCTCCGGACCTGCCTTCGGAGCCGTCGCGCCGCTTCCTGGCGGGCCATCGCGCCCGCTTCGGCCACGAGGCGAAGACCTCGGCAGCGCTCGCCTTCGACGCCGTCAAGCTGCTGGCGGCCGCGATCGGGCAGGCCGCGTCCACCGAACCGGAGGCGCTACGCGACGCCCTGGCCTCGCTCACCGGCTTCCGGGGGGTGACCGGCGACATCGCCTTCGACGGTAGCGGCGACCCGGTGCGGACCGCGCTCATGCGGCGCATCGAGGCCGACGGCCGGGTGCGGCTCCACCGGCGGATCGAGCCATGAGCCCAAGCGCGACGCCGCGCGCGGCCGGTCTGGTGCCCCGGCTGGTCGTCTCGTTCCTGATACCGACCCTGTTGGTGCTGGCCGGCATCGCCGCGGTGGCCTACAGCCGGGCGATCCGAGCCGTCGAGGGCGCCGTGATCCGCCAGCTCGAGGCCGTGGCCCAGGTCAAGGAGGCGGCGCTGGTGGCGTGGATCGACCACCTTTACGAGGACGTGCTGCAGGTCGCCGCCATGCCCGAGATCGGCCGGCTCGCCGGCCGGCTGCTGGCGCCCGACCAGCCGGCCGAACGGCATCAAGCGGCCAGGGGCGAGCTGGCCGAGCGGCTCGGCCAGGTGCGCGCTCTGCAGCCCAATATCCTGGAGCTGATGCTGCTGTCGGCGGCCGACGGCCGGGTGGCGGTGTCGACCCGCGCCGAGCACGAGGGACAGTACCGGACCTACGATCCGTACTATCTGGAGGGCCGGCAGCGGCCCCACATCCAGAACGTCTACCCCTCGGCCGAGACCCTGCGGCCAACCCTGACCATCTCGGTGCCGCTCGGCGGAGACGGTGGCGAGGTCTTCGCGCTGGTCGCGGCTCATCTCTCGCTCACCTACCTCGACCTCACCACGCTCGGCCGCACCGGGCTCGGACCCAGCGGTCGGGTGCTGCTGGTCGACCGCTACAAGCTGCCGGTGACCGGCTCGACCTATGGCAACGCGCCACGCGACCGCGGCCTGCGCTCGCTGGCCATCGACGAGGTGGTGCGCCGCCGCACCGGTCGGGGCAGCTACCTCAACCCGGCAGGCGTGGAGGTCCTGGGCGTCTACCGCTGGATCGACCAGCGCGAGCTGGGGCTGGTGGTCGAGATCGACCGGCGCGAGGCGCTGACGCCGGCGCGCCGGCTGGCGACGACGCTGGCGGGAGCGGCGGCGGTCGTCCTGCCGCTGCTGGTCGGCGGCACCTTCCTGGTAGCGCGGCGAATCGCGGCGCCGATCCGCGAGCTGACCACGGCCTCACAGCGGGTGGCCGGCGGCGACCTGAGCAGCACCGCCCGGGTGCGGTCGGACGACGAGATCGGCGTGCTGGCCGCCAACTTCAACCGCATGGTGGCGCGGCTGGATCAGCTGTACCGCGAGATGCAGGAGAAGATCGTCCGTCTGGAGCGCAGCGAGCTGGAGCGCGGTCGCCTGATCGACGAGCTCGAGGCCCAGAACGAAGAGCTGCAGCGCTTCAGCTACACCGTCTCCCACGACCTCAAGAGCCCCCTGGTGACGATTCGGGGTTTCGTCGGCATGATGCGTCAGGACCTGGAGGCCGGAAAGCCCGAGCGGGTGGCGGCGGATCTCGACCGGATCGCGCACGCCGCCGAGACCATGGCGGAGCTGCTCGACCAGCTGCTCGAGCTGTCCCGCGTGGGCCGTCTGGTAGGGCCGACCGAGGTGCTGTCGGTGGCGCAGCTCGCCAGCGAGGCGGTCACGACGGTCACCGGCAGACAGAACCGGATCGGGGCCGAGATCCACCTGGCGCCCGACCTGCCGGAGGTCGCCGGCGACCGCGTGCGCCTGCGCGAGGTGTTCGAGAACCTGCTCGACAACGCCCTGAAGTTCATGGGCGACCAGCCGGCGCCGCGCGTCGAGGTCGGCGCGCGGCCGGCGGTCGACGGCCAGGCGGTGCTCACCGTCCGCGACAACGGCATCGGCATCCAACCCCGCTACCACGACAAGATCTTCGGCCTGTTCGACCGCCTCGATCCGGCCGTCGAGGGGACCGGCATCGGCCTGGCCCTGGTGCGGCGGATCGTCGAGACCCACGGCGGCCGGATATGGGTCGAGTCGGACGGCGGCAACGGCAGCTGCTTCTACTTCACGCTGCCGCTGTCTGACGGCGTCGCCGGCCCGGCGGCCGGTCGCTCGCCGAGCCAGCGCTCGGCGGTCGGGGCCTAGAACAGCGCGTAGATGAACGGCGCCACGGCTGAGCTCTCGGTCACCACCAGCAGCACCGCGATCAGCAGCAGCGCGACCACGATCGGCGCCAGCCACCACTTCTTGCGGACCCGCAAGAACTCCCAGAAGTCCCGTATCAGCGCCAGCTTCCCCATCGCGGCCAGCATACCGCACCCGGGGCGGGGCGGGGCGGCGGCCGGGGATCAGGAGCCGCCGGTCAGCCCGCCCTCGGTCTGGGCGTGGGCGTCGAGGGCTTCGTCCAGCTCATCGGCCGGCAGCACCTGCTTCTCGCGCGCCAGATCGCGCACCGTTCGTCCGGTCTTGTACGCCTCCTTGGCGATCTCGGCCGCCCGGTCGTAGCCGATACGCGGCGCCAGCGCGGTGACCATCGCCAGCGACTGCTCGACGATCTGCTGCGCCCGCTCGCGGTTGGCCACCAGGCCGTCCACGCAGCGGTCGGCCAGCAGCCGGCTGCTGGTCGCCAGGATGTGCACCGACTGCAGCAGGTTGTAGGCGATCACCGGCATCATGACGTTGAGCTCGAAGTTGCCGGCGGCGCCGCCCCATGTCACCGTGAGGTCGTTGCCCACCACTTGCGCCGAGGCCATCAGCACCGCCTCCGGGATCACCGGGTTGACCTTGCCCGGCATGATCGAGCTGCCCGGCTGCAGGCTGGGCAGGGTGATCTCGCCGATGCCGCAGCGCGGGCCGGAGCCCAGCCAACGGACGTCGTTGGCGATCTTGGTCAGCGACACTGCGATCGTCTTGAGCGCGCCCGAGGCCTCGACCGCGGCGTCCTTGGCGGCCATCGCCTCGAACTTGTTGGGCGCACCCACGAACGGGTGGCCGGTGGACTCGGCAACCAGCTCGATCACCCGGTCGGCGAACCCCGGCGGGGCGTTCAGCCCGGTGCCGACGGCGGTGCCGCCGAGCGCCAGCTCTGCCAGCCGCGGCTTGACCGCCGCCAGCCGTGCGGCGCCGTTGGCCACCTGCCGGGTGTAGCCGGAGAACTCCTGGCCCAACCGCACCGGCACCGCGTCCTGCAGGTGGGTGCGGCCGATCTTGACCACGTCGTCGAACTCTTCGGCCTTGGCGGCCAGCGCCCCGGTCAGCCGCTCGAGCGCCGGCTCCAGCTCCTCGACGATGGCGCCGTAGGCGGCGACGTGGATCGCCGTCGGGATGACGTCGTTCGACGACTGGCCCATGTTGACGTGGTCGTTGGGGTGAACCGGGCTCTTCGAGCCCACCTCGCCGCCCAGTAGCTCGATCGCCCGGTTGGCGATCACCTCGTTGGCGTTCATGTTGGTCGAGGTGCCGGAGCCGGTCTGGAAGATGTCGAGCGGAAAGTGCTCGTCGAGCCGGCCGTCGGCTACCTCCCCGGCCGCCTTGCGGATCGCCTCGGCCAGCTTCGGCTCGAGCCGCCCAGCCTCGGCGTTGGCCGCCGCGGCGGCGCCCTTGATCAGCCCCAAGGCGCCGATGAAGCGGCGCGGGAACCTGACGCCGCTAACGGGGAAGTTGCGCCGGGCACGCTCGGTCTGGGCGCCGTAGTAGGCGCTCGCCGGCACCTCGATCTCGCCCAGGCTGTCGGTCTCTTTGCGGGTCTCGGTCATGGCGTGTGTTCCGGTGTCGGTGTTGGTCTGCTGAGGCTCCATCGTACCTGTCGGGCTCATCGCGTGTCTCCCTCGTTGGTCCGTAGTCGATTGTGGCGGGGGCCGCGAGCGCGCGCGCCGTCTGGGAGGGTAGGAGTGTCGGCCCCGCCGAACCGGGGCGCGTCCAACCGGCTTGGAGGAAGAAGCAGCGCGATGCGTGCTGGCCCGGCCGGCTCGGAGTCGAGGGGACAGGGTCCCAGGGTACCGGCTCGCGCGCGGTCGGACTTCCGAAGGGGGCGCTCGCCTGCACTCGGCTGGCGCGCGGCATCGGCGTCGGACTCCGCCCGGCGTTGCGCTGCGCTGGCCGAGAGCTACCCTGGGACCCT
>JBFGNS010000080.1:0-20523 GCA_041574955.1 Thermoanaerobaculia bacterium | reverse complement strand
TCGAGCCGGTGCTCGAAGGCGCCGCTCCATGCCAGCGTCACCGCCAGCCGGGTGCCGATCGGCAGCTCCTCGGCGAGCTGCACCATGAACGCCTCACGCTCGAGCAGCTCGGCCGCGAAGCCGGCCAGCTCGTCGCTGTCCTCGAACGCCAGCGCCAGGGTGGACGCCTGACGATCGAGCCGCGCTTCCATGAGCGCGATTGTAGACCGCCCGCCCGAGGTCTCGGCGCTGCCGCGCGAAGCTCTCCGGCCTCGAATCCGTCTGTTCCAGCGAAGCAGCCGGAGCGGCCGGCCTCTGGCCCTTCTCCGAGCTAGTAGCTACAATGGCCACATTATGCGAACCGTGGGCGCTCGCGAGCTCAAGAACCGGCTGGGGAGCTATCTTCGGCAGGTGCGCAACGGGGCGACCCTGGTGGTGACCGACCGCGGCCGGCCGGTGGCCGAGCTGCGGCCGGTGACGCCGGTGGCGGGCTCCGAGGCAGCGGCCCTGGCCAGCCTGGCGGCGGAGGGCCTGGTGGCACCGCCCACGAGCCGGAGCCTGGTTCGCGCCTACCAGCCGCTCGAGATCGAGGGCGAGAGCCTGTCCGAGGCGATCATCGCCGATCGCCGCGAGCGGCTGTGATCGTCTACTTCGACGCCAGCGCGCTGGCCAAGCGCTACGTCGCCGAGCATGGGAGCGACCAGGTGCTCGGCTGGCTCGACTCCTCGACTCCGGCAACCTCGCGGCTGTCCGAGATCGAGATCGCCTCGGCCCTCGCGCGGCGGTGCCGCCAGGGTGCCATCCGCGTGCCCGATCGCGACCGCGCGCTGGCCACTCTCACCGAAGACCTCCGGGCGCTCCAGATCGTCGAGCTGTCACCCGAGGCGACCGAGGCGGCGCGAGCCGTCCTGCTGCGCCACCCGTTGCGCGCGGCCGACGCGGTGCAGCTGGCCTCGGCCCTCCTGCTGCGCGACCGCCTGCGAGCGCCGGTCGCCTTCCTCACCTACGACGAGCAGCTCGCCACCGCGGCCGAAGCGGAGGGGCTGGCCTCCCCGCCGCCCGCCGGCTGAAGCTCGCGCCCGGGGCTCGCTCTCAGGCGCGCTTGAAGCTACGCACCTGCTTGCCGGTGTTGGTCACCACCGGCGCGCCGTCGGGCGGGTTGTTGTGCCGGGTCTCGGGCGAGTCGGGCCGGAAATGCACGGTCTGGTGGACCGGGTCACCCGGGCGCACGCGGCGGAACCGGCTCTTGCCGAGCTTGCGCTTGCGCACCGTGATCCGCGCCTTGGGCTTCTTGCGGGCACGGTTCTTTGTCACCACCTTGGGGTCGAGCTGGATACCCGCCTGCTTCGCCTTGGCGAACATCCAGTCGAGCGCACAGCTCGACAGGCCGGTGTTCTTGTTGCCGCCACCGACGTCGGAGTGGACGCCGCGGAACCAGCACTCCTCGATGACCCCCGGGTGCTTGCCCTTGCCGCGCGGCTTCAGCCGCTCGGGCTTGAAGGCGTGCCGCCGCTCGTCGAGCGACAGCGCGTGGTAGCAGCGCTCGACCGCCGCGGGCACCTTGAGCTTCCAGCCGATGTTGGCCGGCACGTCGGGGGCGCCGAAGGCGGCGACGGTGTCCCAAAGGCCGAGGAAGCGGATCTTGGGGAAGACCTTGCCGTTCCTGGTCTCGACGCCCTTGCTGGCGACCTTGTTGGCGAAGTGGAGCGCCAGCGCCGCGCCGCGGCTGAAGCCGACGATGTCGATGGTGGTGTCGCCGCGCTTGAAGTTGGCCTTGAGCCGCTTGCGCGCCTTCTTGACCCGTGACCTGCCGCCGGCGCCGGTGATGCCGCCGACGATCCTGCCCAGCTTGCCGACGCGGGTGCCGACGCCCGGCTGGTAGAACGTGTTGCCGACGTAGGCGGTGTCGAACCACAGGACGTTGGTGTCCCGCTCGGTGCCGGGCTTGTCCTTGTTCCACGTGCCGTCGAACGCGTAGAGCGCCATCGCGACCTCCTCTGCTCGGGACTACCGGTTGCGTACTGGTTCGAGAGATCGCATCGATCGTAGCAGGCCGTGGCCGGGCCAGCGCTCGAGGCCGGCGAGCGGTTGGCCAACTTCCAACCACTCTCGTCAGTAATCCTTATAGGGACAATGCTCTCCCACCAACATCGACGCTCCCTGCCGCTGGGTCTAGCGCTGCTCGCCGCTCTCGGCGCCCAGCCGGTCGCCGCGCAGTCCGGAGAGTGGCTGAAGGAGTCGCCGCACTTCCAGCCGTTCCGCGCCGAGCCTCGGGCTGCGCAGATCAACATCACGGCGCTCGCCGTCTCGGACGAGTTTCCGTTCCAGATCGAGCCGGGCCGCCGCCAGGTGTGGGACATCAGCCTGGGCAAGGAGATCCCGATCTACAGCCACACCCGCGGCGCCGGCGACATCGACCTCGGCGAGGGCGAGAGCTGGTGGGGCGTCTTCATCCCCGTCGGCTTCCACATGATCGAGGACTTCAAGGACCCGTCGGCCCCGATCCTCAACACCGACTACCGGTTCGGGCTGTCGGTGAAGTTCCTGCGCGGCCTGGGTGACGGGTGGAGCTGGGGCCTCAAGCTGCAGCCGTTCGGGCATCAGAGCAGCCACCTCGGAGACGAGTTCTCGCTCGCCGGGCGGCGCCGCCACCGTGACTTCGAGCGCATCAACGTGAGCTACGAGTTCTGGGACCTGGCGCTGCTGGCCGAGCGCCAGGGAGACAGGCACTTCCTGAGAGCCCAGCTCGGCGTAGTCGAGCTGTGGGGCAGCAGGGGCTTCTACACCTTCGACCTGAGCGAAACGGGCGGCAGACAGGTCACGCCGTCGAAGGAGAGCCTGGAGCCCTACCTCGGGCTCGAGCGGCTCTACCCGGAGGCGCAGGGCTGGGACTGGTTCATGTCCGCCGATCTGCGGCACCGGATCGTCTTCGACTACCACCGCGCGAGCCCGCAGGCCAGCGAGCACCGTCAGCTCTCGGTCAACCTGATGGTCGGGCTGATGAAGGCGCGCGGGACACGGGAGAGGGGGGTGACCGACTTCTATCTCCGCTTCTATCGCGGCGTGAACCCGCACGGCCAGTTCCGAAGCCAGCGGGACTACGCGCTGATCGGTATCGGCCTTCACGTCGACATCTGACCGCCCACTGGAGAGCCACCATGCTCCACTACCGCGAAGAGCACGTCGAGTGGGCCTACCACCTGCGCTACCCCACCAACGAGACGCCGACCCGCGAGCAGCTGCTCGCCTACGACGAAGCCCTATTCAAGCGCTACGACCCTTTGCTGGTCCAGATCATGGATGAGTACGGCATCCGCCGGACGCCGGGGAACAAGTCGACGGTGATGCTGCTGGCCAGGGTCTCGAACGGAAACGCCCGCAACCAGGTCCGGTCGGCCTGCCGCTACTTCCTGCACGTCAGCGGGGTTCACCTGATCTGACCTGCCGGCTCCACTCGGCGAGCCAACGCGGAAATACAGCTAGACCCAGCCGTGCCGGCGGAAGCTCCTGAGCGTCGCGGCGAACCGCTCCATCTGCTCCGGCCGGCCGAGCGACAGCCGGTTGTAGCCGGTGAACGGCGGGAACGGGCGGCCGACCCGGATGCCGTGCTCGCGCATGCGGCGGATGTAGGTGGCGAGCTCACCCGGCACCCGGTGCATCAGGAAGTTGGTGTGGCTCGGCAGGTGGGCCAGGCCGAGCTCGTCGAGGCAGTCGGTGACGATGCGGCGCGCGGCGGCGTTGGCGGCACGGCTGCGCGCCACCAGCTCGCGGTCGGCGAGGGCGGCGCGGGCGGCGGCGATCGCCGGTCCGTTGGCGTTGTCGCGCGCCATGAAGGCATCGAGCCGCCGGGCCGTCTCGGGGTGGGCGAAGGCGTAGCCGAGCCTCAACCCCGCCATGCCGTAGATCTTCGAAAAGGTGCGGGTGACCACCACGTTCGCCCGCCCGCGCACCCACTTGACCGCCGAGCTGTAGCCGGCAGCCCGGACGTACTCGAAGTAGGCCTCGTCGACGAGGAAAAGCACCCGGTGCGGCGCTTCGTCGATGCGGGCGTCGAGCTCGGCCGAGGGCGTCAGGGTGCCGGTCGGGTTGTTGGGGTTGCAGACGTAGATCACCACCGGGCCCGGGTGGCGCAGCGCGAGCTCCCGCATGCGGCCCAGGTCGTGGGCGAAGCCGGGCGTCAGCGGCACCCGCTCCATGCGGTAGTCGTGCGGCCGCTGGTAGCGGCCGACCGCCTCGAAGGTCGGGTCGGCGAGCACCAGCAGCGCGTCGGGAGCCGCCGCCGCCTGCACCGCCATCTGGAGGATCTCGGTGGAGCCGCAGCCGAGAACGACGTGGTCCGGCGTCAGCCCCTGGCGGGCGGCGAGCTCCTCCACCAGCCGGTCGCGCTCGGCGTCGGGGTAGCGGTGGGCACGATCGATCGCCGCCAGCGCGGCCTCGCGCGCTGCCGGGCTGGGCCCGTACGGGTTCTCGTTCCAGTTGAGCCACAGCACCTCGTCGGCCGGCGGAACGGCGGCGGACGGACGGGTCGGCGGCGCGCTGCCGCCGCCCGCGGCGAGCGGCCCGGCGGTGCCGAGCGCCGCCAGCGAGCCGAGACGGAGGAAGGTCCTGCGATCCATGCGGGGCTCCTTTCGCCACGCCTGCGCCTCCTCGGGCGGCGCGGCCGGTAACCGCTGGCGGCCAGCCTACCGCGCGGATCGGCGCCACGCGTCTGCCTCCCGCCGGCGGCCGATCCCGCGGCCACTCCGGCCCGCATCCGGGCCGGCCCCACCCTCGTGGGTGGCGCACCAAGAGAAGAAAGCTTGTAAGAACACTACAAGCCTCCCCGCGGGACCCTTACAAAAGGAGGACAGAAGATGAGAAGACTCCACCTGGTGGCGGGCCTTGCTGTCTGTGCCCTGCTGATCGCAGCGGCGGCCTGGGCGGCACCGGTGCCCAAGATCACGATCTGCCACAAGTACGGCACGCCGGCTCAGGCCACCATCACCATCGGCTACCCGGCGGCGATGGCCCACCTCAACAACCACGGCGACTTCTACGGCGGCTGCCCGGTGAACGACCAGTTCATCGACGTCGACGGCACCGCCTCACCGGGCGACGGCGTGCCGGGGGGAATCCAGGTCAAGCTGGGTGACCCGCTGACCGGCCTCCCGGCCGGGTTCAACGGCTCCGGCCTCGACATGTTCGACAACGACGGCGACCTGGCGTGGACCTTCGGCTTCACCGGCGACGACCTGCATCTCGAGGGGCCGGCCTTCTGCCCCACCGGCATTCGCGACGGGCTCCACGACCTGGGCTTCGACTGCGTGGTGCTGGACTGGGACGGCAGCCTGTTCGGTGGTCAGAACGTCAACTGCGACCTGGAGGTGGGTGCCTTCTGCACGCCGCCGCTGCCGGCCGGGATCACCTTCTACGACGCCAACGCCAACGGCGCCTACGATGACGGTGAGGACCTGATCCTCGACGACGGCGACGGGATCTTCAACTAGGGCCCAAAGGGGCCCAGCGGTCGCCGAGAGCGGCTACCCCGGCCAGCAGTGGGCCGGCGGCATGTCCTTGACGGTGAGCAGCCCCGGCGGCGCGGCCAGCACGCGCGGCACGGCGTTGACCACCAGCGAGGCGGTCGCCAGGTCGCCGGGGAAGCCGCCCTCGACCCGCGAGCGGAGACTCGGCTCGCCCTCGATCTGCACCTCGTCGTAGCTCCCCGGGGCGCCGACCCAGGCGTCGAACCCGAGCCTCACCCGCACCCGGTCGCCCTGGCGTCCGGTGCCGACCTGGAGCACGCCGCACACCCGGCCGGCCGGGATCTCGAGCTCGTCGGATCGCTGCGGCTGGTCGGCGATCCGCGGCTGGATCACGTCGGTCACCTCGTCCAGCTCCCAGCCCATCGCGCTGGCGATCATCTCGACCGACTCGCGCAGGCCGACGTGCCGGACGCCGCCGGACGCCACCTGGTCGGCAAACTCCTCGGGCGTCAGCCCGGCTCCCACCTTGAGCTGGAACGGCAGCCGGCGGCGGCCGGCGTCCTGCAGCCGGTAGACCCGGACCGCGTCCACCCGGCGGCAGACCGCGGTCAGGGCTAGCGGCAGGGCGTCCATCGCGAAGCCGGGGTTGATGCCGGTGGCCACGACGGCCGCGCCGCCACGGCGGCCGGCCTGGTCGATGCGCTGCGCGAGCTCGGGCTGGGCGAGCCAGGGAAAGGCGAGCTCCTCGGTGGTCGACACCACCGAGACGCCGGCCAGGAGGCAGGTCTCGACCGTCGGCGCCACGCGCGCCAGCGACGAGCCGGTGCACAGCGTCACCGCGTCGGGCGCGAGCTCGGCGAGTGCGTCACCGAGATCCGCCCACACCCGCCGCCCCCGCCCCTCGGCGAAGCCACACACCTCGGCCAGCTCGCGCCCGGCCATCGCCGGGTCGAGATCCACCCCGCCCACCAGCTCGAACCCCTCGCGCTCCTCGAGCTGGCGCGCCACCGTAACCCCGATCGGCCCCAGCCCTACCTGTACGACACGGATCCTCATGTTGATGGACCTCCCGGCAGAAACAGCGGTGACAGGATACTCAGCCTGCCCGGCATCCTGCTACGGCACGGCGGTACCCGGAGTATCCTGTCACCGTCGTTGCTTCACCCGAAGAACAGATAGCAGACCAGGATCGCCGCGACGATGCCTGCCGCGTCGGCCGCCAGGCCGCAGGCGACGGCGTGGCGGGCGCGGCGGATGCCGACCGCGCCGAAGTAGACGGCGAGGACGTAGAACGTCGTCTCGGTCGTGCCCTGGATCACGCTCACCAGCCGGCCGGCGAACGAGTCGGCGCCGTGAGTCTCCATCGTCTCGAGCATCAGCCCGCGCGCGCCGCTGCCCGACAGCGGCCGCATCAGCGCCGTCGGCAACCCCTCGACCCAGCGTGTGTCCCAGCCGGCGCGCTCCACCAGCCAGCGCACGCCGTCGAGCGCCACGTCGAGCGCGCCGCTCGCCCTGAGCACGCCGATCGCCACCAGCATCGCCACCAGGTACGGAATGATCCCCACCGCCACCTTGAAGCCGTCCTTGGCGCCGTCGACGAACACCTCGTAGACCGGCTGCCGGCGCCGCACCGCGAGCGCCAGGAACACCACGATCACCGAGAAGATGGCCAGGTTCGACACCAGCGACGACTGGCTCTCGAGCGCCTCGCGGTCGAGCCGGCCGAAGTGGAAGACCAGCCCCGCGACCACCGCCGTCATGGCGCCGAGGTAGGCCAGCACCACCGGGTCCCACAGCTTGAGCCGCTGGACGGCGGCGGTCACCACCAGCCCCACCATCGTGGAGCAGAAGGTGGCGATCAGCAGCGGCACGAAGACGTCGGTCGGGTCGGCCGCCCCCATCTGCGCGCGGTAGACGAAGATGGTCACCGGGATCAGGGTGACCGCCGAGGTGTTGATCACCAGGAACAGGATCTGGTCGTTGCTGGCGGTATCGGGCTCCGGGTTGAGCGACTGCAGCTCGCCCATCGCCTTCAGGCCCAGCGGGGTGGCCGCGTTGTCGAGCCCCAGCATGTTCGCGGCCATGTTCATCACCATCGCGCCCATCGCCGGGTGGCCGTCGGGTACGCCCGGAAACAGCCGCCTCAACAGCGGCCCGAAGGCGCGCGCCAGCAGGTCCACCGCGCCGCCTTTCTCGCCCAGCCGCATCACCCCCAGCCACAGGCACATCACGCCGGTCAGCCCGAGGGCGATCTCGAAGCCGGTCTTGGCCAGCTCGAAGGCGGCGGCCACCATCTGCTGCCAGACCTCCGCCTCGCCGAACGCCAGCCACCGGACCAGCGCCACCGCAAAGGCGACCAGGAAGAAGCCGCCCCAGATCTTGTTCAGCATGTGGTCGAAGATGCCCGGCGGCGCGCCCTAGCCGGCGGCCCGGCGCTCGAGCAGGGTCAGGGCGTTGAGCGCCTGGACGGCGGCGCCCACCGCCATCGCGCTCTCGTCGACGTCGAACCGCTCGCTGTGCACCGGGTGGACGATACCGGCCTGCTCGTTGCGCACCCCGAGCGAGTAGAACGCTCCCGGCACCCGGCTGAGGTAGAAGGCGAAGTCCTCGACCCCCATGTTGGCGCGCGGCACCTCGGAGACCTTCTCCTCTCCCAGCAGCTCGACCGCGCTGGCGCGCACCAGGTCGACCATCTCGTCGTGGTTGACCAGCGGATCGTAGCTCGGCTCGATGGCCACCTCGGCGCGTGCCCCCAAAGCGGCGGCTACCCCCTCGGCGGTCTGCCGCAG
Source organism: Thermoanaerobaculia bacterium (assembly GCA_041574955.1). Classification (GTDB taxonomy): domain Bacteria; phylum Acidobacteriota; class Thermoanaerobaculia; order Multivoradales; family JAHEKO01; genus CALZJC01. Next base: position 12,293 of record JBFGNS010000080.1, on the reverse strand, counting down.
CCGCTCGAGCACCAGCTCCCGGATGCGCGGATCGAGCGTGCGCACCGTGCCCACCAGCTCGACCCGCCCGGCCAGGATGTTGCCCTGGGTGCCGCCGCGCACGGTGCCGAAGGTGAGGACGGCGCTATCGCGCGCGTCGACGTTCCTGCTCACCACCGTCTGCAGCGCCGACACCACCTGCGCGGCGACGACGATGGCGTCGACCCCACCGGCCGGGTAGGCGCCGTGCGCCGAGCGGCCGTGGACGGTGACGGCGACGTTGTCGGAGGAGGCGTTGCGCTGGCCGTAGCGCACCGCCACCCGGCCGGCCTCGAGGCCGGGATCGACGTGCAGCCCGAACACCCCGGCCACCGGCGGGTCGTCGAGCACGCCGGCCTCGATCAGCAGCCGCGCCCCGCCGACCGTCTCCTCGGCCGGCTGGAAGAGCAGCTTGACCGTGCCCCCGAGCTCGCCGGCGCGCGCCGCCAGCAGGCGGGCCGCGCCCAGCAGCACCGCGGTGTGGACGTCGTGGCCGCAGGCGTGCATCTTGCCCGGCACGGTCGAGCGGTAGGGGACCTGCTTGGCGTCGTCGAGCGGCAGGGCGTCGAGGTCGGCGCGCAGCGCCACCGCGACGCCACCGGATGAGCCGTCCGGCTCGCGTCCGCGGATCAGGCCGAGCACGCCCGTGCCCCCGAGGCCGTCGACGTGCTCGATCCCCAGCTCGTCGAGCAGCTCCTGCACCCGGGCGCTGGTGCGGTGCTCTTCGAGACCCAGCTCGGGGTGGCGGTGGAGATCGCGCCGGATCTCGACCATCCATGGCAGGACGTCGCGCGCCTCGGCCAGCAGCTCCGCCGTCCGCCGCCGGTCCGGGCTCCGCGGGGCACCCCCTGCCGAGCTGTCCGAGGTCACGCGGCGAGCCTAGCAGGTGAGAGCGCGGCGAGCGGTTATGCTCCGCCTCCAGAAGCCCACCTCGCGTCTGCCGGGAGGTCCCGAGATCATGCCGTCCGCAACTCCGCGCCTGCTCGCCGCGCTCCTGCTGGCGGCGGGTCCCGCGCTGGCGCTGCCGCCCGAGGTGAGCGAGCGGCTGGCGCTGTACGAGAGCTGGGTCGAGCAGCAGAGGGCCTACCGTCACCAGCCGGCGGTGGCGGTCGGCATCGTCCAGGGGCCGGAGCTGGTGTGGGCCAAGGGGTTCGGGCTGGCCGACGTGGCCGCGGGACGGCCGGCGACGCCCGACACCATCTTCCGCATCGGCTCGATCACCAAGACCTTCACCGCCACCGCCCTGCTCCAGCTGCGCGACGCCGGCGCGCTGCGGCTCGACGACCCGGTGAGCGACCACCTGCCGTCGTTCCGCTTTCGCAACCGCTTTCCCGACGCGCCCGCCATCACCGTGCGCGATCTGCTCACCCATACCTCGGGCCTGCCGCGCGAGGCCGCCTTCCCCTACTGGACCGACCGCGTCTTCCCCAGCCGCGACGAGCTGCGCGAGGCGCTTGCCGGGCAGGAGAACCTGTTCGAGCCCGGCGCCGGCTACCGGTACTCGAACTTGGGGCTCGCGCTCGCCGGCGAGGTGGTGGCGGCCGCCGCCGGGCGGCCCTACGCGCGCTATGTGCGCGAGCGCATCCTCGAGCCGCTGGGGATGGCCAGCACCTTCGTCGAGACCGGCGACATCGACCCCGAGCGGCTGGCCACCGGCTACCTGGTCACCCGCCCCGACGGCACGCAGCCGGTGGCACCCGGCACCGACGCCCGCGGCCTCACCCCGGCGGCCAACATCTCCTCGACCGTGCGCGACCTGGCGCGCTACGTCGCGGCCCACCTGGGCGGCGGTCCGGAGGGCGGCTCGCCGCTGCTGGCGGCCCACACCCGGCGCGAGATGCAGCGCGTCCACTGGCTCGCTCCGAGCTGGACAAGCGGTCGCGGCCTGGGGTTCGCGGTGTGGCGCGAAGAGAGCCGTACGCTGGTCGGCCACGGCGGCTGGGTGGCCGGGCACCGGTCGCAGATCGCCTTCGACCCGCAAGCCGGCATCGGCGTCATCGTGCTGACCAACAGCGACGAGGGCGGCCCCGGGGTGTACGTCGAACAGGCGTTCGCGCTGGTGGTGCCGGCGCTCGAGGCGGCGGCCCGCGAGGAGCCCCCGGCGCGCACCGTGGAGAACCCGGCGCGCTACACCGGCGCCTACCACAACCCGTGGGGCGAGGTCACCGAGATGCTGGTGATGGACGGCGGCCTGGTGGTCTACGACCACAGCTACCCGCCCACCTCGAGCCCCGGCGCGGCGCTCGCCGAGCTGGTGCCCGACGGCGAGCACGCCTTCCGCTTCGCCAGCCGCGACGGCACCGGCGAACGGGTGGTCTTCGAGCTCGCACCCGACGGCCGGGTGGCACGGGTCAAGCGCGGCGAGAACTACCTGTTCCCGGCCGACTGCGGGCGGATCGGTCCCGACCTGCAGTGCACCTGGGAGTGAGCGGAGCGGCCCAGCCGGGCGGGCGGGTGGCCGGCGGCTCGCGCCCGCCGGGGAAGCGTCCGTCAGGGTCGCGTCCGCCTCGCCGCCTGGCTGCGGCCGGTGCGCTGGCCGCGGCGGTGGCGGCCTGCAGCGGCCCGGCCCCCGAGCCGCCGCCGGAGGCGCCACGCCCCTCGATCCTGCTCGTCACCCTCGACACCACCCGCGCCGACCGCGTCGGCGCCGAGGCCGCCGCCGGGGCGACGCCCGCCCTGACCGCGCTCGCCGCGCGCGGCCGCTGGTTCTCGCACGCCTACGCCACCGCCCCCACCACCCTGCCGGCCCACGCGTCGATGCTCACCGGCCTCGTGCCGGCCGAGCACGGGCTGCACGAGAACGGCCGGCGGCTGGCCGACGGCCACCCGCTGGCGGCCGAGCGGCTCGGCGCGGCCGGCTACCACACCGCCGCCTTCGTCTCCGGCTTCCCGCTCGACCGGCGGTTCGGACTGGCGCGCGGCTTCGACCGCTACGACGACCAGATGGACGAAGGCGGCGCCGAGCGCGGCGCCGCCGAGACCACCCGCCGGGCGCTCGCCTGGCTCGAGGGCGAGGCCCGGCGGCCGGCGTTCCTGTGGGTCCACTACTTCGACCCGCACGACCCGTACGAGCCGCCCGAACCGTTCCGCTCGCGCTTCGCGGACGACCCGTACCAGGGCGAGATCGCCGCCATGGACGACGCCGTTGGCCGGCTGCTGGCCGGATTCGAGCGGTTCGCCGGCGGCGGTCACCGCATCCTGGTCGCCGGCGACCACGGCGAGGGGCTGGGCGAGCACGGCGAGGCGCTGCACGGCAACCTGCTGTACCAGGGCACCATGCGGGTGCCGCTGGTCATCGCCGGCGACGGCGTCGAGCCCGCACGGGTGGACCACCCGGTGAGCGCGCGGCGGGTGTACGACACCCTGCTGGCCTGGACGGGGCAAGGAGCCGGCGGGCTGCTCGACGCGCCGCCCGAGACGGTGGTCGGCGAGGCGATGAAGCCGCACCTCCAGTACGGCTGGCAGCCGCAGGTGATGGCGGTGCGCGGGCGGATCAAGGTCATCCGCTCTGGCGAGATCGAGGTCTACGACGTCGTCGCCGACCCGGCCGAGAGCGACGACCTGGCCGGCCGCCTCACCGTCGAGCCGGCGATCAAGCGCGCTCTCGCCGGCTACCCGCTGCCGGGAGAGCAGGCCGTCGCCCCGGCCGCCGGCGCCGACCGCGAGGCCGCCGAGCGGCTGGCCGCGCTGGGCTACATCGACTGGGGCGCTCCCCAGCCGCGGCGCACCGACGCCCCCAGCCCGCGCGCCATGACCCACCTGTTCGCCGAGCTCGACCGGGCTTCGGGCCTGTTCTCACGCGGCGACTACCGGCGGGCGATACCGGTGCTGGCGCGCATCCTGGAGCACGATCCGGGGAACCTCGGCGCCTGCCTCCGGCTGGCTGCGGCGCACTCGCTCGTAGGCGAGAGCCGGCAGGCGCTGGCCTGGTTCGAACGCGCGGCGGCGATCGCGCCCGACTCGCTCGACCGGCTGCACTACCTGGCGCTCCACCACCTGCGCGAGGACGACATCGAGGCCGCCGAGCCGCTTCTCGAGCGGGTGCTGGCCGCCACCCCGGACCGGCTGACGGCGCTCGAGGCGATGGATCGGATCCGCGAGCGGCAGGGGCGGCCTGCCGAGGCCGCCGCCTACCTCGAGCGGGTCATCCGGCTACGCCGGCCGTCGGCGGCAGAGCTCGAGCGGCTGGGCGGGCTGCGCATGGCAACCGCCGACACCGCCGGCGCCATCCGCGCCTTCGAGCGCGCCCGCGAGCTGGCCGGCGAGGAGTTCGGGAGCTACCTCGAGCTCGGCGTCTGCTACCTCGCCGACCGCCGGTTCGCCGAGGCGCGCGACGCGCTCGACCGCGTGCCGCCCTCGCACCCCGGCTACCCGATGGCGCTGTTCAAGCGCGCCCAGGTGAGCGTGCTGCTGGGCGAGCCCGACCGCGCTGAGCGCATCCGCCGGGCGCGCGAGCTGGCCAACGAGACCACCCGGGCGCTGATCGCCGGCGAGCGGCTGTTCGCCGACACCGGCGCCGGCTGATCGCCGCCCGCGAGGAGGCTGGCGGTCAGCCGTCGGGATATGGCGTGGCGGCCGGGCCCACCCGGCTGCCACTCGAATCGAAGCGCTAGAACCGCAGCTTGGCCGCTACCTGGAACCGGCGCGGCCTGTAGAACGCCTGCGGCTCGCCGAAGCCCGCCCGGCGGATCCGCTGCTGCGGGTGGTAGCCGGTCTGGCGGTCGAAGGCGTTGAACAGGTCGACCCGCAGCACCACCTCGAAGCGGTCGCCGATGTCGAAGTTGTGGGTGTAGTTCAGATCGAGCTGGTAGTGCGCGCTGGTGCGGCGCGAGCCGGCCGGTTCGGCGAACCGGATGGTGTCGCTCGAGCTGCGGGTGAACGCGCGGTAGACCTCGACGTCCCATGCCTCCCAAGGCTGGCCGGACTGGTAGACGGCGAAGGCGCCGGCGGTCGCGTTCCACGGCAGCTGCCGGTAGCCGTAGAGCTTGAGCTGGTGACGCCGGTCGCCGTTCAGGTTGCCGTACTTCATGTCCCACAGCTGGCGGCCCGGGCCGTCGGCGATGTTCGACGAGCCGATGAAGGTGGCGAAGTCGAACGAGGTGCTGGTGTTGTCCTGGTCGAAGTTGCCGTAGTAGTGGCTCCACACGTAGGAGCCGCGCACGAAGGTCTTGTCGCCCCGCCAGTCGGCCTCGGTGGCCACCTCGTAGTACTTGGTGAAGCCGCCGTCGAGCTCGGCGATGACGTACGACGAGCCACCGACCTCGGCGCGGAAGGAGTCGAGCTGCGGGATGTACAGCTCCGGAGGAATGTTGGCCGGCGCGTTGCCGAACAGCCGCGCGTTGTTGTTGGTGTCCTCCCAGAAGTTGTAGGAGCGGCGGTGGCGGGCGGTGACGCGGCCCGCCAAGCGCGGCGAGAACTGGCGCGAGCTGCCGACGATGTACTCGTCGGTCGCCCGCGGGTTCATGTTGGGCACGAAGAACTTGCCCGACGACGAGCCGCGCGCCTCCAGCTGGATCAGGTTGCCGCTGGCGTCGAACGCCGCCTCCAGAATCCGGTTGCCGAGGTTGCGGGCCCACGACGCGGCGCGCGGCAGCGAGCTGGCCGCCGGGTGGTAGCGCGCGAAGCTGGCGAACACCGTGTCGCGCTGGTTGTACGACCACACCGCTCCCAGCCGCGGCTGGATCTGGTCGTCGAAGTCGATCTCGTACATCTTGTACTTGCAGGTCTCGCAGATCTCGAAACCGGAGACGTTGGACGGGTTGGCGCGCAGGCCCTGGCCGAACAGCTCGTCGTTGCTCAGCACGAAGCCGACGTTGAACGACCAGTCTCCGAACCGGATGGTGTCGTTGATCTCGAGGTTCTGCGACTCGAACTCCGAGTGGATGACCGGCACCGTGCCGCCCGGCAGCCCGGTGACGCCGGCTTGCAGCAGCACCGCCTCGTAGAAGATCGGGGTGCCGCCGTCGGTGCTCACCCGGCCGCCCGGCACGCTGATCGTGCCCCAGCCGTTGGAACGCCGGTCGAGGTCCTCCTCCTCCTTGAACCACTGGTAGCCGATGTGCAGGTCGTGGGTGACGTTGCCGCTGCCGAAGGTCTTGTCCCAGCCCAGCTGGTAGCTCTGGCGGAAGAAGTCCTGGCCGTTGATGAACGAGCCGGCACCGACGTCGCCGCCGCCCATGCGCACGCCGTTCTCGAGGAAGCCGTAGCGGTCGATGAGCGGCTGGATAAAGGCGTTGTAGGCGTCCTCGCCGGCGATCGGCGTCGGCACCCGGAAGTTGCCCTGGGTGTCGAGCGCGCCGACGTTGAGCGGCACGCTGCCGTCGCCCGCCGGGCTGAAGCCGAGCAGGTTGTCGGGACCGGAGAAGGTCTCGTTCTCGAAGTCGCTGATCTTGAACGCCGCGAAGCTGTTACTCGTCAGCATCACGGTGCCTTCGAGGATGCCGATCTTGAGTGTCGCGGCGTCGCCCTCGGAGGTCGAGGCGGCCGAAAAGCCGCCGACGCTGGCGTTGTCGCTCTCGCGGTCCGAGTCGCGGTAGCTGCCGTGGATCAGGACCCGTCCGGTAGGCTGGAACGACAGCCGGCCGAACAGCTCGTCGCGCTCGCTCTTGAAGTCCGGCACCTCGCCGTAGGCGTTGGCCCGGTTGTTGCGGTCGATCGTCGGGCGGTAGTACGAGCTGTAGAAGAACAGCTTGTCGCGCAGCAGCGGACCGCCCAGCCCGAAGGTCAGCCAGTCCTGGTCCTGCTCGAACTGCGAGGTGCTGGCCGCATCCAGATCGCCGGTCATCGAGTCGGTCTGGATCTGGTAGCTGACCTCGCCGCGCAGCTGGTTGGTGCCCGACTTGCTGACCGTGTTGATGGTGAAACCGGCCGAGCGGTTGAAGTCGACCGCCTTGGCGCCGCCCTTGACCACCGACACCTGGTCGATGTCGTGCGACGACGGCTCGGCCGACAGCGTGCCGAACAGCGGCAGGTTCACGTTGACGCCGTCGAACAGATAGACGTTGTCCTGGCCGCTGCCGCCGGCGCTCGGGCCACGCACCGAGTACTCGACGTACTGGACGCCGGGGATCAGCTTCTGCAGGTCGCGGTACTCCTGGCCGACCGGCAGCGCGTCGATCACCTCGTTCTCGATCGCCGTCTTGATCTCGGTGGAGGTGAAGCTGATGATCGAGTCGGACACCACCTCGATCGCCTCGGCGATCACCTCGGGGCCCATCGTGACGTCGACGCGGCTGTTCTCGTTCAGCCGGACGACCAGCCTGCGGCTGGCGGTGGCCATCCCCTCCAGGGTGAAGCTCAGCTCGTAGTTGCCCGGCGGGAGCAGCACCAGCCGGTAGTTGCCGTTGCTGTCTGTAGAGGCGGTGCGGGCTTGCGGCAGCACGTTGCCGGATGCCCTGACCTCCACTCCGGGAACGCCGCTGCCGTCAGCCAGCGTGACCCGTCCCGAGATAGAGCCGGTCTGCTGGGCGAACGAACCGGCGCTGACCAGCAGCCCGACGACGAGGAGCAAAAGGACTTTTCTCATCTCAGCCTCCCGATAAAGGGGCGAGGGCCGCGGGCACCTCCCCCGCAGGGTACCGACCGCCAATCGGCTCCGTGCCAGCCTCCGGCAACAACCGGAAGGCCTTTGCGACTCGGCATCCGCCCAAGCGGTCTGATGCAACTCGGCACTTCTGCCGGCCACGCCAGCAAGCCGCGCGGGCTCGCGGCGGAGCCAGACCTCGGAATCTGAAGCCCGTCGAGTATAACGCAGCCGTGTCCCAGCCGAATCGAGACCGGGCAACGAGCCCGCCCTCACCGCGCCGGCCGCCCGCCAGGGGAGGAACCGTCGCGGCGCTACGGCAGGTCCGCCAGCGCCCGCCGCACGAGCCCGCGGGCGGCGGTCAGGCGCGCGCGCGCCGCGGCCGGCCCCAAGCCGACCCGCGCCATCACGATCGCCGTCTTGACCTCGCCGCCGGCGGCGGCCAGCAGCTCCCGCGCCTCGTCCGCATCCACCCGGCCGGCGGCCGCCACGATCCGCACCGACCGGTCGCGCAGCTTGGACGAGCCCGGCTTCAGGTCCACCATCAGGTTCTCGAACACCTTGCCCAGGCGCACCATCGCCGCGGTGGTGAGAGCGTTGAGCACCGCTTTGGTGGCGGAGCCGGCCTTGAGCCGGGTCGAGCCGGTGAGCACCTCGGCACCGGTGTCGAGCGCCAGGACCAGGTCGGCCGACCCGGCGGCGTCGTCCGCGCGGGCACAGGTCAGGAGCACCGTGCGTGCCCCCCGCGCGCGCGCCTCGTCGAGGGCGGCGCGGACGTACGGCGTCACCGAGCTCGCCGACACCGCCAACAGCAGATCGTCCCCGCCGAGCCCGGCGGCCGCGGCGCGCCCCTCCTCCGCCCGGTCCTCCGCCCCCTCGCGCGCCCGGAACACCGCATCCGGTCCGCCGGCGATCACCGCCCGGATGCGCTCCGGATCGGTGCCGAAGGTGGGCGGGCACTCGGCCGCCTCGAGCACCGCCAGCCGGCCGCTGGTGCCGGCGCCGGCCAGCACCACCGTGCCGCCGCCGGCGAGGCTGTCGGCCAGCCACTCCGCCGCGCGGCCGATCTCGGCACTGAGCCGCGCCGCCGCGGCGAGGCCGCGGCGGTCCTCGGCCAGCACCAGCTCGACCACCTCCGCCGGCGCCATGCGGTCCAGCTCGGCGCTCGCCGCGAGCCGCGCTTCGGTACCGAGCTCGCCCCATACCGGAGCGGCCGGCGCGGCTCGCCCGAGCTCGTCGTTGTCGCGCGGATCGTCCAGCTCGCTGCTCCCGCTCGCCAGCTCAGCCGCCGGCTGCCAGAGCGCGCGCCTCGTCGAGCAGCCGGTCGACGCGCTCCTGGCGGCGGGCGGGGTTGCCGAGGCCGCGCGGATCGCCGCGTGCCAGCTCCTCCAGCTCGGCCACCAGGGTGCGCAGCTCATCGAGCGCCTCGGAGGCCCTGGCGCACGCCGGCTCGGGGCAGGCGCAGGCGCTGTCGGCCGCCGACAGCACCGTGCCGGCGCGCACCACGGCCGGACCCCAGGCCGCCGAGTCCAGCGGCGGCCGAGCGAGCGCGACCAGCTCCCCGGCGACCGCCTGGCTGGCGGCCTCAGCCCGTGCGACGCACTGGCCGGAGCCGTCGGTCTCGACCGTGCCCGAAGGAGCGCCGCCGCCCCGAGGCAGCAGCTCGGTGGCGACGTAGTAGAGGGCGATCAGGACGACCGCCACCACGATGAGCCGCACCAGCACTGCCGGCATCCTACACGCCGGCGGCGCCGGCCGCCGGGTCGGCACGCGGCACCGTCCTGGACTATCGTAGAGGGAGTGGCACGGGGAGGGTAGGGGATGGTCAACGTCATAGGCATCGACGCCGGCGGAACCAAGACCGTCGGGCTGCTGGCCGACGCGAGCGGCCAGGTGCGCACCAAGGCCGTGGCCGGCGGCGCCAACCTGCTGGTGCACGGCGAGCTGTCGGTCGAGAAGACGATCTACGAGATCCTCGAGCGACTCGACGTGCCCGGTCCGATCTCGGCGCTGTGTATCGGCATCGCCGGTGTCGACCGGCCCGAGGACCGCGAGCTGGTGCGCCATCTGCTGCGGCGGCTGGGCGTTCGCGAGCGGGTGCGGATCGAGAACGACGCGCTGGTGGCGCTGGTGGCCGGCGCACCGGCGGGGATCGGCATCGTGGTCGTCTCGGGCACCGGCTCGATCGCCTACGGCGCCGACCCGGCGGGCGGCACAGCGCGCTCGGGCGGCTGGGGCTACCTGCTGGGCGACGAGGGCTCGGCGTTCTGGCTGGGCCACGCCGCGGTCAGGCTGGGGATCCGCGCCGCCGACGGCCGCGGCCCGGAGACCAGCCTGTACGAGCGGATCTGCGACAAGCTCGAGGTCGACGTGCTCGACGGCCTGGTGGCGTGGTTCTACGACCAGGAGCTGTCGCGCAACCGGGTGGCGGCGCTCGCCAGCCTGGTGGAGGAGGCGGCGGCCGACGGCGACCAGGCCGCCGGCGAGCTGCTCGACCACGCCGCCGGCCACCTCGCGGCCGCGGCGCGCGCCGTCGAGCGCCAGCTCGAGTTCGACGGCGACTACCCGCTGGTGCTGGCGGGCGGCGTCTTCCGCGCCTGTCCCAGCCTGTACGAGCGGCTCGAGACGCGCCTCGAGCTGCCGCGCGCGCGGGTGGTGCGGCTCAAGGCCGAGCCGGCCACCGGTGCCGTCACCCTGGCACTGGAGCAGCTCGAGTGAGCCGCGGTGAACGGCTGCTGATCGTCAACGCCGACGACCTGGGCAGCTCGCCGGGGGTCAACGACGGCATCTTCGAAGCGCACCGCCGCGGGCTGGTGACCAGCGCCACGCTGATGGTCGGCTACCCGGGCGCCGAGCACGCGGCGGCGGCGCTGGCCGAGCATCCGCGGCTCGGGGTCGGGCTCCACCTGACGCTCAGCGGACGGCGCCCGCCGCTGGTGCCCGCCGCGCGGGTGCCAAGCCTGGTCGACGCCGACGGCCTGCTGCCCGCCCGGCCCGAGTCGCAGGCGGCGGCCGCGCCGGACGAGGTCCGCGCCGAGCTGGCGGCGCAGCTCGACCGGTTCCGCGAGCTGACCGGGCGGCTGCCCACCCACCTCGACGGACACCACCACTGCCACCGCCAGCCGCCGGTGCTCGAGGCGGTTATCGAAACGGCCCGCCGGCACGCGCTGCCGGTGCGCCGCGCCTCACCGGCGGTCGCCCGGCGGCTGGCGGCCGGCGGCGTCGCCACGACCGACGCCTTCGACGAGCGCTTCTTCGGCGACGGCGTCCGGCTCGAGCTGCTGCTCGACCTGCTGGCCGGCCTCGAGCCCGGCGTCACCGAGCTGATGTGCCACCCCGGCCGCGTCGACGAGGCGCTGCGGAGCCACAGCAGCTACACCGCCGAGCGCGAGGACGAGATAGCGGTGCTGACCGACGACGGCGCCCTCGCCGCCTGCCGCGACGCCGGCATCCGGCTGGTCCACTTCGGCCACCTCGCCCGGCGATGAGCATCGGCGCGGTCGACCTTTCCATCCTGGCGCTCTACCTCGCCGGGGTGGTGGCGCTCGGTGTGTGGATCGGGCGCGGCGCGCGCGACGTCGCCGACTACATGGTGGCCGGCCGCGACCTGCCGTGGTGGGTGATCCTGTTCTCGATCGTCGCCACCGAGACGTCGACCGTCACCTTCCTGAGCATCCCGGGCTTCGCCTACACGCGGGACATGACCTGGCTGCAGATCCCGCTGGGCTTCCTGATCGGGCGCTTCGTGGTGGCGTTCGTGATGCTGCCGCAGTACTTCAAGGGCAGCTTCTTCACCGCCTACGAGGTGCTGCACCACCGCTTCGGCGGCGCCACCAAGCAGGTCGCCTCGGTGCTGTTCATCCTCACCCGCAGCCTGGCCGATGGGCTGCGGCTGTTCCTCTCCGCGATCGTGCTGCAGGAGATGACCGGCATCGCGCTGCACTGGGCGGTGCTGGCGATGGGGGTGGCGACCATCATCTACACCCTGCTCGGCGGCATGCGCGCCGTGCTGTGGACCGACCTCGCCCAGTTCGTCATCTACATCGGCGGAGCGCTGATCGCCTTCTGGCTGCTGCTCGCCCGGCTGCCCGGCGGCTGGGAGCAGCTGCTCGAGCTGGGCGGCGGCGCCGGCAAGCTGCGCACCTTCGAGCTCGGCCTCGACTGGAGCGAGCCGTACGGCCTGTGGGCGGGGCTGTTCGGCGGCCTGTTCATCACCCTCGGCTCGCACGGCGTCGATCAGCTCATGGTCCAGCGCTACCTGTGCGCCAGGAAGCTCGCCGACGCGCGGCGCGCGGTGTGGGCGGGCGGCTTCGTGGTGGTCGCCCAGTTCGCGCTCTTCCTGCTGATCGGGGTCGGGCTGTGGGCGTTCTACGAGCTGTACCCGCCGGCGGCGGCGTTCGAGCGCGGCGACCGGGTGTTTGCGCGCTTCATCCTCGACTTCATGCCGGTCGGCGTTCTGGGGCTGCTGCTCGGCGCCATCTTCGCCGCCGCCATGTCGACCCTGTCGAGCTCGCTCAACTCGTGCGCCACCGCCGCCGCCAACGACCTGATCTTCCCGCTACGCAAGACCGACCCCTCACCCGCCGCCAAGCTGCGGCTGGCGAAGCTGCTGACCGCTGTGTTCGGCGCGGTGCAGATCGCGGTCGGCATCTCGGGCCAGCTTCTGCAGGCGTCGGTGGTGTCGAGCGTCCTCGGCATCGCCGGCTTCACCACCGGCATCGTGCTCGGCGTCTTCTTCCTCGGCATGTTCACC